>NZ_QJHD01000030.1:0-63252 GCF_003184505.1 Blautia sp. BCRC 81119 | reverse complement strand
CTGGATGATTATCTGCCTTGGAATCCTCTTGTAAAAGAATTCTGTCGATAACCGTTGACCTTTTAGTATAAAAGGCTGACGGTTATTTTTCTATACACTGTTTTATTTGACGCTTACTTTAATTCTTTTATAGTTGACTTTACTGCTGTTTCGTTTTCTTTCAAGATCGCGCATAATCCCGGAATAGAATAATTCCAAGAATCCGGCAAAGAAAACATCACTGACAAAAGTCCCTTTGCTTTAAGGCTTAAATTCTTGTCTCTTAAATGATGATTACTCATCAATGTATAATTCTTTGTTTTGTGCACTCTAAATACTGCCATAATCACATGACCTCCTTTTCCGAATTGTTAAGTGGAATTTCGCTGAAATCCCGGAGTATGTCTATTCCACTATGAAACAGTTCAGGGGAGTCTTCTGTTTTGCAGTCTTCATTGAGAACCGGATTATTTTCGGCTATGAGTAATATTTCTAAAATATTTGTATCTGCAATATTATTTACCGCATAAAACATTACTCGGGTAATTTTTGCCGAATTTTTTCGTTCTCTATAAGACGATGTAATTCTTTGCGATAAATCAATTGATTTTCCAATGTACAAAATGGTATTATCTTCGCCAATAAAAGCGTATACGCCATGAACTTTATATAAATTATCACACAAAAACAGCATTGATTCCGTTGGAAAATCTTTACTACATTCAACAGTATCTTCGCTATTTTTTTCTATAATGGATTCTCTCCACAATATACGTGCATACGCATCTTTGTTACCTGATATAAAATCGGAAACATCACCATAGCAACTATTTTCATCAAACTTTTTGTATCCATAACAAGCACGTGAGATTGCATTAGCGTAATCAATTTGGCGAATACTTGCTTTTTTCCAATTGCATTTTTTGTATTCGTCTTCGTGCTCTGTGATAAACTCATTAACATCATAATAACTATCGCCTTCATTAAAGCTCATATTAATATCAAGAGCTTCGGCAATTACTCTGGCAAATTTTATTTGTTTTGGGGAAGCTAATTTTCGACCTTTCATATAGATAACCTCCATGTCGTTAATACGTGACTGCCGTTTCGTCACAGATCCATGATTTATAAAAACAACAGGCAGGCGTATCATGGAATTACGCTTGTCCCCCGTCGGGTAAGCCTGTTGGTTTTACCAGTTTTATGCGACTTCCAAATAAGCAATATCTTTGAATATCTCCAGTCGCTTTTTGCAGTCTCTATAGATTTCTTTGTAATATTTATTCTCCAAGATTCCTGCTTGGATGCAATGAAGAATGATGTTTTCAGCTACAGTAAGGTTGCTCAACTGTTGAGCTGTAGCGTTATCTCTTCCAGATATACCGCAAATTTTATTTGCTAATTTGGTGTATGTGATATACATTTTATCAGAATGCTGAGAACCCTGTTCTTTCGCGTATTCAACTAATTGCTTCAGAACATCCGTTTCAGCTTTTCTAGTAAGTTTTCCCTGCTCTCGTGTTTCAACCCAATACTTGCTTTGACGTTCGAAAATAAATTGTTGCATTAAGTAAAACTGGCGAACGAGCTCCTTTTTAAACCTACGGGTAATTTCACTGTTTCTCAAATAAGTCATAAGCAATGTAGCCTGCTGCTGATTTAGGATGTAAATTTTTTCCTTCTGACCGCTTGCCAAAGGTTCCATTTTAAATCGAACCTTCCCGAAATCCTCAAAATCGTCTAAATACTTTTGAATTACCGCAGTTATTGAATGATGCCGGTTGTTTGTGCCGAATGCAATAATTTTGCTGTCAGTAAATGCTTGATTGTTTTTAATACTTACTATCTCCATATAACTCCTTTCGTTCGCAACTGCTCTTGCAGGCAGGGTTTTTGGAAACAAAAAAAGAGCAGACTCCAAGACGGTATCACGGAAAGCGGGTCACTGTTTCAACCCAAGTAAATATCATCTTAAAGTCTGCTCAATATTTTGTTTTTCGTACAATAACAAGATATAGGTACTACTTGTTACTCATTTATTATACCGCAACCCGGCAGAAATGGCAATGGTTTTTACCATGCTGGACTAGGATTTTTCCGCCTGTTGTTGTCGTTCTGGGCTTTTGTGACTGCTTTCGCAATAGCACGTCCATCCAGATTGATCGTGTTGGAAATGTACTGCGGAGATGAGTTTCCGCCGGTGTTCATGTTCATCATTGCCATGGCAACGCCCTGTGTTACCGCCTGTGTCATTTCTTCCTTGCCCAGTCCAATGCTTCCGTCCGGCATGTTTCCGGTGATGCTGTCAGCAATGCTCTTCATAGCCTGTTTGTTAGTCAATGGAAGGACCGCTTCCTTTCCGGCTTCACCGACACCAATTACGGATGCTGCATTGAAGAGACCGCCTTTGGCATACCAATTAACTGAAGAGTTCCATCTCCACTTATGTGTTCTTCCTTCTTGCCAATCAGTGTAATCCATAGAGATATGAGGAGTATTGATATGGATAGATTCAATACCATTTCGGAGATTTTGCATAGCAGTTTGTCCAATGCTATACATGTTTCCAAAATTTCGGCTGATCGTATTTGTTATGGTATCAATACCGCCCCCAACACTCGTATTCATAGTTCCCCGGATGTAAGAAGATATATCCCTTCCAAGATTCTGCCATTTGCCAAGAGCGATTCTGTACTGGCTTCCAAAATGACTGCGGACAGTAGTATCCATTCTGCCGAGTTCCGTACTTGCATCAACCTTCATCTGGCGGACATTTTTGGTTACTTCACGGGAAGAGTTGCCCCACTTGGTCGTTGCTTCCGTGTTTACCTTTCCAAAAGCCGTACTTGCTGCTGTAGCTACACTCGGAAGGACACTGTCTGATTTATTCTTGATAGAATCAAGGCTTTTATTTGCACTTTCGGCCGCACTTTTAGCATTACCAGAAATACTACTCTTCATGGACTTTCCGCTAGTATTTGCAGTATTGGACGCCTGCACTAATGCTTCCGGCATAACTTGCCCGATAATCTTAGCTGCTGTTTGGGTATTAACTCCCATATCTTTTAAAGTAGCAATAAGGTTATCATAGGTCTGCTTTGCTGTAGCTTTAGTGTTTTCTCCGTTCATAATAACAGTATCAAGAGCGGTGTACTGGTCAGATGTAAGTCCTAACTGTGCACTCATAAGTTTTATTGATTCTTCCAGCCCATCATAAGAAAGTTTGGAAGTGTCGATCTTATAAGATGTGTTGCTCACAGAGTTTCCAAGTCCGTCCATTGCTGTTTGAAGCCCAGATAATGAATCGGATGTGATTGACTGTTGCTGTGATAATCTAGCAAGAGCCTGCTGTGCTTGATCGGATGTTACTCCATAAGTTCCCAGCTTTTCGGCAATTTTTGCATAGGCATCACTGGCAGATGTGCCGGAAGACTCCATACTTTCCGACAGTTTGAACAGCTTGCTTGCCTCGTCTTCGGTGATTGCACCAGAGTTTGAAAGCTGTGTTATGAGAGCATTAATAGCATTTCCATACTCTGTAGCAATGCCATTTCCACCCTGCATCTTTTCAATCAGACTTTGTAAGCCTTTTACTCCGGCAGTTGCGGCCGCACCAATTCCAACGATAAGTCCGGCAGTTCCGACAAGCGGTGCTATAGCAGTAGCAAGAGAGGTAAGCTTTGTTGCAAGAGTTCCGGCTTTTCCGGCAAGGCCTCCAAATAATGAACCGGAATTTGTCGCCGCAGATTCCATTGTTTTTCCCAGAAGCTTTTGCATGCCTTTGGACAGTTTATCCTCAACTGTCGAGCCTGTACAGAATTTCACGATTCCATCTACAAACGGAGCGATTTTGCTAAATGCTTTAAAGCTAACAATTCCAAAAATAACAGCATCCACGAATTTTCCCGCGGATGTACTGCCAAGTCCTTTCCAGATTCCGCTCAGCACGTCCAGTAATACTGTAGCTAATTTTTTTAAATGAGCTCCCCAGTCTATCTGACTAAGGAATAGTCCGATGCCTCTTCCGAAGGATTCCCAGTCTGTTTTTTCTGCGATATCAACCAGAGCATTCAGTAAGTTGGTAATGAAAGTGTTTAAGGATGTTCCATTCTCTTGCCACTTGAATTTTCCAATAAAAGTATTGATTCCGTTGGAAATATTAGTTACTAATCCGCCCCAGTTGAATTTTTGTGTCCATGTAGTCAATACTTGAAATGCACCGTTTAATCCAGTCGCAATCGTAGTTGCTATTTTGGAGAATGAAATTCTGCCAAAAGCTCCATTCATGGCATCAGCAACCGCAGTTCCTAACTGTTCCCAACCAGTCAAACCGGCATTATTCTCTTTTGACATCTTCTGAACAAAACCGTCCAGAATATTCCAGCTTATCATAAAACCACTGCCAAGGACTTGACCAAGGTTCGGCCAGTTAACTTCATCAATCATTCCACGAAGTCCGGTTGCCAGTTTGTTACCGATGTTTACGAAATTAATGCCACCCGGGCCGATCAGAAGCTCAAAGGTGTTGACCAAGGTGTTGATGCCTGCACCAACAGTACGTCCTAATTTATCCCAGTGAATGTTTTCGACAAGGCTGTTAAAAGAGCGAGTAAAAGCATTGCAAAATGCAGAGATCTTCGGGCCTACATTGCTCCAACTGATAACATCGTAAATCTTCCGGATTCCGATATTAAGCATATCTGCAATGGTCTTTCCAAGTCCTTCCCAGTCATGGTTAAGAAAAGCTTTACGGATTTTTTCAGCCCATTTGTTGATAGGGGTTTCTTCTTTATTCAGAGCATCATCTATCTGGTCTGTGATTCCACCAAAACCCAATGACGGTGTTGTTCCAGTACCGATTTTGCCCTTTCCGGTACCAGGTGTTGAACCGGATGAACTAGAATTATCTGTCAGCTGATTCAGTTCGTCAAATGGAAGGACGGAAAGAGCTTTCTTCAGAGCTTTCGCTGATGAAGTAGCATCGTCCAGCCCGGAGGCTGCGGAATCTCCGGCATCCTGTAATCCGCTAAGGTCTGCTGAGGAATCTTCCAGCCCGGCAAGATCGTTTACGACCCCGCTTGTGGAACCCTTGATTTTTTTGCCCATCAGAACGTACATAAAGTTGCGGAATGTTTCCGCAGCCTGCATAAGTTTTGACATCAAGGCATTAAGAGCCTGTATGCCTGGAAGAACTGCGGCAATTAGTCCTTGCCCTATTACAGATGACAGGGATTGAATATTCAATGTGAGGAGACGTACTTGGTTGGCGTAGGAACCGGCTGTTCTGGCGAAGTCTCCCTGCTGCGCACTTGTAACTGACATGATGTAGTTATAACGCAGCATTGTTTTCTGCGCCTGTGTCATGGAATTGTAAGCTGTCGTAATACCTTGCGACAACGCATATTCCTGAAGGTTGGCGACTGAAAGATTTATTCCAAGTTGCTTTAAAGGCTCGATTTCCAATTATGTTACCGTACCGGCTTTTTATCCGATACTTCCGGGAGTTTCCTCGCATTATGGGATGTTAATTCATCCCCGGTTCAGCGTACCTTTTCACCCTCGTATAACGTTAGGCACTATATTTAATAGCGGATTGACTTTATCAATCGTGTCGAACACTCTTGGGAGCATTATATTTATTCAGCTCCTACGCGTTACGGTGGCGGTCAGCCGTTAGTAATCTGACCACTTACCTCGGGATTAGCATGTTGATAATCTTCATAATATTTCCAGGTATATCCACCAGCGTGCTTTCTCTTACCCTTGCATACCAGCGCAATATGTGATCTCTGTGCGTTAGATTCAGATGCAGCTTGTGTGACTGTATCGAAAATCTTGACATCACCATTCTGTGAAATTCTAACAACTTTTCTACTCACAGGACTTTCGGCTCCTCTTAAAAGTCCTGTACGATTTTTACTCATCAATTTCAAGCTTTCCTTTGTATGCTTTTTACCATAAAAATGATTGTTTGAACCAAGCATTTCTAATCTTAATCGTGCTTTAAGATATTCCGGCTTCTTTCTTCCAGAATTTGCTTTGGAAATCTTTTCTTTTGCTTCTTCCGATAAATGTTTCCCGTACATAGGATTATTAACCCCAGAAAATCTGTCGGACAGATTTTTCTTCTGTTCTGTTGAAAGATGGCTTCCGTACATAGGATTTTCTTCACCTACATTTTTACCTGTTCGGATTTGAGAAAGAAACGCCTTGGTCGCTTCTGTATGAGTGCGCCCTTTCATCGGTGCTTCTGCATATCTCGCAATATTATACAGGATTTTTTCATCCCAATACATATCCAAATATTTTTGCTCTATTTCTAAGTTGTCTTCAGGATTGCATTTTTCTACGACTTCGAAAGAAAAGGAATTTTCTCCATATTTATTCCATGCCGCTTGCAAATGTTTATTAATATGGGTACCTTTGTTTAAACAATTTTTATGGTGATACCATCTTCTTTCTATATCTTCAGAGGAGCCGATATAGATTTTTCCGTTTACGTTGTTAATTATTTTATATATACCTGAAATTTTATTCATATCAATTTAGCTTTCCCCGATTTTGCTCGATTTGCTATGCAATCTTTCGACTGCAAGGGGCAAAATGTCTACCCGAAATGCCCGCCCTTATTTTGTAAAAGGCGGTATCAGTATCAATGTTGTAAAAAGATGCCAAATCTCCGGCTAATCCAGCAAGAGTTGTTGACATCTTCGCAGCGGATTCCTGCGCTACACCAGAAGCATTCAGCATCGCCATCATGGTTCCGGAGTAGTTCTTTGCTGCCAGTTCCGACAGTCCGAACTGTTTTGTCGCCGTAGACGCAAACTTATACGCTTGATCTGCCATGCTTCCAAAAGCAACGTCTACAACGTTCTCAACCTCAGCGATATCGGAACCAATCTCAAGGATACCTTTTCCGCCCATAGCTTCGCTGAATTTGTTCATTACAGCTGAAGCCGCTTTGAAGCCAAGGACGGTCTTAATAAAAGAGCCTACATTGGAAGATGCTGTTTTCAGCCCACTGCTCCTATTGACTAGACTAGAGATTCCGGCTGCCAGAAATCCCAGTCCACTCTTTGCTTTTGTCGCCACCCCACCGAGTAACGAAGAAAGCCCCGAACCGATAGAGGAAAGCTTGTTAAAGGAATTGACCACAGTATTCGTGGAAGTCCCTACTTTCCCACTAGCCGCCGCTAACTGCCCGAGAGCTTCTGTCATTCTCAGTGTATTCTCACTGATCCGCGGAGCATCTTGCATAGAAGTAAAGAATTTCTTCACTTCTGCGGCTAAATTCTCCAATTGTGATGCTGTTTTACCAGTTTTGTCACCTGCATTTGCCAGCCGTGAAATGGATTGTACAAACATGTTTATGGATTCCGAAGGCTTTGCTGTAAACAGCATACCGTTAATAACTTTTCTCAAACTCTTTCCGAGTTTTTTTAAGCCTTCTGCTGACTGATCTGCTTTTCCACCGGCATTAGCAAGTCTTGCTAACGAACCTGTGAACCGGTTGACACTGGAAGATACGTCCCTGATATCATTTAAGCTGTCGATGCTTTTGATGATTTCTCCCATCTTTGAAGTGTCAAATCCGCTCATATCTGCTGACGCAAGTCTGCTTAAGGAATTGATAACATTCGTGATTTTAGAATCCTTGAAGTTCATTCCGTTAAGAGCGTTCATGGTACTAGCAATCTTTTCAACGCCGGTTATTGCGGGCTGCATCTTCGTAGCATCAATCTCTTGAAACTTTTGAATAGCATTTACTGCTGACTTGACGTTTTTTGTATCAATCTTTGGGATTGAAATGTTAGAAACACCTTTTAAAGAACTTAATCCAGCAGCCAGATTCTGCAAAGATTTCGTACTCGCTCCAAGCGTCGTAAAGTCAACTTTTGACAAGCTCCGAAGCTGACCGGTTAATCCAGATAAGTCCGGCACACTAACTTTTGTTTTGTTTAATGTCTGTAAGGCTGCTGATACTCTTCCAATTTCACGAGCGTAGTTTCTAAGCCCACCGGTATTGACGTTCCCCAGTGCTGTGTCAACATCCTTTAACTTTTTAGCCAGATTACTCAATGCTTTTGTAGCGTTCCTGGTGCTACTGTTTATTTGTATATCAAGGGTATCAATGGTATTATCAGCCATAAAAACACCTCCTTTTAATCAAAAAAATAAGGGCAGACAAGACTTTTATTCATCCTGCCTGCCCTTTTCATTTCCTATCTCGGCAATATTCGCATTTGCCTTTTTTATCAGAAGTTCGTAATAACGTTCTTCCTGCTTCAATTCAGCTTCAGACCGTTTCGGAACATCTGTTTTTTCTTCAATCTGTGGTTTCTTTGTTTTTTCTGTGATTGGTTTGTCTGGATATTTCACTTTGCCAGAAAGCGCACTTGATACCGCAGATTTCACATATAAGCCGGAAAGCCATGACTGATATTCAATCAGTTTTACCTGAGTTTCTATCTCATCACGTTTACCTTTCTCGTACTCACGTATCCTTACTTGAAGGTCACGTATGGTACTTCTGAGAAATTCTTTCCGGCTCATTCCGATGCGAACTGCCGCCGGATATAACTCTGTCCAGATTATTTCGCTGTAGCTTTTTTCTGGTGATCTGTCGGTTTCTTCGGAGTTTTCTTCGGTTTGGCTGCTACGTTCAGATCGTCCATGAACGTCTCCAGACCGGTCAGTTTGAAAAAACCGTCTTCCTCCATCTGGTCAAGACATATGGCAAAGATACCGTAAAAGTTACCCTGCTCATCGTCCTTATGTTCCTGAATAAATTGTGCTGCAAGTTTCTTCGCAGTTGCAAGATTCGGAACAGAACCGTCTGCATCCGGGTTGTCACCATGATATTGAAGAAGTCCTGCATAAAGCACGGTTAATGCAGTACTCGGGATATTTGCCATGCCGGAAATCATTTCTTCCGGCGTTTTGTCCACACCACCGCTTGTTGCCAGAAGTGTATTCATTACACTTTTGACGCAATCATCATAAAGAGATGCTTCGATGCTGTATTCCAGTTTGTACTCTTTGTTACCAATCTTTAAAAGTTTATACATAATATCGTTTCCTCCCAGTTAGATATGTTTGTTATTCGCCTTCGGTTGGCTTAACCGCTGTGTCCGGGCCGACGTACTCATTGATAGTCAGGGACATATCAACAGTAAGAAGACCGTTCTGATCTCTTGCCGGTTTTGGAATGATAGTCGGCGGCTCGATTTTGGTGAAGAATGCTTTCTGAAGTGCCGGGTAATATTCCTCATACCACATAGACAGACCACTTGCATGAGCTGTTTTGTAAGCGGTGATAAGATCTTCCCACTCTTTGATTGTTTCGTCCGTAACGTTTACAGTTACATTGAACGTACCACCAGTTGAACCACGACCTGCGATAGTCCTCTCAATTTCATCTTCGAGCGCAGATGCGTCAATAGTCTCAACGTCGATAGCGATTTCATCAGAAGCGTTTATTCTGTGAAGCATTTTGAATTTTTCTGGTTTTGTTCCCGCTACTGTCTCTACTGCATAACCGGTAAGAGCACCAACGGTACTAATTCCTGCGATGTTTCCTGATGCCATAGTGGCTCCTTTCCGCCTTTCGGCTATAAATTATTTCAATAAAAAAAGAGCCTTAATGGCTCTGACACGTAACCCTGTGCCTGGGAGATAAAAGGATCACCGCCCTTCTACTCTTCTTTACCTACTTGTTTAATGACCTGATTCACATAAGTACTCAGTCCTGCGACAAGAATACCTTGTGTGATTGCGGTAAAAACTGCCATTGCAATTTCCTGACCGCCTGTGACCGTAGACGTAGCGAAAACATAGATTCCGCAGACAACTACGCCCAGAAGCCCAAGGATTCCAGGAATGTATTTGTCAGCTACGGTTTCAGCCTGTTTGAGGAATACTCCTACAAAATACAGGACTGCAGCTACAACCAGAAGTTCTGGTTTCACATAGTTCATGATCTGATCCATTCTATCTCACCCCTTTCATTCGCCAAGCAACTGCCCGGTATAAATTCTTGTGTATCGGCTAACAAGCCGTTTGATACTATCATCAGCATTTCCCATGAGTTCGGGTCCGTAGGTTCTACGAAAGCCCATGTCAACCATAGACTGATGACTTCTTTCGTCAATCTGATATACTTTTGCAAGCGGATCTGTGCCTGTGGCAAAGCACTCAATCTGGACAGTCGGAACCGTGGCACATTCGTCACCTTCAAGGTCTCCTTCTGTTAGGATGTTTCCTAACATATAAAGTCTTGCGTAGGTTTTCTTTCCAGGCGCAAGAGTTTGACTTCTATCCATTGAAAAGTTCCCTTCGCCAACTACAGGCTCAATAGCTTTATTCCAACGTTCATATATCTCAGATATTGGATTTTTTAATATTTCCGGCATTTAATCACCCTGTCTGTTCAATCATGCTTTGAGACTGTCCTTTAAGGAAATCTCTTATTTGAGAGTATCCCCATCCGCAGTCAATCAATCCACTGACGAGCATTTCTTTTGACTGAACCGATTTCAATTCTTCTTCCGTCAAAAAGTCTCTCAAATTATCTTTTGTAGAAAGGCCTTTTTCTTCGCGAAGTTGTTTTGCACTTTTTCCAAACAAAATCCGATAGACCATATCTGTGTATGTCGAATATGCGTGTCCGTGCATCCTTGCGTTTTCCTGAGATTCTTTAAGTGCATTAGTTAACGCCTGCCTTACTGCGATACCTTTGTCTCGTTCTCTTATTTTCCCAAGAAGAATTTTTTCCATTTCATTAAATTGGCGAATATATCCTTCTTTGAATTTCATTGCTTTTTCGCCAGTGTATCCCATAGCAACAAGTGTAAATCCATCTCTTGTCATGTAATACATCGGCATTTTTTTACCCTGCAAATTAACATAAGAGGACTGTCCAAAATTGGACAGTCGAAAATCTTTGGAACATTCAAGTTCTCGTATGTCTCTCAAAACTTTGCTATGCTCTTTTTCAAAGGTTTCCGCAATATCGAGGCTGGTAACCACACTTCTTTCTACTTTTTGAATAATCATTGTCTTTACTAACATGCTTACATTCTCCTTTTCTATGTTTTTTGGCATGAAAAAAAGCACCTACCTTTCCGGTAGATGCTTCGCATCTTAATTATACAAAAAACGCAGCATATGATTCCATATTTTTACATAGGCAAATCGTATAATAAACAGGACTATTTTTATCCGGCTTTAAGGTAAAAAAAATAGAAGCCCAGATCACTCCGGGCTTTATCCTATCTTCCAAACACTTCTTTTGCGATATGGCGTATCTGAATAATGATAGCTTCTTCCGCATGGTACATCGGCATATACGCCCTGTTACCATAAGAATGATGCTTTCGTCCACTTTCATCCACATACCACCATCCGTTTGGGTCGTAGGCGTGTTTTTGATCTGGGTAAGTACCAACACCATAATCAGCGCCAGACGGTAATGGATAGCTGTCCGTTCCATAAGAAATACCGGCGCTAAACTCGATAAAAAGAACCTTGTCCCCGGAAAGTCGAACTGCTGCGCCAACGATATCGCCATGTTCGTTGTTGACAACCTCCGTGTAGTAAGAACCTTTTTCTTCAGACGGAATAGATTCCATTGTGGTCTGAATAACCTGTATCCCCTCTTGAGCCAGTTTGTCAACAAAAATCTGGTTCTTTCTTTGAATATCTTTCTGATATGCTTCCAACTGTTGAATCGCAGACCGTAAAGAACTATGGTTTAAACTGCATCGGATTATTTTTCTACTCATTGTTGCCACCGATTTTCGATATTCCATATCGGGCAACTTGTCCTTTTTGAGTATCAAGGGTTCTCTTAAGCCTGTAGTCTGGGAGAACAGTCGGGCTGTTATCTTCATTGAGAATTAATGACCCATCTTCCCCGACTTCTGGCACGACATCAATCCACAAGACGTTACCTTCTTTTGGTTGAAATGTTCGGTCAAAAACCGTAATGTACCGGTCGTAGTCGGGAACGATTCCGGCAGACAATTCTTCCGGCGTACCGGCTGTTGCCGATACTGAAATGTTCTTCTTTTGCGGGTTTGAATAGACAAGAAGTTTATCCATTCCATTGTTTTTTTCTTTTACTGTTGAAATCCATACGGATTGTTTCTGGCGAAGTCTACCTCTCATATATGCATCCTCCATTGACAGAAATTAATTTTCGTGTTATTCTTATGCATAAATCAGGGAACAACGTACGCCCAGATTTCATAATCTTCCAGTCCCCAGTTCCTCAGTTCTGGGGATTTTTTAATTTAAAATAAATTAATTAAATAGTAACCGGTTTTTTGTGACAGAACAGACTATAAGCGGAATCAAAGTTACAAAAGGGTCTGCTGTCGAAAAGAAATTTGAGTTTCCGGCAAAAACAGGATACACAAGACATTACATTCTTAGTTCAATCACAGGAGATGGTTCCAATACTGCGGTAATTAATGCCCACTTTTCTATAGTGAGTGTATATGCTCCCATGGTGGATTCTGAGGTTAGTGTAAAGGTAATGTGTATTTATGCAAAAGATTGATTTTGCATTCATATAAAATAGTAACCGGCTGATCGGTCTGGAAGTAAAAGCTAACAAAACAGCAATTTTGCCTATTCATGTATATTCTTCCGCATTAATACTGGGCACTGTAAATTCAAATGTATTTGGATTCTATCTCGTATCAAGAGGAGAGACAGAAAACATATATATTACACCTTTAACAAAAAATTCAAAATCAGATGATTTCACAATTACACCGATTGATGCGTACAAAGTGTCTATCCAAACCAAGACAAATACTGAAATGAAAGTTATTTATTAAAATAGTAATAGATTTTCAATCTATGAAAAAGAAGTACATGACTTAGATAATCCACCATCTGCATTTATTTTAAATACAGGAATAAATCCTAAAGGGCTTCCTGACTTGGGAGGCAACGGGTGTTGCGTTATACAACATAACCCTGATAATAACGAGTATACCGCACAATTGGCTTTTTCATTCGGCAGTGACAAGATAGCAATAAGGTGTAAAAGAAATACCGGTTGGACTAATTGGGCATATTTTTTCAGCTCAACAAATAGTAAGCCCTTGATGACGGAAAGCACTGATTTGAATAATGCTTCTGGTGGCTTCACTATACTGCACTGGAAACTCCAAACAGCGAATACTCCACGCACAGAAGGACTTACTACAACTTCATCTGGAATTGTACTTTCATATATCGAAAGTGCGAATTGGGCCGTTCAATTCGGCATGATTCCTGCCGACAAAAAATGGTATGTTCGTGTCAAATCGAACAACGAATGGAGCAGATGGGAAGAAAAATAATTAACCTCTTCCCATTTAATTCATTAAGAAAGCATCTATCTTACGCCACTTTTTCCAGTAAATACGGAACAAAATGTATTGCTTCATCCCCTACAATCTCATATGCGATTTCAAAAATCTGTATTGCTTTGTCAGCAATTAGATTGGCAATCAATTCTTCTGCTTCTACCCAATTCTCACGGGGCACAAGTCTATGCAGTTCTTTAAGAAATCCGCTCGAAAACATCATTGCATGGCTTAACTCATGTAGAACTACCCTTGTGAGAAAATCACCCGAAATAGCATCAGAAATCCAAACAGTTCTTGTGTTTCCGTCCGTCACAGCGCAGGTCATAGTACCGGTACGGTCAACCAGTACTGGATTCTCAGGATGAGTGAACCGAACTTTCCATTTTTGCCCATTCATGTAAAATTGTCTTAGCACAAAACCACCACCTTTAAACTAAAAAGCCCCTACCACATTTCTGTAGCAAGGGCCTTGTTTTTAATTCATCTGTTGAAGAAGCTTAGTCAAATCAGTTTTCATCTGTTGTCTAAGGGTTGCATCTGCATCCGACCACATCTCAGACATGGTACGTATAACATCCTGCGTGTACTCTTTCATTGAACTGTCCATCTTCTGTTTTGAATCTGCATCTTTGGAATCGTGATAGTGTCTGCGATTCTCGCTGTATCTGTCGTAGGTTTCACCGTATCTGGACTGCTGACGGTTCGTTCCGTCCATCCTCATGTTACTACGGTCCGGATGATATCCCATGCGGTATGCATCCGAATTATTCAGATACTCGTCCATCCAGTCATCATCTTCCATGTACAGGTACGGTTTATATCCCATACGACTTCCTCTACCCTTTGGGGCAAATCTGCCATTGGAATAACGATATCTGTCATATCCCATGCGTCCAAGATACTTCTCTTCCTGTTCGCATTCGTCCATAGCTTCTACGATTCTGTAATCTTTATCTGCACAAATTGCACACTTTACAGCTTCCATGCAGTCCTTCAGATCGTCCCAGTCTTGAGCACTGAGATTATCGAAGCCATGTGTCTTGGCTTTTTCCATAGCCCATTTTCCCATTTCCATTGCAACTTTATGCATTACAGTGCCCCCTTTCTAACAGCCTGTGTAACAGGTGTATCTGCTGTTGGGGCTGTACCATTAATTGCTGTCAAATTGTTACTCGGACTACAAGCCGGATTCCCTAACATCTTGAATACTCCACCAGTTGCACTCGTAGCTACTCTGGTTGCGTACTTCGTTCTGGTTCTTACGCCACAAGCCGTAACCTGTGCACAGCAACGATTCTGTAATGGATACAGGGTTGTTCCCGTTCCTATCTGAATCACCACCGGAGCGTTAATCGTAGTGGTTTCTGGTATGCTCTGTGCAATCACAATGCAATATTTTTCACCGTTGTTATAACTACCTGCTGGAAGTGTAATCACAAGATTACCACCAGTAAACGCAACAGCCTGGCTTATCACGAGATGATCACAGAGCTTACAAACATTTTTACAACTCATACTTCTACCTCTCAATCAAATAAGAGGTGAGCCGTAACCCACCTCTTAGAATTAGTCAACCTCTAAGGGTGAGTTACTTAGCAGCAACCGTTGTTGTATCCGTTGCATCCACCGTAGTAGGTATTCGGATTCGGAACAACATATGCCGGAACAGCTGCCGGATTGATTGCATTGATTAACTGCTGTGTCTGAGATGCCATTGCAGTTGTAAGAAGTGCGCTCTGGCGATCCTGAGATGCAGCACGTTTCAGATCAGAGTTCTCTGCCTGTAATGTTGCAAGCTTATCATTCGTCAAGAAATCGAGAATTGCTCTGGTGTTGCTGTTCTGATTGTCCAGAAGGTCTCTGGTGTTGTTGTTCATTGTGTTCTGAAGAGCACAAGTGTTGGTTGCCAGGTTGTAGTTGATACCCTGGATAGCTTCCCTTGTTTCACAGCAACAATTTGCCAACTGAGACTGTAATGCATTGGTATTCTGCATACCGGCTACAGTATCAGCATTGATCGCCTGCTGAACGCCATTGAAGCCCTGAAGCATTCCAACGTTCATGCCGTTGAAACCACTCTGCATGGTATTGTTGAGTGCATATGTGCTGTCACAGATACCCTGCTGAATACCTCTGATACCGTTCTGGATATCGTTAAGAGCGAAGCCCTCGTTGATATCGGCACGTGTAGCCCATCCTTGGAAACCAGCACCGTTCGCACCATTACCGCCGAAGCCACCGCCCCAGCCGCCGAAACCTCCCCATCCGAAGATTGCGAAGATCAGTACGAGCCAAATAAGTGAAAAACCATCGCCGCCCCACATGTCATTGGCACGGTTATTAGAGCCTGTAGCAGCTGCAATGTCGCTAAGACTGTAATTAGAACCATTCATCATGTTTTTAGTCTCCTTATAAATTTTATTTACAATAGGAGACATCCGCGGCTGTCATCCCAAATTGTAGCGATTTTAAATCACCCAATCATGGGGAAGTGTTATAATCCAAGGAATTTCTGGATAATTCCATCTGGCGATAAGTGCTTTTCGTTAAATACATTTTGCTGTATTTGATGCAACTGATCTGTATCACCTTTTTTATACAAATCCAAAGCATTTTTCAATGTTGGATTATTTCCTGCAAATTTACTCATGTCGTTCATCATGTTATCAACACTTCCGAACTTCTGAGAAATCATTTTTTCGACTTGTTTTTTCATCATGGCATTTGGATTGAAATTCATCTCTGCTTACCTCCGTTCTGCTGCTTGGCTTCCGGTGTTACCGACATTTGTGTCGGTAGCAAATCTTTTATTCCAGAAATCTCAGAACAAACATCGTTCCGAAGTTGATTAAACATAGCTTCAATGTCAATCTGTTTCTCTTCTGATTTCGGTTGTTGTTGTTCGTCTGGATTTAGAAGTCGGTAAACAAAAATTCTGCTTCTTCCGTCTGCCTGTAGTTGCTTTTTGTATATTTCTGTACCATCTGTTTTTGGATAATAGACAGGATTTCCGGTCATATCCACATCCTTTGCTTTTACAGTGTCGATTCCGTCAACCATCTGTCCCGGAAGTCCGGAAATCTGTGGCATCTGCTGTACCGGTTGTTGCATTTGTGCCTGCCCATAAGGCATTGTCTGTTGGTAGTTGTTCTGCAACTGTGTCAATCTATCTTGATACGGTTGTACCGGTGTTTGTGGGTATGGATTCAATGGTTGCGGATAATATGGATAAAATGCCATAGTGTGTTCCTCCCATCTCTGTAAGCTTTTCTCTATGCTTACATTATATGAGAGAAACCTAAGTATTTGAACGACACTATTTCGCCATATTTTCGCCATGATACAAAGAAAAGCCCCGATAATACATCGGGGCAACTTTAACAATCTTCTTTTTTACTTTTCGGTTTATGCGGTCAATGGTTCTTGGACTATACCCCATAATCTCTGCTGTTTCAAACAATGTTTTTTCCTCATAAACTCTCAACCGGAAAAATTCTTTTTCTCGGGAATCAAACCCGAATTCGCTTAGATAAAACTTTCTTTCATCTTCTGAAAAGTCTGTATAATTCATAATCCCACCGCCTCCCTTACAAGTGGAATTGCTTATTATGCCGGAAAGATACCGCTTAGTGCAAATCCTACAATAGCCCCGATCACGGCCGTGATAACGCAAACAACAATCGTATCGTAGCGTTTTCCCGGGGCTTCCATGAGGGATTTTAAATTATCATTCATTTCATCCACCGTATCTTTTATGTGCCCGAGATCATTGTTGTAAAGGACAATTTTGGTTTCAAGCGCATTGATACGTTCAAAAAAAATGCCGTCACGTTTAGAGTGTTTCTCTTTCATTTCGTGAACAACTTTTTCCAATTCTTCTAAGCGGTGTTCGTTAAAGCAATTCTGTTCACATCCCATCGCTGCTCTCCTTCACTCCCATTACATTTTTTTTGTACTTCTTCCCACCTCATAATGAAGTACCCCAGCAACGCCTGGGAGGAAATGCGTCACGTTCTCAACCTACTTTTTTTTTGTCAGATTCCTCTGGCAAAAGGAAAAACGCCATGATTGACAAATATCTCTGTCTCAGAGTTCCATCCTGCATTTACAGAATTTTCCGAATGAGATGTTTCAAACTCAACTCCTTGTTTCACAAGAAAATAAAGAGCCAAATCGAAAATGCAATCATAACATTTGTTCATATCTTTATTGATGTTTTCTTCCGTATAATTCTCAGGATAATTGCGCTTTTTCTGGAATGAACGAATAGCTCTTTTGACCGCTAAAGGAATCATCCTTGCAGTCTGCTCATCGCCTTCCAGATACATTGACAGATCGCTTATAAGCTGTTCGTCCATGCCTTTTCACCTACCCTTGCTGTGTTATAATTTCTGATATGATACCAGCCTTGTTTGTGAAAGTCAGGGCATAACCATTGTCACTTGCAAGCTGTCTCAGCTGAGCCACAGTCATACTGGACAGCTCGCTTTCTGTATACTTATGTGAAAAACTAGCTACAGACGGTGACTGGCTGTTTTCGTCAAGGCTATGCCCGCTTATTCCCCCTTTGTACCGATAACGATACCGCCGTTGGCTTTCGGTGCTACCGGAATAAACATACCGGATGCTTTTGTCCAAACAGCAACTGGATCCTGTGTAGCCCACATGGAAAGGGTAACAAAAGAACGATTCTCTTCCTGGATGAACTGTCTGTATTCGTTCTCTTCCGGTGTTGGTCCCCAAAGTCCAGTACCAAAAGAACCGCCTGCATCAGCTTCGTAGAGAGTGAACACATCCTCTTTGAAGTATCTTCCGGTCATCAGAGTTCCGTCTGCTTTTCTGTAACGGAATTTCTCATCACAGCGACCAACGGTGATTCCGTACTCCTGCATGAGCAGATTTGCAAGCTCCTGTCTGGTAAGGAGACGTTTATTCGCAGCTCCCAGAACAGCTGTCTGCATAGCTGTGTTGTTTCTCATGTAGTTGATCATCTTCAGAGATGTGACTGCATTTGTTACTACGTATCCGGAATCCTCGGCTACAGTTACCATCTTCTGAATATCGCCCATGATATCCGCATCTGCTGTAGACCAGTTGGTAAGAGTGACCTTTGCAGAACTTGGTACGCCATAATCGATATCCATTTTCACGTTATTTTCATCAATTTTTACCATACCGGTTGAAAGGAATTGGCCCTTCATGATGTTTGCCCTTCCAACAACGCCCTCAAACAGATTTGTGGCATCGTCAAAGACAAAATTTGTAAGAGTTTCATTATCCGGGACGCCATTTTCAATAGCTTCCTGGAGACGCTCAGACTGATTGATTTTCCTCTTGATAAAGAGCTTTTCAGTCAGAACTTTCTCGAATCCCGGTCTGGAGCCGATTTCTGCTTCGGTATCAAGAGCGTGAACAAATGCTACCTCCGGCAGTCGTTGTCCAGCCATAAGCCTGTAATACTCGGCTTTCCAAAACGGTGTCTTTACATCCGGAAAAATGGTATCGAGGATACCAGGTCTTGCCACAGAAAAATTCTGAGCGAAATTTAATCTTTCTTCTGCTGTGATAGCTTCTAATACATTGTATGGCATATTGGTTATACCTCCTTAAAATACTGGGTCTGTAGTGGTTACAAAAACAATTCCCTGCGCGGTAAGCTCTGTTTTTGCAGTTTCGTCGACTGTAACTGGCAGCCTTTTCTCAAGGACACGTCCTGCTACGATCACGGAAATCGGTCTTTTAGCATCATCTGTCATATCAACATCTTCAAATACGATTCCTTTTGCACCAGTCCCATTTGTCGGATACACGGAACCTGCTTTGATGATTTTTTTATCATTTACTGCCGTTGCATTCGTTGCGTCTGCGGTGTAAGTTTTCAGTACCAGTCCAACCTCGGATTCGAGAATGTTTGGAGTTGACTCATACTGTTTTGTTTTCATAAAAGCCATAATCTAAATCTCCTTTACTTACTTAAAAATTAACCGGTGCATTGTCGCTTGCCGGTTCTGTTTTGGGGTTCATGCGTGCTGAGTAAGCTTTTGCGTACTTAGCTGCTGGACTATCGTTATCATCTTTTTTCTGTCCCTTGTCTGAATTTCCGCCGCCCGGATTCGGAGTATTATCGAGAACTGATTTCTCCCATTCGGATTTAGCGTTATCCAGAGCTGCTTTATTTGCTTCGGAAATTCCATCAACAAAAGTTTTGACTTCTTTCATTACGTCTTCAGACTTATCTGCTGGCATAGATGAAAATGCTTTGATAGCGCTTGCATATGTTTCTGCGGAAAGTCCTGCATTAGCGAAAGCAGATGTAATCTCACTGGAAAGTGCTTTCCTGTTGGATTCAGCAAGTGCTTTTTCCAAATCAGAAATCCTCTTTTCGTTTTCTGATTTTTCCTTCTGTCGCTCTGCTTCCTGCCTTTCGGCATCCGTCATATTCTGGGCTTTCAAATCATCCAGCTCCTTTTGAAGGTCATCTGCTTTATCGGCTTTTTCTTTCAGAGAAGTGTTTTTTTCCTTCACTTTTTTTGTCTCTGTTTCAACAGAATCAAGATATTTAGTCACCTGTTCTTCAGACGGTTCCTCGATTCCAAAGCCGATAAGTACCTGTTTTGCTTGTTCTCTTGTCATAGAAATCTCCTTTCTTTCAGACCATCACACTTTTTCACACGGTTCGCTCCGCACATGATCTGTACCCGATTTACGCTCACGGGCTGTTGCATTATTTTTGTGTATTAAAAAAGGAACCTTGGATGTTATTCCTTGGTTCCTTTGATAATTGAATTTACGAGTTTTGATTGATAGTTGAAGAATTTACCGTTGAATCAATTTCAGTCGAATTCTGACTGTTTTTATCAATCAATTGTTGTGCTTTTTGCATTTCTGCGTCCGGGTCTGCCAGTTCGGGATATACAGTTCCCAGGTAAGGCAAACTCATCTCGTATACCTTTTGCGGATCACTGAAAAGTCCGCAGGTAATCAATGCAATCAGCGGATGAATTTTATTCTTAAACAGATAGTCAAGAGCCTGTGCTTTGACAAGCATGTTATCTGTCGGGTTTCTGGTTATCTTTACATCAAAATCTCTTGTTGAGATTGAAATATCCTTTGTGGTCTGTCGGATGATATTCAGAATGATTCTGGCAGTTGCTTTCTCCGCCTCCCGGATAAATGGTTCATCCAGTTTTGCTCTGCGCTCTGCAAAGTCCCATCCGTTTCTGAGATATACAGCTTGACCGGTATCTCCAGACGATTGTTGCTGCCTGTCCGGCATACCTTCAACAATCAGCATGTTACTGTAGATATCGTCCTTTGCGACTTGACTTTCTGTTTGATTCAGTTCAGCGGTCATCAGGTCAACATCTGACTGGCAACCATTTCCAGTATCCTTTACAGAGATAGCGCCGAGCTTAATCATTTTCAGGAATTCGCTTTCATCAATCTCGCAGTTTTTAAACTTCATGAGAGCTTGCACGAACTGCTCTACGCCATCCATTCTGTTTGACTGCATGTTGTTCATAGTGTCAAACATGGTTATTGCAATCTCTATATCGGAAAGGCGGTCGTGATTGTTGGGATATTCAACTACTGGAATTCCGCTAAAACCATTGATGCCGGTTTTTGTAATCTGTCCATTCTGAATCTCAAAATATTGTTTTGCCGAAAAACATAAATAATACTGCTGTTCATTCTCATCTTTAAGAATCTGAACCGAGAGCATCGCTTTTCCGGTCTTCCGTGAATAAACAATGTAACAATCCCCCGGATACGGTATAAAAATCCGGAACGGCGGTAACTCACCGTCATTTGTCCAGTCATCTTCTTTCAGAATTGCTTTGTATGCGGTTCCTACAGCGCTTTGATAAGTACCTAGTTCAATGTTTCTAGCTTCTGCATTCGCTTCGTCCAGATAGTCGTTGAACAAATCTACCTGCTCATTTGCTTTTTCTGTAGCTTTTTTCTTCTTGCACACATACTGGATAGGTTCGCCGTATGTCTGTGATGCTTTGAAACGGACAACTTCCAGTGCATGGTTCTCGCATACACGGTTGTTGATTTCCGGTCGTACCACTTTTTCTCTGTATAGGATCGGTTGGTCTCCTTTGTAGTACCGGTACAAATAGTCAATCAATACCCTATTCCGGTTATGAGTGCCGATTGTATCAGAAACAACTTTTCTGACGTTTGCTGTTGTGATCTGGTTTACACCGGTATAGGCAATTTTGCGACCAAATTCGCCCCGGCATAAGTCAATGAAATTCATTTTATTTCTGCCCACTGCCTACACCTCCCATTTTCGGGCATTAAAAAAGCACCGGATTATTCTCCGATGCTCGTTTTACAGGTTACATTATATTATACATAGAACATATGATTCCATATTAAAACATATTAACTTTCAAAATGCTTTTGTTTCCGCAAAGCTTCAATGGCTTTTCCATGGCAGGAACGGATATGCTGTACGGAATATCCCATCTCGTCTGCGACCGTGACCAGATTTTTAAATTCTATATATCTCTTATGGAGTAAAGATGAGTACATGGAGTTTTCCATATCATTGATATCTCCGGAAACTTTCATTTGCAATTCTGCCAGTTCCTTGACATCAGATGCTATTTCCTGCTGCAATTCAACAATTCTGGTTACAGCATCACCAACACGGTCTTTTCCGCCGGAAGTCTGCACTTTATCTCCATTTGAAAAAGAAGATATACTGGTTGCCAAAAGCCTTAAGCGGTATTCCTCCTGTATTTTATTCTGTATTTTTCTATCAGAATCTTGCACTTGCTCAAGATATTGTCGTGTGTTCATCTCATTCTCCCTCCCCATAATGGATTGCGCATAGCCGTCACTGTACCTACATTTCCTTTTTCTATAAACATCTGAAGCTGAGTAAGACCGTCCGGTGCGTCATCATGCACATTTTTTCCCAACTGGACAAAGAAGGTAAGTTCGTCCATAGCTGCTTGATACTCTTTGCTCCGGTGCTCTTCGTCCAAAAAAATAAAGTTTCTTTTTATATCATCTGAATATGCGATGATCTTAGACATTTTCTCCATGTTTCCCGGTGCACGGCTGGATGTACAGCTGCATTTATACTTCTGTTCTTTGAGTTTTTCATCCACGTACATCTTGTACATATCACCACCGTTGTTTGCCTCGAAGTTAATCTGACGGATTTCATTTCCGATGATTTTTCCAACAACGAGCGGAAGGGTAACTTCTTTCGTTCCTTTGTTAAATACCCAATCAAAGATATAGACATCTCCATTTTCATATTCTCGTCCAATAGGCATTGAAAGACTATCTCCACCGCCCCATGCAACATCACAGGCAGTAACAACACGACTGTCACCTTCCGGAAGTATTCCATTGTAGTACCGAAGTCCATCTTCCGGAAAAAGGATTCCTTCACGTATAAATGGATTTTGCTGGTATTTGGCTTGCCATTCGTTAGCATCCAGTCTTGACTTCATATCCACGTAATATTTTGTGGAAAATCCTACTCCGTAGTCATAATCAAAGTTGGATTCACCGTTTTTATTCAATGCCGGAATTTTTCTGAAGCGGTACCGTGGATTATTTTTCTTTTCAGTCTCCACTCTTCCAAGAGGATCCATGACATTCCATCGTGTTCCGACCATTAACTCTCGTGCACCGTCATTTTTACGGTCAACCAGAACGTTCAGATAATCCTGATACCGGTTTTCCAGACGTGTTGGGCTTAATGATTCAGTTCTGTCACGAACAAGGTCATCCACATATAAGTAACCGTCTGAAGATATATCTACGGAGCCTGTCCATGTTCCGTCAATACCACGACAGGTCAGCGTCGAAAATCGGTCCGGTGCGCCAAGGTTGATTTCTTTCTTTTCTGCCGACTTCTTTTCGAGGGTTGCAGACGGAAAGATTTCGTTGAAAGTATACTCCGGTGTCGAAATAAGGTTCTGTATTTCTCCGTAAAATCCATCGGCAAGGATTCCACTGTGACCGCTCATAGCGTTATGGCTGTTCGGGCGTTTACCCATTATCCAGGACAGGAAAAATATACAAGTGGTTGACTTTGCGGTTCGGGGTGGCATAGACACGCCAAGAAACTCAATCTTTCCGTCCTCTAAGTCCTGTAAATCCTGTACGAGAATATTCAGCGTCTTTTTTCTCGGCTCATAGAATTTTCTGCGTGGCTGCCTGTTCTTTTCCATGTAGTGCAGATAACTCTCGAATAGCCATGGAGCTTCTAGCAGCAAATACTGCCAGTAGATATCATCAAAATTACCGCTTCCCGTCAATGCAGCTTGTCTTGCGGCTACGTTATGAGCATACTTACTTACTTTTATTGCCATTTGCTGTGCTTCTAAATTCTCCGTAAACGGCAAATCAATGTTCATGTTTAACAGCAGATCAAGGCAGTCTTTCTGATTCTGGTAAACAGACATATCTCCGCTGATGATTTGATTTAAGACTACCCGATACCATTCAAATGAGCCTTCTGTAAATTTTTGCATAAAAATAGAGCCAGACCTCCTTTCTTCTTAGGATTTAGTCTGGCTCTCATGTGGCTCTCTGACTGGTTTATTTATTTTTCTTTTTTAATTTCAAGTATTTTCTATATTTGCGGCTGTATTTCCGAAGAATCAAATCAAGCATGATGCTATTTGTTTGTTCTGTGTTTTCTGACATAGTTGTGAGATACGGATAATCTTCTCTATCATCTACTAATGTCTTGAAAATTAAGTCTAAAGCAAACTGAGCGCTGATAGGTGGGTCGCACAGTTCAAAGTCTTTATCCTTGTACCACTCATCAATCTTCTTTTGGAATCCATCAAACGATATTTCTTCATTCCATATCATACATTCACCTCACGATGCTTCTAAGTGAATCCCACCACTCGTCTTTTTTATTTATATCTTCTACTCGTTCGAACATAAATTTCAACTTATAAATATCTGATTCTGATGCAACAGATTCAGTATGCATGAGTTTGAATTTTCTTTTAAGATATCCAATTTCAAGAATGCATTCCTCCGGAAGATCAGTGTAATTCATGACGCATTCTACCAAAACAATTCGTTTATCTTCTTCATGATGTATTTCAATGTCTGCCAGTGCATTAATGATTTCTTCATCAATAACCTTAACGGGATAATTCACTACACTATATTTCATATATTCACCTCAGTCTGGAATCCCTAATTGTTTGTAAGTAAATACGGCTGTATACTTCTTCCCACACTTGCAGCAAGTTTCCGTAATGGTACAGGTCTTTTCTTTATCGTCGCACTCTGAAATAGCTGAATCCCGGAATCTACATCCGCCTGTCAGAATACATTTAATCCGTTTTATGTTCATCTGGTTCCTCCAAATAATTGATAATTTCATGTGCGATATGTGCCAATTCCATTCTGGTATGTCGCTCAAAAAATTCATCAAAGTCAATTTTGAATACTGAATCAAATTTCTGTGATTCATTGATTCTTTTTATAGTTTTATCAAGTTTTGTTTCTGGATAAGGTGGGTTTATATAACAAGTCAAAGGATTATTTTCATTATGTACCTCCGAATCGCATATAACCGGATACCATTCAACAGCAGTTCTTTCTCCTGCGTCTTTTTGAATTAGAATATTTGAAAGTCCTCCAATATAACATTTTATGACCATATCATCATTTTTTATTTTTACTGAATATTCCTTTTGGAATTCAAATGCAGTGTACTCAGTATAAAATTTTAAAACGGTCTTTGTAATTGGCGGATAAGATGTAAGAAGAATTTCCTCGATATCAATCTGCGCATATGTTTCTATTCCAAGTTCGATGATCTCAATCGGAATCCTTTTAACCACAATTCTCATACATTTACCTCAAACTCTTTCTTGCAGTTGCTACCCTTGCATTTCAATTTAAGATGCCGAATTCTTGTCTCTGGGCTAATCAGAAGTGCTTTCTTCTGGCAAAGCGGGCAGCACGCCCATACGCTTCCTTTTATGTTTTTTATTAACGCCTGCCCGTCCCATGACTC
Source organism: Blautia sp. BCRC 81119 (assembly GCF_003184505.1). Classification (NCBI taxonomy): domain Bacteria; kingdom Bacillati; phylum Bacillota; class Clostridia; order Lachnospirales; family Lachnospiraceae; genus Blautia; species Blautia sp. BCRC 81119. The sequence continues at coordinate 37,887 of NZ_QJHD01000030.1, read as the reverse complement.
TGGTGGATTCATGATCTGTGAGAAGTCTATTCCTTCGAATTCGAACGCTGATTTAATGCTCATCTGATTTTCTCACTCCTTTTCGTCCTGCAATCTTGCGCTTTTTGGGGAATCCGTGCATTTTGCGGAAATTATTTTGTTTAATTCGATTTGTTAAAAGCAACGAGTAAAGTAATTCTTTTGACAAAACAAATTCCGTTCTAAACCCTAACTCTTTTCCGACAGATTGCAGCGAATAATTAATCAAATCTCCCGGAAACTCCGGTATTCCTGATGTATCTATCTCTTTTTCTCCTATAAAGATCCGCTTCAATTCATCTTTCTCGCCCATATCAGCTTATTTTCCTCCTAATTGCACGTCTTCCTAAGTTCAAAGGCGCTTCTTAAATCTGCTAGCATATCAACCAGCGTATTAACAGTTATCGTCAGTTCGTTAATCCGAACATTGCTCGCCTGGTACAATTTCCGATAATGTTCAAGTTCTTTCGGTGCATCGCAGAACGGAAGATCTATGGTTCCATCTTTCACCCATGCAGCTGTTTCAATGACTTTATTAGCACGATCGAGATCTTCATGTGCCTTTCTGTTCTCTTCTACCGTTTTGGCAAAATCTCTCTCCAGCTCAATCCGGCGTTCTTGTAAATCCAAAATTTCATGCTGTCTTTTCTCACATTCTTCAGATAGTCGGACAACTTCTTTCTTCAGCTGATCTACCGTCCAGTTCTTCATATCTTCAATCCTCATGGTTTCCTCCCCTCAAATCTTGGTAAATGTTTCCATATCGTAATTGTTACGGATATGATCCACACATTCACTGAGTTTTTCTTTCAAGATTGGGTCTTTTGCAATGTCCGGATGTATCGTATACATTATGCAACTGCCTTCTCTTCCCTCTTTCTGGAATTTCCGCCAGTTAAAAGTCATTGTAAACAGTGGAATCCTTGTAAGATTCTTTGTCTTATGCCTTATGTATAGATTGAAAAGTTTCTTAATCATGGCAATTCTCCCTTTTTCATCATGCTGTTTTCTCAAACAGGCCAAGAATAAACTCCCGACCCATCTGCGTAATCCGTCTATGGTAGATTACTTTTCCAGAATCCAATACTTCCTGTTTGATTTCCTCATATCCGCAGTCGCTGTAATTGGAGTACATCAACCACGTACCGTTTACCTGATACTGGATCTTCTTTTCTGACAGAATCCGGTTTAGCTGCATTGCTGATTTCAGCCCCAATTCTTTGGCAATTTCAGTAATGGTATATGTTTTGTTGACGTGCATCAGGATAGCATTCTTTCTCTCGGCTTCTACTCTTGCAGCACGTTCCTCTTTCAGTTTAGTCAGAAGCTCGATGCCGAAGTCTGGATTGTTGAGGATATTATCAATAACATTGTCTGTAGCATATATGCCATGTTTGTGGATTGATGGTAACACTTCCGATGTTACCCACTTTTTAAAATGTTTAGCAGACGGAAGCTTGCTCGAAAGAATAAGGCTGTAAAGACCAGATTCATTAACGATGTACATTTCACGGCTTTGACCTGAGTCGGTGAAACGCCTTGTCAGCTTATCTTCATCATCCACATGTCTCTTTATTGCATCTGATGTATCTTTATATCCCAATATCTCTGCAACGTCTTTTCCAACGAAATATGGCACTTCCTCAACCATCACTACACGTACAGAACCTAATTCTGCATTTTTAAAAACTTCCGGTTTATTCATTTCTCTCTTTCCTCCCTGTGCTTCATCTGGCACTTGATCATCTTTGCTATATTCTCACGTTCCTGTTTTATCCCATGCCCTTGCCGAAACAATTCGCATTCAAGGATATTTCCGCACTTGGAACATTCATCTTTGATTTCTTTGCCTGCTATTTGCATTATTCGTCCTCACAATAAATAAAAAGGTGTAGGGCAATTTGTTTAAGATCATTCTTTCCGTATAATCGGATCCCATCTTTTGATTCTCTGCCAATCAGCCAATCTGCTAATTTAAAAGGTGGTTTAGGGGGTTCTCCCTCTTTTGGGGCTGCCGCTTCAGCATTTGACTGGATAGTAAGTCCGTACCACAAATGACGGTGCCAGTATTCCAATGCTTCTGGGCTGCATCTCTCTTCTAATTCCGAAAATACCTTTTTGTAATCAGATAATTCTTTTTTCATTTTCTTTGCTTCTTGTTTTGTCATTTTCAATACCCTCCCAACATTCACAACTATCATCCAACAATCTGAAATCTGCCCGATACTCACTGTCATCATTACAGCATACGCCTTCTTCCAGTGCGTACCATTTGCATTTACAACAATAATCTTTTTCCATAATGTCACTCCCAAAATTAAAAAAGTCCGGCGGGTGGACTTGAACCACGCATCGTCGCCCAACGCGAACCACCGGAACCAATCAGAAGGTAAATTTGAGCATTTTGGAAATGCTTTCCGGTAATGGCAATTTACCGGAATCGGAATGGCAGGAATCGAACCTGCGACACATGACTTGTAAGTCACTGCTCTACCGCTGAGCTACATTCCGTGCCGCTTACCACGGCTGATCACCTCGGTAAATGAATGAGATGATTTCCATTTTGCACAACATATAAATGATATGCTTTTCGTACTGCCCAGCAGTCCTCAGGATAAACATCAACCTTTTCCCATGGGTTTAATCCGCTTGAACCATAGGCCGCCCGTGCACTGACAGCATAGAACGAACGAATTAATTTGCAGGAGACGGATTCGAACCGCCGTTCTCAAGGATATGAGCCTTGTGAGATTCCACTTCTCCATCCTGCCTTAACCCGGATTGTACCGGGTTAGCAATAGGTTTATCGTGTTATGCTTTCCACTAGACTGTTTTCATCCGTGCCGGTCCCACGGAGTTGTTTCGGAGGATTATTCCTGAAATGCCTCTTGAAAACTCCCTGTCGTCAACGTGCACTCATTGGCGACATATTCAACTCAGAGGCAGTACCGAACGGGAAGTTGCTTTTTCAATCCGGCTACGCCGTTACGTACCTTCTGGAAAACAACCCACATACACACATTCGGCAGTTTTTTCTGCCCATTAAACGGATGGGCAGCTTTGGGAGAAATGGAAGCTCTGGGGCTCGAACCCAGGACCGACCGGTTATGAGCCGGTTACTCTAACCAACTGAGCTAAGCTTCCTGAGTAGCAAAAAGATACAGGGTCGCTGCGATATCTGTCTTTTTACTACTGTTGCAGTTCTTGACCGCCAGCTGCAACAAAGGTTGAAACCACCCGGAACATTTGACTGTTCCTTTAGTCATCGCCGTTGCGATAGGTGGTTAAAGGGTATTTCATGAAAAAAGGAAAAAGAAAATCCAATCTGCATCAAAGGGAAGATGAAGCCCGATGCAGAGCGGCGCATGTGGGATTCGAACCCACGCATGCCGGATTCAAAGTCCGGTGCGTTACCGCTTCGCCAATGCGCTATGTTGCGGCAGTCGCTCAACCCTGCCGCACGTGATATACTTCAAAAACACCATTGATATATTTATGTTTTCCCTGGAACGCCTGTATCAGTCGTAACTCATTTGGAGAAAATTTGGTTTTGGATATCTGTTTCATTATTATAAATCCGTACTGATACAGGCTATCTAGGGATTTCATGCCTCGTCCTGTCCGTGATGAACCTTCCTCCAAGTCCATACGGCGAGGACTGTACCTTTGCTTTTATTATTTTAATCCGCTCTACCAATATCAGCGGAAGTAAAACCGTTGGAAATACCAGTAACATTTATTTCACCTCACAGGGATGTTAAAAATAAAATCACGCTTATTCCGGTTCCTATAAGAATCATCGAACAAGCGGCAAATTCCCATTTGTCTTTGTTGTTATTTGTCACGATCTCGGAACTTGCCGAAGTGAACATTAGAACATTGATGGCAAGTGCGATTATCGTAAATATCGTCCTCATTGTTTTTCTCCAATCATGAAATCAAGAATCTTTTCTGCTGTCTCTTCTTCAGGCTCAAATGGAAGCCCACATGTAGAATAGATTTCCAGAGCCGATTTCAGGCTTGATTTGAAGCCTTGGTATATTTCTCCATGTTGAAGCAGTTCGTGTCTTAAAACCGAAATCGCATCAGTAATTGATTTAGAACTAACGCTAATCTGTGCCAGACATTCCATTTCAATATCCGGTCTTCCCATCATTTCAAAGTTAAACGTCGGTACTTCATCGACCGCAACATGAAAATCAACCGATTTTACCCTCGGTACTTTATGTTCGTCAATAAAGTACTGTGTCCCCCTCCAGTCATACGGAGTCGGATTTACAATCTTCACAACAGACATTTTCGTATCCCCTTTCCTGTGCGTTACAGTACACCAGAAGGTGCTCTGCGATTTCCTGAAGCTGAACCGGGTCGTATTTTGGAATTGCAACCAATTTACCTTCAAGCATCGGGGATAGTGGTGCGAATACCGGTGCGTCTGTAACAATCGTTGCTTTTATCAGCATAGCTGCTACGTCAACTGGTTCTGACGGTAACAGTTCATAGATTTCTTTTTCTTTATTCATGCCTCTTCTACCTCTCCAAAATATTCTTTGTATAACTCATAGTCATTTCTTCCAATCAGGTCTTTAACCTTGTATTTTTGCTCCATTCGAAGATCACTGTATGTGTAAATGATTTTTGTGACCTGTATACGATATTCGCCGACATCAGTGATTCCGCTTTCAGCTTCAACTTCTTCTTTAGCTGAAAACCAGTTTCCGTTCGGAGTTAAGAAATAAACTCTTTGCACTGTTCTTCCGAGTGCGATATATTCCAAACTAGCTTCGTCCGTAAAAACCTTTTTCGCTGATTCTGTATCGTAAAGCATTCCGTCTTCTAAAACAGCTTTCTTGTGATGATATTCGTATACTCTGTCTTTTTTTAAAGTCTTTCTCCAAAAACCATTGTCCGCTTCATGAGAATCGCCTTTTTTATTTTTAAAAATTTTTTCGAGCATCGGCTTTTACCTACCTTTTCCGAAAATACTGTATCAAGGCTTCTCTTGTGATCTGTGACACACTTTTGCCGGTTCGGTTCTTTTCAGCTATAAGTCTTTGCTCCAATTGGTACGGCAACCGGATACGAATGGATTCGCCTTGTGGATTATTCTTTTTCATAGGATGTATCCTCAACTTACTATTTCCACTGGATAACCTAGCTTTTCTTCAAGCTCAGCTACCGTTATTTTACGTGGCTTATTTAATTTGATTTTCACATCTTGCACCGCACCATCTTTGTTTTTAGCAATCCCGCGCCCAGTGTATATGTCAGCTTCTTCATTAGCGTATACACTGAGATGATTGTATCCATATGTACGGCACCACCTAGCAGCCAAATCAGAAATTTTCATCAATTCTTCCAACTCATTCCCGAATAAATGCGAATATAATATAGCTCGATCATACATTTCCTGTGTTACTGCTGGCAGAGCAATCACGCTTTTATACGGACTTCCAATAAAACGGAAAAATCTGCATGATTCCATTACTTTTTCGCCTTTCGGAAGCGCAAAGCCTTGAGAAATTGCCATCTTAAGAAGCTTCGCTGATTCAACATCGCTTTCTGTGATAACACACTTATTTGTAAAGTCTATCATTACTGTTCCCCTCCCAACATTTTATATAGTGTTCCTCTTGACACTCCCATGATTTCGGCAAACTGAACTTTGGTGATTTCCCCAGCCTGCCATCTTTGCTTTGTTTTCTCGAAGAGCTCTTTGTCTACCTCTTTTTTTGCTCGTCCTTTATATTTCCCTTGAGCTTTCGCAATCGCAATTCCTTCTTTCTGCCTCTGGCGAATATTTTCACGTTCTCTCTGAGCTACGTATGAAAGAAGCTGCAATACGATATCAGCAATCAGAGTTCCGGTTAAATCTTTGTTTTGCGTGGTGTTAAGTAATGGCATGTCCTGGACAACAATATCTGCTTCAATCTCTTTTGTAATTTTTCTCCACTCAGCTATAATTTCTTCGTAATTCCTTCCAAGTCGATCAATGGAATGGATCACCAGTACGTCACCTTTTTGAAGGGAAGCGATCATCTTCTGGTACTCAGGACGGTTGAAATCCTTGCCAGATTTCTTGTCCATATAAATTTTATCAACGCCTTCTTCTCTCAATGCCTCCATCTGTCTCGCTTCGTTCTGCTCTACTGTCGATACTCTTGCATATCCAATTTTCATGTATAATTCCTCCCGTTTATTTATGAGTCAATTATACATTTAATTGATTATATTTGCAAGTGGTTCATACATATTTATGAGTATTTTTTATTGACTATTGAAACGTTTTTGATTATGATAATGTTAATAGGAGGTATTTATATGGTTTCTGATAAAATAAAGCAAATAATGAAGATGAAAAAAGTAACCAGTGTTCAATTAGCTCAGCACCTTGGGATGCTCCCACAATCACTTGCAAATAAATTTTCAAGGGGAAGCATATCCGCAGATGAACTAATTCAGATTCTTGATTTTCTGGAATGTCAATTGATAATTGAACCAAAACCAGATGTATCAATCAAACTGACCACTGATGATCTCAAAAGGGAACCGTAATGGTTCTCTTTTTTTATGCCCTAACCAGTCCTTGTCCCTGAAGTAACAGTCGAAATGTTTCTTTGCCTTTTACAGTGATATATGTTTGAACATTTGAATACCCATAAGGCGTTGAAAAATCTTTCATCTGGAAAAGTCCGGATTTTCGGTGCTGTTCATACGGCTTGATGATATTATGCCGGTCTCGATAAATATACCCGTTATCTGCCAGCCATTTCGTAAGCGTCTTGGGTGGCATGTGAAATTCTTTCGCAGCGTCCCGAAATGTTGTGAGCAGTCTATTGTCTACAAGAGAATCGAAGTACTCTGCTTTGGGCTTCTGCTCCTGCACCTTCTGTTCAAGTAACTGCTTTTCCTGTTGTTCTTCAATCCATCTTTTAGCTCGTTCTATTGGATCAGCTATCTGGTAAGAATCTTGTTTCTGACCAACTTCATACTTTCCAGTTTTACGGATAGAAGGAAGGACTTCTGCTGTTACCCAATGTTTAAATCTTTTTGCAGAATCGAGTTTGCTTGATAGTATAAGTGAAAACAAACCGCTCTCATTTATCACGATTGTTTCCTGTACTCCGCTGTTTGAAGGGAGGCTGCATTTCAGGGCGTCCTCTTTATCGACATGATTAGCAATGGCGTTTCGTTCTTTTACGTATCCTAATGCTTTTGCTACATCGTTTCCAACGAACCAAGGATTTCCGTCTATCGTCACTGTTCTTACGTTTCCAAATTCTGGATTGCTAAAAATCATCATTTCATTCATTCTTCATACCTGCCTTTCTTGGTATTGTCTTATTTTGTGTTGGCAGAGAAACCGTTAAGGCTTACGGCTTGTCGTGTTGCAATCACTATCTCTGCCATGTGAAAAGGGCCTTTTTGTTATTTTATTTGCTTTGGGGGCTCACCCGGCTCCTGGTGGCTTTCCCTCCAAGGGGGTCCCCGTCTCATCCGTACGCTATCCGGTCAGCCCACCGCCCCATGGGACCCGCTGCACCGGATCACGCTGTTGTTGTTCGGCCTTCGGCAGTAGTCAGAGGAAGTTAACGCCGCTTTTCGTTCGTCATATTGCACAAATTTTCTCGTGCTGTTCATTGTGCATTTTAAGTACACCCTATTTATACATTGCAGTAAACTATATATTGTGTTTACATCTTGGTCGATACAATATATTGTGTTTTGGCTGTTTTCGTGTTCACAGCTTCGGTCGCTCCATCTCCGGAAGCTCCAGCGCGTCCTTGTACCGATCCGCGATCTGCTGCGCTGACTGTTGCGGGATGCCGTTTTGTTGCCCTGCTGGAACTGGTGCTGTCTCTGCCATGCCGTATGCAACTTTGCAGGCAAAGATCAAGTTTGCGTTTGTTCCGGTCTGATTATGCAGTTTATCAAGAGCGAAAGCGCCACACGTTTCTTTCCATTTTTTCACCGTCATGCCATGCGCAGTGCCCCTCCTATAGTCCCCATTCATCCAGTCTGTAAAGGTCATTCCATTAATTCCAACCATAATTCCAAACATCTGTAAAGTAGGTGATATACCATATCTACCGCAAACCCTAATATATATATTAAATATCTTGTCTAATAGCTCTATATCATCATTACCAGGTTTTTCTATACGATCTGAGATATAGAAGAACATATCTATTCTATTATCTGCTATATCTTTCTTGTACTTTTCTATACTGTCGTAATCTTCTTGGTGTATGCATAATACAGTGTTGATATACTCATCTACTAATTGCCATATTTTATTTTCATATACTTCAATTCCTTGTACTGTAGTTGTTGTATTTTTCACTGTATCACCTCACTTTACAACGTTAATCTGTTAATTTAGCAAAATAAAAAGGACGATACTAAACCGGTCAGCAATCGAAGAACACGCCCAGCAGCTACACCCAGCGCCGGAAGTTCCGTAAATGCTTTTCAGTTTTTATATCGTCCTTTGTTTAAAAATCGTAAATGTATTTGCTTATCTGCCATTTACAATAGCACATATAAGCCATTAATACAAGCATAAATTTATTTTTATTGTTCAAGGTATAATAAAAGACCTGTTAATAAAATAATCCGTTATAACTCAATATACAGCGTTATAGGACTATATATATTATAATATAGTGTATCTAAGTATATATTAATTAACTCAGAATCTAGGAGGGGCTTAAAAGATGTTATAATACGGTACTGTATAGAATTAATTAATAGAGGATTGTATATATAATATAATTATAGGGCGTTTTGGCACAGAAAAAGCCAGGCTTCCGGCGTCTGATCCGGTTACCTGGCTGAATGATTTTTTATTGATTTTCGATTGGCTCGCCCCTCCTGAGTTCCTCGTTGAGGACACAATAGCACATTTTATAAAAACCTGTCAAGCCAAAAGCAAAAAATATTTTTCTTGACAAAACAAACGTTTGTGTGCTATGAATAATTTAACAGACTTCGGCGGCGGGTCTGTTCTCCCCTCGTTAGCCGCCACAAAAAAAAAGAGTTTAAGCCCCTGGAGATCATCCAAGGGCTTTTTTTCTTTCCACAATGGGGCTATTATTAATCATTAACATTCTAACTTTACATTCAGGCAAAAACGCCTGTTCCACAATGTGACTATTAATGTTTTGCTAACTTAATAACTAATTTCCTCATTCAGGAAGCTTTCTACTTTGTCGAGATCCCCAAAGGTAACCGTCTGGGATGGAAAAATTTCCGCCCCGTTGTAAATCTTAACAAGATAGTTTTTATAGCTGTCTACAGAAACATGGTATTCCTTGTTTCCGATTTTTTCCATGTGATTGGTCCATCCGTTTACTCTAATCATTTTTCCCTCCTGATCCGCCCCTGTCCGGGGCTATGTGCTTATCTTCTTTAACTGTTACAATGTTTTATCTTCTTTTAACATTTTTTCTATAAATTCTTTTACCTGTTTGTTCTTTTCTTTAACGCTGCATTTATTACAATTTCGTTGTTCTTTTACATCAATGAAACACTCAAGAGCTACATTTTTCCAATAAATATTTGAAAATTCTTCGCTTTGATTTTCGCATGATAAAATTGTATTATATCCCCTCTCTGGGTTTGTTGAATCAAAAATTTTTATTGCCTCTTTTTCGTAATATCTTAAATTCCTATCAACAAAATATTTTCGTTTTAACAAATAAACTTCTGTTAAAGGGTACGCTATAAATTTGCAACCTGTGTCATAATCTTTTTGTAGTTCCTTCACATGATGTCTTCGCTTTCTTAGTGCTATTTCATGCTCAGTTAATCTCTTTAAAATGTTTCTACTTGATCCGATATAACGTTTATAATTTTTTAAATTTAAAATTATATAAACGCCCGGATAATTAGACTCTTTGCTGATTCTGAATTGCTTGTTTTCCAATGTAACCACTTCCTTTCTATGGTTACAGTATAACACTTATTAAACTATGCGTCAAGCATTTTATTAAACTATTCTATTATTTTTTCATTCTTTCCAGCTCTTTTAAAACACAGTCCAGGACAAACGCCGACATCTTTACGCCTTTTAATTCGGCCGCTCTTTTGACATCTTCTTTCGTCCCCTTTGGTGCCATCACAGTAATGCGATCATATTTGTCTTTCTGGTACTGTGCTATATAAGAAAGTTCTTTTTCTCTATCTTTAAATGCCATATATAAAACCCTCCAATATTATTTTTCTTATATTATAGCACTTATTAAACTATGCGTCAATTATATACTAACGTTTTGGCCATTGTTTTTTCTTTTCCTATTATAAGCAATAAAAAATATATGAAACAAAAAAATATGATTTTATTAAACTATGCTATTGACACAATTATTAAACTATGCTATTATATAACCATCAACAGAGAACAAGGGAGGAACAAAAAAATGAAAGAAATACAGATTTTGAGAAACATAGTTTTCACTTACTTTTTAGGTGAGTTAGAAATGGATCCGATCCAGGCAAGAAAAAAAGTCGATTCCATGACCGACGAAGAAATTGAAAAATTTCTTGATTAACAAAAGCCTCCGGCGGCGGTCAAGCCGTAGCCCCAACGCAACCGCCGGATTTCAAAAAAAGAAGAAAAGGAGAAAAAAGTTATGGCTTATAACATGATATTAACACCAGAACAGGAGCAGAGAAGGAAAGACAGCAAACAGGCGCTTGAAAGTCTGAAATATAACCCGATGTGCTACGGCTGTAGAAAGCTGTGTGCAGGATGTGACGGAACCACCAAAAAGCTGTGGGACGGCTGCATCTGGTACGAGAAAACCGATTTTCCGAGTGTTTACGCACTGGCAACATATGCCCCAGAACTGATTAAAAATGAAGATTGGTTCTCATTTGACGAGTTCCTGGGCGATCTCAGAAACGACCGCGCCGAAGTCGTTAAACACTTGAAATGGCGCGCAGCTGGTCATCATTTTTTAAACGAAGTGCTGACCGACAGATATATTACAGCTTGCAAAAAGATTTTGAACATTTTAAAGGAGGCGTGAAATTATGGCAAACACAGTTAAATTACAAGGGATTGCCGGCCACCAGGAAGGAACCCCAACAAAAAATTTAAAAATCGGTGATGTTATCGTGTGGAACTTCGGCTACAAATCAGAAGTAGTTGAAATCAACCCAAGCAAAACCGGAAAAACAATTACTTTCATGTTGAAAAGCTTTGAAAATGGCGAAATCAAGCCCCGTAAAATGGGAGCTGATCGGCTCGTAGTTGTTGAATCAAGAGAACCAGAAAAGCCCAAAAATGAAATTGATCGGGCAATTTCAGAACGGAAAAACACATATTTCGGGGTTTATTCTGATGTTGGCACGGCTTTAGAAAAATTCACAACTGAAGAACTGGCAGAATATTATTTGAAACGTTTTGGGGATGGCGGATTACGGTATTTTCTCGAGCAGCAAATAATAGCTGCTGAAATCGCGAAAGAAAAAGCATACTAGGCCGGCAAGCGTACCGGGGAGCATTTCCCCGGCGGTCTTTAAAAAAATAATCAGGAGGAAAACAAAATGAAAGAATATATTTTAAGCGAATTAGAATTCCGCACAGTTAGCGAGTGCAGAAAAATTACAGATACGATGGAAGGAAAAACTTTTATGAAATTTCATGTTAATTTTTCCAATGTTTGTGGAAACTGTATGGTTATAATTTCAACAAATTATGACGCAGGCGAAGCATATATCAAGCAGTTTTTTATTTCTGCTCTTGTTAGTAACTTGCTTATCTCTCAGGCGTAATGGTTCCGGCCGGGTTCGATTCCCGGCAACGTCCTTTTATTTTAAAACCCGGCTCCCATGGGTACAGGGAAGAAAGGAAAAAAATGAACTTGATGCAAATAATAAGCTATATCGAAGAAAACCACTTAGAACATGATTTCAATAAATTTAGAAATTTTCGTTACTTTTCCAGCAAAGAACCGATAGAAGTAACATTAATTGCATTTTACCGGGAGAGAACAAAAGGAGAACATTATAATGAAAATTAGAAAACCCACGCAAAAACAAACCATCGCCGCTATAAAAAGCGGCGATTTTTCAGAAGTCGAAAAGATAGAGGATGCAGCACGCCAGGAAGCGGAGAACGTTTTTCATGCGGTTGCTTCCGGCTCTGTGCCGCTAATCTGGTACGACTTGCCGCCGGTGCAGTGTCAGTCTGGGGCGCTGTCTGTCATGCGGTACGCCCTGCATCGGTCAACAAAGCAAGACGGATTTTTGCAGCTGTCTTGCATGGAACTGAAGGCCGGGCAGATCATCCCGACTTCTGATAGACAGTATAACACCACTGACGCCGGTTTTTCGGAGTTTTTCCGGGACTTGCCCCGGTCAGTTAATGTTAATTTTTTAGAGCAGTGAAAACGCTGCTCTTTTTATGCTGCTCTTCCGGTATCCAGTCCGGCGCCAGGTTCACGGCCTGGGGAGCGGATCAGGCTTGTGAAATCTATCTACAAGCCGTGTGCCTTGACAACTTAATATTTTTCTTATCTGGAAATGTGGTTGTTGATTTGCTTTTTTCGCCGCTTTTCGCCTTTTTGGCGTTCCTTGATGTTTTTACCATTGCCGGATTTACAAGCCGTTTTTGCATGCTTCCGTCAATCAATACTCACGGTTGACGGGGCGCCGGTATGGTGGTACTATGATTATATATAGCCGTTTCCGGCTCTTTTTGTCGTGCCTCTGTGCAGCTGGCACCGATCCAGGCGCGCAGCGTCCGAACAGTGGTGAAAGTATGTTCTGTTTTGGGTGTGCTGCACAACCGCTCTATTCGGCTTTTTAACGGCCGATTAGATTCCGGTCGAAGAAGTGTATCCTTATTCGTTTTGCGGGCGTTGTGGGCGAAATTAGAGTGCCAGTTATTGATGCCTGGGAAATCCCGGCACCGGTCCGCAGGTGGTCCGCAGCCTTTTGCAGGATGTTCATGCCAGTTGTGAAACGAACGATATTTCTGGCGGTTCTTGAATATTTGCAATATTCAGACACAGAAAAATGCCGAAAAACGGCGAAAAAAAGAACAACTGAAAATAACCTTTATTTCTGGATTTCCATTTTGTTTATCTTGCATATATTAATCCATAGCATATTCCGAGGGGCTATGAAAAATCACGAATCAATTTAATTTATTTAATCCCTCAGATTTTCTCCTTGCTGTATTCTTCGTTTTGTATGTGGTCCGCTGTTTCCGGACTTTCACCTTCTGTTCCGTCTTATCTTTCTTCCTACGTACTTTATTGTGTGCTGATCGTTCAGTTGAGAATCCCATATTTCCCCTCCCTATCCTTAATCTTCTGGTTTCTGCTTTTGAAACTGATAATTTCTATGTCTGTTTGCAGTTCCTGTGGTATCCGCCCAACGATGATCACTCTTAGTGGTTCTAATCTCCGGACCATCTCTTGAAACCCCTTACAAAATTCCAATCGTGATGCTTTTGACTTCACTCGCCCATTGGTGCAGCAGGCAACCGTGCTTCTTTTTGGTATTCCGTCAAAAATCCAATCATAGCAGTATTCCGGCGGTATGTTCACGTTTGGAATCATACGGATTCCGTTCATATGCAGATAATGTGCTATCGCATGATTGCGGTACTTCTGCCAGATGTTCATCGCGAATGGCATGCCACCTTCTCCGACTGCCATGCTGAAATCCGGCGCGATCACACTGTTAAAGCATTTTAGATGCTCGATATATTTATCCGGACAATTCCAGATTTTCTCAAATTCGTTGTCGTGGATATAGAAATTGACGGTCAAATCCCTGTGGTTCTTTATCCGCCGGTCAAAGCTGTCTTTGAAGTCGACAGTATCCGCTCCAGGTCTGCCGGAATACCGTGGCATCATGGGGAACTGGTACGGTCCGTCCAGCTCTGCTCCCTCGATCATATATTCTCTCATTACGTCATATGCGGTATGATTCATGGTTATCACCCCTTAAAAACACAAAAAGACATCCTGTTCCGGGAATTGGAACCGATGTCATCATTAGTATGTTTCCATACTATCAAATATTTAGTTAAATGTCAAAAAATTACATCTCTGCTCTTCCGTTCATCTTTTGTATATTATTTAGATTGCAAATGCGTAAGTGTAGTTAAATTCCTTTTCGCATCCATCCACATAGTTGATTTTCCTGTAAAATACGGCGTGTCGTTCTGAGAACTTATTTAAAAAGATGATCGAAGCACAGGAACGCCAGATGTCCAGCGGCTCCCAGGGCGGCCAGCAGTACTAAATCTGTACGCGCAGGTAGATCTATTACTATGCTGAGTTGATCTAAGCTCATGCAAAAAAGATGCTGTCTGACAGAACTGAAAAACTGCCAGACAACATCTTTTTATTTTATATAAGATCCAAAAGTCTTAAAATCCTATATTCATTTACAGCAATTCCTGTACTTTTCGATATACAACCTCTGCAAATTTCTTATGTCCTGCTGCATTCAGATGTTCCTGATCTGCGTCACAGCAATGTACATAGGATGCTGCCGGAAGGAAACTGATATGACGTTCAGCTGCGATTTTTTCATAAACAGGCTGCAGATTTCTGGAAACGATCACAGACTCTCTGGAAAACTCCTGGTCATATCCTTCCTGCCATACTTTTTCTCCCAGATAGATGGGAGACATGAGAAGGACTTTCGCTCTTGGTGCGTATTCCTGGATCTGATCCAGCAGTCTTGTGATTCCCTTTCCGATTACATCTGCGGATGCTCCAAAAACAGTTTTGCAGTCATTGGTTCCCAGCATTAGAGTGATCACATCCGCCTGGGCATGTGTTTCCAGAAGTGTGGGAAGAAGTGCAGTTCCTTTTCTTCCGTCGCGGAGCGGATCTTCGAAAACCGTTGTTCTTCCGCACAGTCCTTCCTCGATCACGCGATATTCTTCTTTATTCAGTTTTTCCTGGAGAAGGCTTGTCCAGCGTACTCCCCACGGTAGTCTCTCTCTGCTCTCTCCGTCATATCCCCATGTATTGGAATCTCCAAAGCATAATATCTGTTTCATTTTACCATATCCCTACCTGTTTAGTATGTTATTACTTAAATGAATAATAACATGCTATTTGGAATTGGTCAAATATGCAAAAGAAATAGCCTGCTATAGACATTCTCTATAACAGGCCAATATATATCTTTTAAAATACTGTTCGATGAAGATTTTGTTTACAGTCCGATAAATCCTGTAACATCTCCGTTGATCACATAATGTGCACCATTATCTTCGGGTTTAATGTAGATTTTGAGATCTTTCAGTTCAGAAGCTTTTTTGCCCATATCCTCTGTCCAGATCTTTTTGATCCTGTCAGCAACCTCTGAAGTATGTATCTCTTTGCCCCAGTACTGAACATATACTTCTGTCACTGGCTCAGCTTTCTTAGCTGCTGTTGTCTTAGCAGCCGTCTTGGTTGTTGTTTTCTTAGCTGCAGTTGTTTTTCGTGTTGTTGTCTTCTTGGCAGCGGTTTTCTTAGCTGGCTCTTCTGATTTTACAGCTGTTGTTTTCTCTTCAGCAGATTTTACTTCTGCTGTTTTTTCTTCTACTGGTTTCTCAGCGGCAGGTTTTACCTCAGCTGTCTTCTCAGCTGCTTTTGTTTCTACAGAAGCTTTTGCATCGTCTGTCTTCGGTGTCTCAGCCTTAACGGCTTTCTCTTCGGATGCGGTTACTACAGATTTTGCAGGAGTCTCGCTTATTGAAGCCGTTTTTACAGTTGTCTTGGTTGCAGCTTTCTTTGTTCTAGCCATGTTTATAGCCTCCTTACAAGGGATTTGTTAATCTTTTCTCATGCAATACAATACTACGATTTGAAAGTTTTGTAAAGAAAAGTTTCAAAAGTCTATTAGTTAAGGCTGTAATTTACAGCATGTACACGATAAGTTACACTGCTTTTACTATATGTCCAGTTATGACGCAGCAGACAATTATGATGACGTCCGTCCCCATCCAGATTACACTCTATCACTTTAAATGAATCACTGTAAACTTCTGTAACGATAGCCGAATGTCCATTATTATTGATGCGCACATAGTCTCCTACCTGAACATTATTATCATATATTCTTTGAAGGCCTGATACTCTCTGCCCTTCCCAGATATCATAAAATACTTTTCTTGCAAACCCATCACACTGGATAGCCCCGTCAAACTTATTGCAATCATACTCGCCATTACCTGGTATCGGATCAATTCCGCTCTGAGTTCCGTGATGTTTGCATGGAACATCACTGATCGTATCCTGAAATCTTTCAGGAGCTCCGCTGCTGTCCAGATTATCTGTCAGATCTGAATAACTGTTTACAACATGGTTCCAAAATTTCCCATCAGGAAATTTGATTTTTTCATCTTCAATTCTCTGCTGCAGATTTTTCTTTTTAATAACAGTAAGATTAACAATTACCGGCTTCGCTGCATTATAAAACGTTGTACTTTTTGTAGTAACTGTGATCTGCACTTCTCTCTGAATATCGTTTTCTTGCCATTCCTTCAAAGTAACCGTTCCATCAGAAGCTACCGATGCAATAGCACTGTTGCTGCTGGAATAAACCAATGTTGCATTCTGATCTGCTTTTGCCCCGAGATTGAATGCTCCATCATAGATCTTACGTTCCTGCTGCTGTACACAGCTGACAGATGGAGTTCCTTTTACCGTAGTGATCGTCAGTTTCCTGGTTGCCGGAGCATAGGAAGAAGATTTCGCTGCAGTGATCTGGATTGTAACTTTTCCAAGCTTCTTTGCCTTTTTAAAGTTCAAATTACCTTTGGAATCCACAGAAACAATACTGGTATCTAAGGACTTATAAGTAAGTTTCCCACCTTCTGAAGGAACTTTGGCACCAAGAGATTTTATTGTAGTGGAATACGCTATTTTTGCCCCATTCTTTACAGCAGTGGTAATATTCTGTCTTTTCAGCACATTAATCTTAATTGCAATATTCTGTGCCTGATAATGTTTGGTCGCCGCAACTTTTACAGTAACTGTTGCCACTCCCTCTCCATTAAGCATAATCTTGCTATTTTTTACAGATGCAATTTTTGCATTAGTGGTTGAATATGTCACTTTTGCAAATTCTTTTTTTCCTGAAACACTGATTTTGTAGGATTTACCTTTGTCTGTATAAAGTTTTGTAATACTTCCTGGTGTAACTTTTACCGGCTGTTTTGCTTTGCTGATCTTATAAGCTATTTTTTTTGTACCTGTAAAATTGCCCTTTCCTGTGATTTGTAAGGTTGCTGTTCCAGGTTCTTTATTATTAAGATATTTATATGTATAATCTTTTTCATTCTGTAATGAGATCATTCCGGCCGCATTGGCTTTCGGCATATAAATAGAAAATGCGGGAGTTTTTGCCTGTCCATCCCAGGTGTAAATCGTTGTCTTCAAATTAACTTGAACTTTACCGTCAAGACTGCATGCTTTGATGGTAAAATATTTAGAAACAGAATCTTTGTAACTTCCCTTTCCTGTGATTTTTGCAACAGCTTTTGTTCCCGTTTTTGTATTATTAGAATAAGTTACTGTATAATCTGTGCCGCTTTTTAATGTTGTATTTCCAAGTTTAACAGTTACACCTGGCTTCTGCGGACTTCCATTGTAAGTTGCAGTTTTTACAGTTACCTTTGCCGTTTTGATGCTCTTTCTAACTACTGGTTTTGAAGCAACTACCTTTAAAGTGATACATTTACTGTTCGTTGGCATGGTCGTATATTTTTTGCCTGAGCTGTCTGACATGGTAAATGGAAGTTCTATAGAGCACTTCAGGTTCGGGATTGTTTTCAGTGTTTTAAGATTATCCATATAGTACAGCATATATCTTGCATCATTGACGCTAGATGTATTAAACTTACTGAGGTTTAGAGATTCCAGGCTGCTACAGGAGTTAAACATATATCCCATCTTTACCACTTCAGAAGTATTGAAATGGCTCACGTCCACAGCTTTTAACGCATAGCAGCGTGAAAACATTCCTTCCATAGATTTTACTTTTGATGTGTTAAATTTAGAAACATCCAGAGAAGTCATTTTTTTAAGCTCGCCAAACATAGAATTCATATCTACTACCTTGGATGTATCAAAATTTTTAATATTGAGGCTTGTTAAAGACTCATTTCCATAAAACATGAAATACATATTCTGTACATTAGAAGTATTAAAACTGTTCAGATCCAGAGACTTGAGCTTGCTCATAGTACAGAACATTTTGCCCATATCTTCTACATTTGATGTATTAAAGTTTCGTACATTTAACTGTGTAAGACTTTCGCACCGTTCGAACATACCGTTCATATATACAACATTTGCTGTATTGAAATTACTGACATTCAACTGTGTAAGGCTTTCACAGCAATAAAACATCTCCTCCATAGTCGTAACATTCGCTGTATTAAATCTACTGACGTCCAACTGTTTAAGATTCCGACATTCACGGAACATTCCGCTCATCCTTGTCACTCTGGAAGTATTAAAATTCCGGACATTCAGCTGTGTAAGGCTTTCACAGCCTAAAAACATGCTATTCATATCATTAACTTTTGAAGTATCAAATTTACTGACATCCAGAGTTTTTAATTTACTGCAATTTCGGAACATTCCCTGCATATGAGATACATTTCCGGTTTTCAATGAACCAGTATCCAGCTGTGTAAGGCTTTCACAATCTGAGAACATAAAGGCCATGTCTGTCACCTTACTGAAATCACAGTTTTTAAAAGTGATCCTGGTAAGATTCCTGCATCCCTTAAACATAGCTCTTGTCTTTGTGATTCCGGAAATTTCAACTATGGCTGTTTTAATATCATCCTGCCATTTACTCCAGCCCCTTTCTGCATCCCAATAATAATCTGAGGTATCATAGTCACCGTTTCCTTTTAATGTAAGACATCCGGATGTATCAATTGACCAGGCAATATCTCCGGTGATTCCTCCATCCATCATGCTTGCGGAAGCACTTACAGCATCTTCTTCTCTATCAGAAAAGTCATCACTTTCTGCCATTTCTTCTGTTTCCGGTTCTTCCGAAAGATTTTCAGTGTCCTCCGACATTTCTATATTATCCGCTTCTTCCGGCTCTTCTTCTAATTCCTGTTCTGTGCTATCAGGTAATTCTGCTGCTTCATCGTCTGCTGAGATTCCATCTTCAAAAATATCTTCCTCAGAAAAACTTTCCTCTGGACTGTCAGTCTCCTCATTTACATTTTCCTGGACTGTTTCCGGTTCTGTCTCTGAAGCCATGGTTATCCCTGCATTGCCAAAGATCATAGACCCTGATAAAACGACACACAGAAGTTTTTTGATCATTTTTCTCCTCATCCTGTTTTCTCCCTTTTTCTTTTTATACTAAAACGAAGTTCTGATTCTTCGCTTTGCTCCATCCAATTAGATCCCCAGATTTTCCAGTTCTTCACTCATATACCCCTTGAGATGCTCCTTTAAAGCCTTATGCTGAGGCAGGATAAGATCAAAATCCAGTGCCAGGATCTCACCAGCTGCTTCACTTGCATTCTTCAGGATTCCCGCATCATTGTAGATATCACCGATCTTAAATTCCATCAGTCCGCTCTGGCGGATACCGAAAAGATCTCCTGGGCCCCGAAGCTTCAGATCTTCTCCGGCTATATAAAATCCATCATTGGATTCATTGAGGATCTTCAGACGTTTAGAAGTATTTTCTTCATTATTTCCCTGGATAAAAATGCAGTAAGACTGATGCTCTCCACGCCCTACACGGCCACGGAGCTGGTGAAGCTGTGCAAGACCGAATCGTTCTGCATTTTCCACCATCATAACGGTAGCATTTGGCACATTCACTCCAACCTCCACAACCGTGGTAGATACCAGTACCTGGATCTCATCGGAAGCAAAGGCCTCCATGATCCTGTTCTTTTCTTTTGGCTTCATTTTGCCGTGAAGGATCTCTACTCTGATCTCGTCAGGCAGGACTTCCTGAAGCTTTCTGGCATAATCTGTGACATTCTCTGCATCCAGTCCTTCGCTCTCTTCCACCATTGGGCAGATCACATAAGCCTGTCTTCCCATCTGCACCTGCTTTTCAATAAAAGAATACGCCTTGGGGCGGTAGGAAGTTCCTACTACGCAATTTTTGATCGGAAGCCTTTTTGCAGGAAGCTCATCGATGATCGAAATATCCAGATCTCCGTATAAAATGATCGCCAGTGTCCGGGGAATAGGGGTTGCACTCATAACAAGTACATGTGGCGGATTTCCTCTGGTCGTCAGCGCTTCCCTCTGGCGAACGCCGAATCTGTGCTGCTCATCTGTGATCACAAGACCCAGATTCTTATATTCCACCTTTTCCTGGATCAGGGCATGAGTACCGATGATCACATTCACTTCGCCGGTTGCGATCTTCTGATAGATTTCACGCTTCTGTCTGGCTGTGGTAGATCCTGTCAGAAGAACCGGGTGGCAGGAAATGATATTCTGCTCTTCCATCAGCTTCAGAAAGCCTTCGTAATGCTGATTAGCCAGAACCTCTGTCGGCACCATCAATGCACTCTGAAAGCCATTTTCTGCTGAAAGTACCATAGCTAAAAACGCGATCACAGTTTTACCGCTTCCAACATCTCCCTGCACAAGTCTGGACATCAGCTTATGGCTGCTCAGATCTCGTTCGATCTCGTGCCAGACATTCTTCTGAGCTCCGGTCAGGTCATAGGGAAGCCCTTCTATGATTTCCTCGGTTGTCCATACTGGTTTCATTGGAAAAGTGTTTGGAGCCTCTTCGGTTTTCTCCTTCAGAAGCTGTATTGCCAGCACAAAAAGCAGGAACTCATCGAATACCAGACGTTTCCTGGCTGTGAGAAGCTCCTGCATATTTTTCGGAAAATGGATAGTCCGGATCGCATAATTGGCATCCGCAAGCTGATAGCGTTCCCGTATTTCCTCCGGCAGATATTCCCCATGGAGAGGTCTTGTATCCAAAATCTGATGTACCAACTTCGTGATCATCTTGTTGGAAAGACCTTTCGTCAGACCATATACAGGCTGCATACTGTGAATGATCTCCTCATAAGCTGCCGGGGTAAAAATCTCCGGATGTTCCATTTGAGGACGGCCTTTTTTTCTGGTGATCTTTCCTCTGAGGATAAAAACACTGCCCTTTTTGAGTGTTCCCCTCAAATAAGGCGCATTGAACCAGGCAACCGGCAATCGGCCGCTTGCATCTGCCACAGTTGTTGTCAGAACCTGGAGATTGCGTACCTGGTTAATATAAATACCTGTTGCTATAGTGACACGGATAGAGACTGTTTTGTCCTCCTCTGCTGATGCAATCTCCACAGGCTCCTCATATATATCGTAAGTCCGCGGATAATAACGGAGAAGCTCTTCCGCAGTCGTGATCCCGATCTTCTGGAAAAGCTTCTCTGTTTTCTCACCCACGCCTTTTAATTCACGTAAAGGTGTCTTTTCATTCATTTTTTGTGCTCTTTATTCTACAGAAATCAGATAGTAGTAAATCGGCTGTCCACCCTGGTTCAGCTCAACCTCGCACTCCGGATATTTCTCAGTAAGAGAATCAGAAAGTGCCTCTGCATCTTCCTCAGATACATCTTCACCATAGTAAACGCTGATGATCTCAGATTCCTCGTCAACCATCTCTGCTACCATCTCCTCCGCTACCTGAAGTCGATCTCTGCCTACTGCAAGGATGCCTGCATCACCGATTCCCATGATATCTCCCTCATGGATTTCCTTGTCATCAATACGTGTATCACGGACTGCATAAGTGATCTGTCCGGTTTTCACTCTGGAAATCGCATCGGTCATGGAAGCAAGGTTCTCCTCGCCGCCCTTTTCCGGAACAAAGCTGATCATTGCGGAAATTCCCTGTGGAATCGTCTTGGTTGGTACTACAATGATCTCCTTGTCCTCAGTCAGATCTCTTGCCTGGTTAGCTGCAAGGATAATATTCTTGTTATTCGGGAAAATATAAATTGTTTTTGCATGTACTTTCTCAATAGCATTGAGCATATCCTCTGTACTCGGGTTCATAGTCTGACCGCCTTCGATCAGATAATCTACGCCAAGCTCACGGAAAATCTGAGAAAGTCCCTCACCTACTGATACAGAAATAAATCCGTGATCCTTCGGAGGTTCTTTATTTTCTGCCTGTTCTTTTGCAAGTTTTTCAGCGTCTTTGATCAGTTTTTCCTGATGTTCTTCTCTCATATTGTCAATCTTCATGCGGGAAAGCTGACCATACGTGAGTGCACGTTCAAAAGCCTGTCCCGGATGATTGGTGTGTACGTGTACCTTGACAATCTCATCATCTGCCACCAGAACAATGGAATCACCGATGGAATCCAGAAATTCACGGAAACGATCGATCTCCTCCTGTGGAAGCGGTTTTTCAAGAAGGATAATAAACTCTGTACAATATCCAAATTTGATATCTGCCTCTGCCTGAGGAGAAATCTTTGTGATCTTAGGAGCAGCAGCTGTCTCAAACTGGGAATAATCCACTTCTTTTCCATGATATCCGTCGATGGCACCACGGAAGACTTCCAGAAGTCCCTGTCCGCCAGAATCCACAACACCTGCTTCTTTCAGGACTGGAAGCATCTCCGGTGTTCTGGCAAGAGTTTCCTCTGCATGCTGAAAGATTCCGTCGAAAAAAGCATCCAGATCTTCTGCAGCATCGGCAAGCTCTGCGGCTCTGTCTGCAGCAGCTCTGGCTACAGTAAGAATGGTTCCCTCTTTTGGTTTCATAACTGCTTTGTATGCAGTTTCAACGCCTCGCTCCATAGCTGCGGCAATGGCAGGTGCATCCAGATCTGTAAGTTTACGCACACCTCTGGTAAATCCACGCAGAAGCTGTGACAGGATAACACCGGAATTACCTCTGGCTCCACGGAGGGAACCGGAAGAAATTGCCTTTGCCAGGGATTCCATATCCGGATCTGTAAGAGCACCTACTTCAGAAGCAGCAGACATGATGGTAAGCGTCATATTGGTTCCCGTATCTCCATCAGGTACAGGAAACACATTCAGTTCATTGATCCACTCTTTCTTCGCTTCCAGATTCTTTGCTCCGGACAGAAACATTCTGGAAAGTATTTTAGCATCTATGGTTTTGTTATTCACCACAAGTTCCTCCTCTAAAACTAATCTATTGCACGCACGCCCTCAACCATAATGTTGATCTTTTCAATCTCCATTCCTGTAAAGGCTTCGACTTTATATTTTACATTGTTGACAAGATTGTCCGCAATAGTACTGATATTCACGCCATATGCTACGATGACATGAAAATTCAGCCGGATCTTATTATCATCCGTGATCTTAACACTGATACCATGTTTCAGGCTGTCAATACGCAAAAGCTTGACCAGGCCATCCTTCATACTGATAGCTGCCATTCCGATGATACCAAAACACTCTACCGCCACACTGCCGGCATAAGTCGCAATGACATCTGTATCAATTACGATCTGACCCAATCCGGAATCTATACGTCCATTCATATGGTTACCTCCATTGTTTCATTCAGATTAAATTATATAAAACTATTATAACCTTTTTTTTATAATTACGCAATGATAGAGTTCAACTTGTTTTATCTTATAGAAAATTAAGCTCATCCACTCTATTGAAGGGAAACCCCGAATTGCGATGGAGCATACTGGCCGATACTATGAAGCCGGTTTTTCCTTTTCGTTTATCTACTTATAATCCTTTTACAAACGCAACTGCATTTTTTATATCTTCTTCATCTGGATGCCCTTTTGCAATTCCACCAACCAGTTTAAATGGACCAAATGTGTCATAACCCTTGCACCCGAATTTTCCTATCACTTTGGAACGCTTCTTGTCCAAAATCTGCTCAATAGATTTATAATTCGCACTTCCACCATAAGTACAGATCAGAAATACCTTTTTGTCGTCCGGTAGATTCTTCTCTGCAAATCCCAATAATGACTGATGAAATTTTGAAAAATAGATTCCTGATGCAAACCCAATCATATCATAACTGCTCAGATCTGCATCGGGTTGTTTTACAGCATCAATCAAATCAACCTGACACTCTTCTGCTATGCTCTTTACTAATTTTTCTGTATTTCCATGATGTACCGATGCATATATGATTGCTTTTTTCATTTGTTTTCCTTTCTGCCTGCGCCATCAATCAGGTCATAACTCATGTCCAAAAAGTCCAGTATCTTTGCTTTACTGACCGAACCATCCAGTAAAATCGTGATCCAGTGCTGCTTGTTCATATGGTATCCAGGTAAAAATCCATGCGTCTGAATAATCATATTCGTCATGTCCGGATCACACTTTACATCCATGATATCAACCGGATCTTTTCCTTCTAATCCCAGTTTTGATTTTTCAATAGTCATGATCACTGCATACCATTTTCCGTTTTTATGTCGGAGTACTGCACTGTCTGGCGATTTACTCCATAAATATTCTGGGACTGTTCCGTACTGTTTCTGCACATATTTAAAGATTTCTTCCGTCTTCACAATCTATTCAACTCCTGACGTTTCTGATATCCTACCTATAATCATACCACATTTTCGGATTCCGAACTACCTGCCAAATTCTTTTGCATTTTCCCGGTTTTCCTATTCTCATATGCCAGTTCAGCAAGAATATGTTCTATTCAGCTTCAGGAAAGAGACCAGGCCAAAGAAAAAACGATAAATTAATTCGCACTGGGTAATTTTCTATGTTTCAAATTGATCTAAACCATACACACAACGCTTAATTCTACCATGATCCGCCCTGTTCCCGGAGGTATGGAATACTTTCCTTAAAACTCTTTGCAGAATTTTTGATAAATTTCCTTTTTTTGCTTGCAAAAGAGCAATTCATCTGTTAAAATGGTGACTGTTGATAAAAGGAGGTGCTATTCATGGCTAAATGTGCAATCTGCGATAAAGGAGCTCATTTCGGAAACAATGTGAGTCATTCCCATAGAAGATCCAACAAAATGTGGAAATCTAACGTTAAATCCGTCAGAGTAAAAACAACTGCCGGCGGAGCAAAGAAAATGTATGTATGTACTTCTTGTTTAAGATCCGGAAAAGTTGAAAGAGCGTAAGTAATATCGTATGCCCCCGTAGAATGCGGGGGCTGTTTTTTTATCTTTAAGACAGATAAATTACAAGCGGGAAGTATGCCAGGTGCACACTTCCCGCTTATCTGCAAAACATATGATATCCGCATAGCAGACATATGACTGCCATTGCGATCACAATAAAATTCTCTGTAATAAGGATACCAAGAACCATGCCCACACCAATAAAAAACAGCATAAAACCAGTTAGCTTTCCCACTCCTGTCTGCTCATTTCCTGTTTTTTATTACAGTATATGCATGAAATCTAAATGGAATACTACTCTTCTTTCCCGTCTGTATCCTCGGCATTGCCTGCACCTGGTGCAAAACGGTTCACAAAATCCGGCACCATATCCAGAACCTTGGTAAGGCCATCCTGATTTTTTACGTTTACAAGTTTGGTGCTTCCATTCTGGATCACAAGCACTGCACAGGGAGACATCTTTCCGGCAAGACCTCCGCCGCCATTGTTCTTCTTGTCCCCTTCAAAAGCTCCGGCTCCCACGCCGAAGGATACATCGACCAGAGGAAGGATAATGGTATCGCCTACATGAATGGCATCGCCAACCACTGTCTTGGCCGATACAAAGCCATCCATTCCTTTAAATAATGAATTCACGGTATCTTTGAAATTATTCTCTTTCTCCATGATTTACCTCCTTATGTCTCCATCGGTGGATGACGTATTTTATATTTTTATTGAAATAAAGCTTCGCTGCTGTTGTGAGAACTACAATTCCATAAATCCTTCCCTTTAACATGATCTCTCCCTCAAGAACATTTTCATTATCAAAAAGGGGCGCTGCTTCGATCTTGTTTTTATGAAAAGGAATCGTCATTCCTAATACAGCCAATACCATACCTGTAACTGCCGGATCTTCATTGCCAAATGTGATCTTTCCGGTGATCCTTGTCGGAAGCACATGATAAATCAGTTTTTTTGCATTTTTCCACAGAAAGGAAAGAGCCTCTCTGGTTCGGGGATGGTCTAAAAATTCCTTCCACCAGTTTATCTTATCACAGAAATTCCGGATTGTTAATGCAAGACTTTGAATTTTTTTCAGAATCCTTTTGGGGATTCCAAGAAAATTCTGTACGATTCGGAACAGCTTTCCAACTGTCATTTTTATTTTTCCCACTATATTCAAAATTAAATCTGCAATCTTTGTCCGAAGCCTCTTTTCATCTTCCGATATTTCTTCGGAAATCGATATCGGCTCCATTATTACATTTTCCGAAATTTCATTTATATCTTCAACAGTATCTTCCTGAGGCTCAGACATTTGCAGCTCTGCGGTATCGTTCTGATTTTCGCTTTTTGATGTCTTTTCATGACTTCCAGAAGCCTCTGTCTGTTTTTTTGCATTTTGATTTCCGGAGTTGGAAAGAGCTCTTGGTTTCTTTTTTTTACGAAACAGATTTTTAAATTTTTCCAAAGGAATCCCTAACAAACATATTTTTGTTTTCAGAACGCCCTGCTCCCAGAATACCTGTGCAGAAATTATATGAAGCAGCCAGCTCACTTCACCGAAAGCATGTATTTCCCGAAGACTATCCGTACGGTCTTTTTTTAAATTCCCTCTGTATCTGATTGGACAAAATAAAAGAAGCAGCAGGATCAGAAAGATCAGCCCGATCAGAATCCCCAGAAGGATCAATATCCATTTTATTATCAGCCATAATATATGCAGCATTGGTTCACCTGTTTTTCAGATATTCTTTTATTTTAAAATTTCCAGTTTCGGTATAAACCTGTTCGATCATATCCTGTACCATCTGTATAGCACCGGATTTTCCTCTAGCCATTCCAACGATCAAAGGACAGGTGGCTCTGGCGCTTCGCTGTACAAGCATGCCTGCGGGAAGAATTTCCAAAATATTTCCGGGATTATCAGACAAAGTAACAACGTAGATATCCGGCACGAATTTACCAGCAGTGATCCTGGTTCTTATTCTAGTAGGATTTTTTACATCATTTCCTATGTAATAGTTTTTCATCCATTTCAGCAATCTGCCCTCACCTCCGTTATAATGCCAAACAGGGCTGCGTATGTACACAGCCCTGTCCTGTTGTTAAAAATACTTCTGCTGTTTCGCCCAGACGCCTTCACTTCGCATTTCCAGATACTCCTGATAGGCCTGTTCCACGATATGCTTCTCGTTGGAAAAACGGAGAAGATGATAGATCTCATGAAACTTATAGTATCCGGAATCTACAAAATATTCCTCTCGCTGGGGTTTGCTATGATAATTATCAGCTATCATGAGATACCAGTGTACCTCTTTCATTACCACATCCTCCGGAACGGTGAAATTATACTGGCTCTTACCGATATATTTCACGATAGAGGCCCGAACACCTGCTTCTTCCATTACTTCACGTAAAGCAGTCTGTTCAAAAGTCTCTCCTTTTTCTACAGTTCCTTTGGGAAGCACCCATCCTTCATAACGGTTCCTGTAGGATTTATACAATGCCAGAATCTTACCCCGATGAATTACCACACCGCCACAGCTTGTTGCTTCTATCATATTGCAATCCTCCTGTAATGCGTGTGTCTTTTGCACTGGCTATAGTATACCTCTTTTTTACCTTATAGGCAAGGGGCAAGAAGCAGATACTGTTCTCAATTTAATCGAAATAATATGCATCAAAAACATCGGCCGCAATGGGAACTGCCGCTTCGCTTCCGGTTCCGCCGTTTTCCACGATCACTGCAATGGCGATATCCGGATCATCTACATTAGAATAACCCACAAACCAGGAATGACTGGAACCATTTTCATCAAACTCCGCAGAACCGGTCTTTCCGGCAACAGTATATCCTCGTCCATTCAATGCGGAAGCCGTACCGTTTTCAACTACATTTTTCATTAGTTTTCCAAGGATATTGGCTTCATTTCTTGTCATCAGACGTTTGTATTCTGTTTTTTCTGTTTCCCTGACCGTATCACCGGAATTATTCACAATCTTATCGATCATAGTTGGCTTCATCAGTACACCATCATTGGCGATGGCACTTGTGATCAATGCCATATGCATCGGAGAAACAAGAGTGTTACCCTGGCCGATCGAGGTCTGCATCACAAGTGCATTCGGAGAATCTTTATCAAGGGTAAAGCGACTGGTTTTATAGGAATTCAGCGGAAGCGCCCTATTAAAGAGCAGATCCTCTGCAGTACTTTTCAGAGTATCTCCTCCCAGACCAAGTCCCATATCTGCAAATGCACAGTTACAGGAATGTGCAAATGCGGAATAAAAATCCTCCTGTCCATGTACTGCACCATTGTAACACTGGATCGTGTGGTCATCCACTGTGATACTTCCCTGACACAGATAGGAATATCCCTCCAGTGATCCCTTTTGTCTGAAATAATCCAGTGCCGTGACGATCTTAAATGTTGATCCCGGAGGATAAGCTCCATTGGTTGCACGGTTTAAAAGGCTGCTGTTACTTTCATCATTAACAAGGGTATCCCAGTTCTGTGCGATCGTGTTCGGATCAAAATCCGGTTTGCTCACCATAGCCAGGATACGTCCGGTGGATGGCTCCAGTACAACTACCGCTCCTCTGCGGTCTCCCAGAGAATTGTATGCTGTTGTCTGAAGATCTGCATTCAGACTGGAGATCACGGTATCACCCTGATTCTTTTTTCCCAGGAATTCATTTTTCATCTGTTCCAGAAAAAATGAATGGGAGGTGAGAAGCTGGAAATTTGCTTCCGATTCCAAACCGCTCTTACCATTGGTATCATATCCTACTGCATGTGCAAAAATATTGGAAAACGGATACGTTCTCTCTTCTGTTCCATCTTCATACACATTGGTCTGTGCCAGGACCTCACCATCCGAAGACTGGATACTTCCACGTACTACCCGGTCCGAAAATGTATCCTGACGGGTGTTGTACGGGCTGTTGATAAAATCTTCGCTTTTTATGGCGTCAAAATAAACCAGATATCCGATCAGACTGACAAAGATCAATATAAAGAAGGCCGATACAAAAGTTAAAGGCCGGTTCTTTTTTCTACGGAGTCTGGCGATTTCTCTTTCTCTCAGGCGTTGCTCTCTTTCCTCTTCTTTCAATCGTTTCTTTTCGCTGCGTTTCAATTTGTTCGTCCTCATCTTCCCTCAGAATATACAGTCCCTGAATGATCGCAAGCATCAGGATGGTACACATGACAGAACTGCCTCCGTAACTCACCAGCGGAAGTGTAACTCCTGTCATTGGAATAAACTTGGTTGCACCGCCGATGGTCAGAAATACCTGAAAAGCATATTCTGTTCCGAGCCCCAGTGCGATCAGTTTATAAAACGGATTCCTGATCTTTAGTGCAATAGTAACGATCATCAGAAAAAAGCTTGTGCATACAAGAATCAGGCAGATGGCAAAAATGCCACCCAGTTCCTCGCAAATAGCACTGAAGATAAAATCATTTTTTACGACCGGAATCTTCTCCGGAGAGCCCTGACAAAGTCCCATTCCAAACCAGCCTCCGGTTCCGATCGCAAACAGAGACTGCACGATCTGATAACCTTCATTTTGATAGACAGCCATCGGATCCTTCCAGGCACTGACTCGCTGACGGACATGTCCAAAAAGATGATATGCGATCACCGAACCAACGCATCCTCCGCCAAGTCCCAGAAATAAATAGCTCGGATTTCTGGTTGCAACATAGATCAGTACAAGGTAGGTGACAAAAAAGATCACTGCACTACCCAGATCCCTGGAAAGAACCAGGATCCCTACATGGATCACTGCAACGATCGTAGCCAGTACTACTTTGCGAAAATCCACCTTGGTACACAGAAGTGATGCCATAAAAAATACGAAGGTTATCTTGATCACCTCGGAAGGCTGGATTCCCATAAGAGAAAGCTTTGCACCGTAGCTTGTGCTTGCCAGAACAAGAACTGCCGCCAGAAGTACAATACCAATTCCGGCATAAGCCCATGTAAGATCCTTTAAAAATTTCATTTTTCGTATCATTACCGGTATCACCAGTGATACTGCACTACCTGCGGCCACGATCAGAAGCTGCTTAGTTGCAGACGGAAGTGAAAGCCGGCAGAGCATGATAAATCCTACGCTCAGGAGCATACACATATTATTTAAAAGAAGCAGCGATGCATTCTGATAAATAATTCGATAAAGGATCTGGATCGCTGCAAAAAAGATCATCATTTCGATATAGAACAGGATGACCCTGAAATCCATGCTTTTTAAATAGATCACAAGAAATGCTGTAAAATCAATAAAAAAGATCATGGTCAGCTGCTGATGGAGCAGTTCTCTCTTTTCTTCCTCATCCTGCCGCCACACCATATAAAAACAATGAAAGGTATAGACGATCATCAATGTGAGGATCACATACTTAGATAATTCTGTAATTACATTAATCATACACTTTTACTCGGCTCCTCTTTTAAAATGGCCTTTTGTATACCTGCGTCCGGAAGGTTTTCCGTTTTCCTGATAAACCGTCCGGAATTCTTTCAGGATCGCTTTTGCTTTCTCTGGCTCTTCGATCGTAAATGCCAGTCGCAAAGAGTGAAGGTTCAGTTTTTTTACCTGATCTTTTTCACCCGGAAGTCCGTAAGGAATGCTGTTATAAATGATATTATAACAGTATTTTGCTTTTTCGGAGATGTTTTTTCCCCATGGATCACAACTGCATTTTACCGGAAATTCACTGTTATAGCGGTCTTTCAGATAAGCCGTCTCATATTTTCCTGTACATCCGAAAAGATTCTTCCTTACACACTGCGCGGAAAGCATCAGTGGGATATAACCATATAAAAGCAGCTCCGAAGAAGTATTATCTCTGTGTTTCAGTTCACCCTCATTCAACTCAAGGGGGACTGTATTTCGAAGAACTCCCTCTTCCCGCCAGAAATCAACGCTCTGATCATTCCAGGTATACATGGATGCATCCAGGATACATTTTTCGCCATATCCCATTTTTTTCAGTATGGCGTAAGATTCCAGATTTCTTACCAGAAAACCCTTCATACCCTGCTCCAACCATTTTTGAGCTGATCGAAGCCACTTTTCGGGGATTTCTCCGCGATGGATATGTGGAGTAGAAAGATATAATTCACTGCTTGCAGCAAGTTCCGGTGAAAAATATTTTTCCATAGTATCAAAAGGAAAATAAAAACCTGTAATCCCCGGTTCGTTCAAAAGTACTTCCGCAGTATCCGAACGTTCACAGGATACATACACAGGCAGGCTGTCTGTTACCCTTCTGTGACAGGCAGCCTGATCCTTAGATTTCGTCGGCTGCTTCGTAACCTGTGCTCTCTTCTGACATCCGATCAGTGCTTCCCGCAGCTGACTCAGAGCATCTCTTCGTACTTCATTGAGAACTTTAACCGGAACAAAAATCCTTCCATTTATTTCAATGTTCAGATCCTCCCACTGAAAATCTGTATTTCCCAGTTTCTCCATCTGCTGACGGATCCTCTGTTCTTCCATTGGCTGATTTTTAGCAAACTGTACCTCACCGCCCATAGCAGTTACTGTCTGGCCCTTGCAGGTTATTTCCAGTATAACAGGACTTTCAGGAGAAAGTATTAAATTCCCATGAATTTTTTCTTTTATTTTTCTGATCTCCGGCTGGATATTACCGGATTTTTTTTCATTGGCAAAAGCCATCATTTCCGGTCCGCGATACATATCATAGTATCCTTTGCAGGATCCTCCACGACTGAAAAGCTCAAGAAGATACTTCCGGTCTTTTTCCTGAACGTGATATTCTTTTCCACTTAAATACATATCCAGATATTTTCGATATACTGCCGTGACGCCCGCTGTGTACGCCGGCTGTTTCATACGCCCTTCGATCTTCAGAGACATAACACCCGCCTCCAGGATATTCGGAAGAATATCCAAAGTGCAGATATCTTTCAGGCTTAATGCACAAAAATCCTTGTCTCCTTTATATTTTCTGTGATCCATGGTTACACTGTAAGGAAGCCTGCATGGCTGCGCACAGCGGCCACGGTTTCCGCTTCTTCCACCGAAAATACTGCTCATCAGACACTGGCCGGAATAGCTGTAACAGAGAGCTCCATGGATAAAAGTCTCTATTTCCAGAGGACTTGCCTTATGCATGGCAGATATCTCTTCCAGGGAAAGCTCTCTGGCCGGAACCACACGAGTTGCTCCCTTTTCCTCCAGAAACCGCATTCCCTCCAGTCCGGTTACTGTCATCTGTGTGCTTGCGTGAATATCCAGATCCGGGAAATTCCGGCGTATAAAAGAAAATACTCCCAGATCCTGTACGATCACCGCATCCAGACCTGCCTCATAATATGGAAGCAGATATTCAAACAGCTGATCATCCAGTTCACGGTTCTTCAAAAGTGTATTCACAGTAAGATATAATTTACGGTTATGGATATGTGCGGTCTCAATGGCAGTGATCAGCTCTTCCTGGGTGAAGTTCTGCGCATAAGCTCTTGCTCCAAAAGCCGGTCCTCCTACATATACCGCATCAGCCCCGGCACCAATAGCTGCCTCAAAGCTTTCATAAGAACCTGCCGGCGAGAGCAGTTCTGTTATCATATTTTTCAAAGTATTCCCTCATCTCCCATCTGTTAATCAATCCGATGACCATAAAACAAAAGAGGATTACCGAAGCAATCCCCCATCCTTATTTAAGCAGTTCATCAAGTTCTTTCTCCAGTTCCTTCACCTTACCGTCCAGAAGATTCTTCTGTTCCTGAGCTTCCTGTTCTGCCTTCTTCGCCTCTTCAATCTGCATTTTCAAAGAAATCAGTTCATGTTTCAGATCATACATCTCCTGGTCTTTCTGCTGCAGATCCTGTTCAAAAATCTCCGCCTGCTTCTTTGCCTTAAAATAATCATCTGTAATATTCAGACTGAGCAGTGTATGTTTGGTCTCCATGGCCTGTCTGGAGTATCCCGGCATCTGACTCAGCTCACTGATCTTATTATTCATATAGGCTGCAACCTTCTGAAAATATTCCTCGGACTCATACCCGCCCAGAGTAATGATCTTTCCATCGATAACAACCTGTGCTGTATTCTTTACCGCCATTCGTAAAGCCTCCTGAATTTATCTGTTACTGGTAATTTCCTCAATAACATTCCTCTGCATTGCCGGTCTTACAACCCGCAATTTCTTTTATTATAACTGATTCCCGCAAAAATGTATAGAAGTTTTTCTATTATTTTGTCGATTACAATATTTTCCTTAAAGATGCAAATGTTTTTCTCAATTATGAGTGTTGGCTTTCATGTGTTCGATCACCCTTTTCCAGGAATCAATACCGCAGGTTCCACTTACCTTTACGCCTGTGTTTTTCTGGAAAACTTTCAGAGATGCTTCTGTATCGTCTCCGAAATGGCCATCCACAGTAACACCAAGTACAGACTGCAGCACAGAAACTGCAACGCCGGAATTCCCTTTCCGGATGATCGGAAGCTGGGTCTCAAATTTTCCTGTCAGAACTACTGCCTTTTCTGAAGTCTGTACAGGATACACTGCTTTTCCGTTCCAGTCATAGATGGTGTAGCCCTGTTTCCACTCTTTCTTTGCATTCTCAAGGCTCTTGTATGCTCCAATCTGGCTCTTGCTGTCAGCCCAGGACTTTCTTGTGCGATAATACTTATCTACCGTTGGCGTGGTGGTCTCAGCTCCGATCAGTTGCTTGAACCGGTTCCAGTCACCTTTTGCACGGATCGCTGACGGGCAGTTCTTTGCGCATACATCATAATGCTGCACAACTCTGTCAGCCGGGATTCCCAGCTGTTTCATAAGCTGTTTGCACACCTGTACTGTATTCTGGAAAGCTTTCTCATAGTTATAGCCCGCCTGGACGCACATCTCGATTCCTACTGAATTTCTATTGTTGACAGTACCGAACAGCCGACCTCCGTAGTTGACGCCTACGTGCCATGCTCCACGGTTGTATGGAAGCGCCTGATACGCCTCTGTGTCGTCCACATATACATGTGCAGAATAGCCTTTAAAGTTTCCATCATGTTGAGCCTTAGCATGTGCTTTCGCATTTGCACCCTTGGCATAGTTATCTGTGTTGTGAATTACGATATATGCCGGTTTATGACCTGCATAGCTGTTGTTGTTACTGATAAGACTTGTGTTGATATTCATGGTTGTACTCTCCTTTTCTGTTTTTGATGTCTTATTTGATGCCTTAATAGATAATATGCCATTCAAAATGCTGATGATCTTCTGACCATAATTCCTGCCGGATACCTGAGCTTTTCCCATAATCTTTAACATATGTTTCCTCCAATAAAAAAAGACGATTACTCGCCTCCTAAAAATACTTGAATTATTTTTTTCGAAATGGTATATTGATAATACAAAGGAACAACCGCCCACAAGGGGTTGAACTCAGTGAATAGCGAAATAGAAATTCCACCCTACACTCAGCCAAAGTTTTGGGGTGGTTTTTCTATGTAGAAAATTACTTACAAAACGTCAAAACGAACGTAAGCAATGCCAGAATGAACATACCAAAAGCCATGAGGTCTTTGAAATCAAAATGATTCTTGTCCATCAGCACCACATCCATTCTATGTAGAATAGAGGTCAGCCACCCTGCAACACGATTGCTCCGTGTTCTATATTATCATATCGTCCTTTGATGTTCAACGAATTTCACAAAGGGATCACTCGCCCTCTGAATCTTTGTATTTCGTCCTGTCCCAGATACCTTTTACTTTTTCCCAACCGCCGGTCGCAACCAAATACACTACAAACGCCGCAATAATCGATGCGAAAATATAATACCAGGTGACAGCTGTCTTATAATACGTGCACAGGACTGCCAGTGCCACCGGACACAGGATCAGTGATGTGACCAGTGCTACAATACTTGTCGGGATCTTATTAAGTCCCGGGAGCTCTTTGATCACCTGCACAATAATCGATACCAGGAACGCCAGCACCCCGATCAGCGCCAGACCATATGTTACATACTGCATCATTACATTTACATTCATGTTCATTCTCCTTTTCTTTCCAGATCTTCTATTCTATGACATGAGCAAATGATTGTTTCCATGTAGTGTTTCCCTTCTCCGACTGTTGCACCGGCGCAATTACAGTTTAAAGCACATGTTTTGAAATTTCTTATAAGCATCAAAGTATAACTCGTGCTTATCTCCGTTATATGTCAGCTCATAATACATTCCATCCGGCACAGTCGTGCTCAGAAGTGCTTTACTGTTCTGTAATGTCTTACAACTCCATACCACGTACACATACTGTACTGTGATCTGTTTTCCATCGATCTTATCCATGTGTGAATTGGTATATTCAGCTACTTTTACTTTGCAAAGTCTTAAAAATTCTTCATTTCCCATTCCTTACCTCCTACACATGGTCAATTCTCGGAATTCCATACTCAACCGCACGCTCATGTTCGATCTTGCATCCTCTTGCTTTCTGCCAGTCTTTTGCAAAATAAGCGATATCGGCATCAGATAAAAACTCCAGGGACTTTCCAATGAACCACAGAGGTTTTGCTCCTACCGGTGCTGACTGGAAGAAAGAATCAATAACCTCTACAGGTTCTCTCAACAACTCTTCTGCCGCTTTGATTGCCACCTTTCGCTCTGCAAGAATCTCCTCGTCTGCTTTGCCACTCATTGGCTGACTGATAAATAATTTCTTCATTTCTTGTCCTCTCTTTCTTAAAAAAGTGTATAAAAATACCACCTGTCATTTTCTGACTGGTGGATAATTATTGTTTATTTTAAGTCTTGCATTCTTGTGTATATTATCGTAAAATACACATAAGATATCTTAATAAGAACCATTCGCAGTACCCATGATCTTTTAGATCGTACAGCTGAATGGTTCTTATTTTTTATTTCTTTGATAAACACCAATTATTTTTCTATCCTTGTACAATGCGATCTCTTCCAAAAAAGGAGAGATGTGTTGATCTGAACAGATTATTGACCTGCTCCATTATTTCGCCCTCTTTCAGCGGGCAATCCGTTATATCAAAAATAAAGTTTCCTGCCTGGCGCTTTTTCTTTTTTACCGCATTATACAGAACGTTTTTTCACCTGTGCTAATAGTCTTCAATTCAGATTCTCTGGTAACTCAGTTACCGAGTAATTCACTTTTTTTATGACCTTTACTTTGTCGATAAATCAGGACGAGGATATCCAAGATGGGTATATGCCAGCACGGAAGCCATTCTTCCACGTGGAGTTCTGTTAAGGAAACCTGTCTGCAAAAGATAGGGTTCATACACGTCTTCCAGTGTTCCGGAGTCTTCTCCGATCGATGCGGCAAGTGTTTCAAGCCCCACGGGGCCGCCCTGAAAATTCAGGATCAAGGTCTGGAGAATGCGGCGGTCTGTTTTATCAAGGCCATACTGATCTACTTCCAGAAGATCCAATGCGAAGCAGGCAACATCGTAGGTGATCACACCATTATACTTCACCTGGGCGAAATCACGTACTCTCTTCAGAAGACGGTTGGCCAGACGGGGGGTTCCTCTGGAACGCTTGGCGATCTCGGCAGCTCCATTGGGTTCGATTTCCACGCCAAGCACCTGAGCGGAACGTAGAATGATCGTCGTCAGTTCTTTTTTATCATAAAACTCCAGTCTCTGTGTTACGCCAAAACGATCACGAAGCGGCGCGGAAAGAAGACCTGCCCTCGTTGTTGCACCTACCAATGTAAACTTCGGAAGATCCAGACGAATGGAACGGGCGGATGCTCCTTTGCCGATCATGATATCGATAGCAAAATCTTCCATTGCCGGGTAAAGAACCTCTTCTACCTGTCGATTCAGTCTGTGTATCTCATCTACAAACAGCACATCTCCTTCCTGAAGGTTGTTCAGGATCGCAGCCATTTCGCCTGGCTTTTCAATCGCAGGACCTGATGTTACCTTCATATGTGTTCCCATCTCATTGGCAATGATCGCGGAAAGTGTAGTCTTTCCCAGCCCCGGAGGTCCATAAAACAGCACATGATCCAGTGAATCATGACGCTGCTTTGCTGCTTCGATATAAATTTTCAGGGTATCTTTTGTTTTCTGTTGACCAATATACTCATCCAGACTCTGAGGCCTTAAATTTCCCTCCAGGGAAAAATCCTCTTCTGTAACATCTGTTGTAATGATCCTGTTCTCCATTTGCTATGCTCCGTTCTATTTCATTTCAGTGCGAGCATGTTTGCTCTTACTCACGGCGGTGACATGCTCCCACCACTTAAATCTTACGATTTTGAAGTGGGGGCTTCCTGCTCGATTACCCTTTAGGGCAAAGCTAAAACAGGCTATCCCCGCGTGTCCCGCGGTTTTGTTTTTTATGTTTATCCGGTTACGGATTTTTTTCTTGTGCCGTCAGGCACATTCTTTATAGATTCTTTTTCCTTCTTCACGGATATTGACTGTTGCATTCACATCCCGGTCCATCCTATTTCCACATCCACAAACATACATTCTATCCGACAATGCCAATTCCTTTTTCTTATGTCCGCATACACTGCAGATCTTGCTGGATGCAAAATAACGGTCTACTTTTATAAGATGTTTTCCGCATTCTTCCAGCTTGTATCCCAGCATGAACAGAAACTGCCCGTACCCGTTATCCTGCACACCTTTCCCAAGGTGCAGTCCTCCGGACATTCCCTTCAGATTCAGATCTTCCACACATACTGCATCATATCTTTCCGCAAGCTCCCTACTGAGCTTATGCTGGAAATCTTTTCTCTGGTTCTTTATCTTTTCATGACA
>NZ_QJHD01000029.1:0-64472 GCF_003184505.1 Blautia sp. BCRC 81119 | reverse complement strand
TCAGCTGGAAAAGTATCGTTATCTTTTTCAATGCGCAAAGGAAAGCAATGATTTTGATTCATTTATGAAATTCGCAGTGTAGTTTTGTGCAATTTTTCAAATTTGCTCATTTATAGTAATAAGAAAAAACAATATAAGATACAGAGGAGAATTTAGCATGAAATATCAGTCAGTAATGGATCTTCACACACACACCGTAGCCAGCGGACATGCATACTGCACACTTCGCGAGATGGCCAGGGCTGCTTCCGATAAAGGTCTTGAACTCCTGGGGATCACAGAGCATGCACCGAAAATGCCGGGAACCTGTCATAAGTTTTATTTTCAGAATATAAAGGTAGTACCCCGTGAAATGTATGGGATCCAGCTGCTTCTGGGTTCGGAGGTAAATATCCTGGATGCGGCGGGAACGGTAGATCTTGAGCAGAAAACCCTGGAGAAGCTGGACGTGGTCATTGCAAGTCTTCATGTTCCATGCATCAGACCAGGCAGCAGGCAGGAGAATACGGAGGCCTATCTTAATGCTATGAAGAATCCGTGTGTCAATATTATCGGACATCCGGATGACGGAAGATACGATATCGATTATGAGGCGCTTGTACAGGGAGCCAGAGAATACGGTAAAGTCCTGGAACTGAACAACCACTCCATGGACCCTGACTGTAACCGTGAGAATGCAGTGGAGAATGATACCATCATGCTGGAATACTGCAAAAAATATCGGGTACCTGTGGTTATGGACAGTGATGCCCATTTTGACCTTCTGATCGGGGAGTTTGATCTTGCCAGAGACCTTCTGACCAAACTGGATTTTCCGGAAGAGCTGGTACTGAACCGTTCTGTGGATGCCGTGAAAAAGTATGTAAACCGGAAATTCTGAAAGAAAGACGACTGTTCTGTATTAATTGACGATAATGTGAAAAACTTTCTGAAAAAAAGTTGTCAAAATTGAATAAAATACTTGAAATTTGCATGGAAATTTAGTAAAATGTGAACATATTAAGTAAGACAAACAGGGAGGTATTACATATGGACGTTTTCAGAACAGACCGAATCAGAAATGTAGTCCTATTAGGTCATGGTGGCGCAGGCAAAACAACACTGGCTGAGGCAATGGCTTATCTGGCAGGTATGACAAGCAGACTCGGACGTGTTGAGGATGGCAATACTGTCAGCGATTATGACAAGGAAGAAATAAAGAGACATTTTTCCATCACAACTTCTCTGATCCCGGTACCATGGGACAAGATGAAGGTAAATGTACTGGATACTCCCGGATACTTCGATTTTGTGGGAGAAGTTGAAGAAGCAGTCAGTGCCGCAGATGCAGCGATCATCGTTGTTTCCGGTAAGGCCGGTGTCCAGGTAGGAACACAGAAAGCATGGAATCTCTGCGAGAAATATAAGCTTCCGCGAATGATCTTTGTTACAGATATGGACGTGGATGATGTCAGCTATCGTGAGGTCGTGGAAGAGCTGACAGAGCTGTACGGCAAGAGGATCGCTCCTCTTCATTTCCCAATCCGTGAGGATGGTAAGTTTGTAGGTTATGTCAATGTTGTGAAGCAGGCAGGAAGAAGATATATTGACAAGGCCGGCAAGGAAGAATGCCCGGTTCCGGATTATCTGACAGAATATCTTGAGAAATATCATGAAACTCTGATGGAGTCTGTTGCAGAGACAAGCGAAGAGTTTATGGATCGTTATTTCGAGGGAGATACCTTCTCCGTAGCAGAGATTTCCGCAGCTATTGCAACCAATGTACAGGATGGAAGTATTGTTCCGGTATGCATGGGATCACCGGTGAACCTTCGCGGTGTATCTAATCTTCTGGATGATATCTGCGGTTACTTCCCAAGCCCAAGCGGACGCTCCTGCAATGGTATCGCACAGAAGACTAACGAGATCTTTGAGGCCAATTATGACTTTGCCAAGGCAAAATCTGCCTATGTATTTAAGACCATCGCGGATCCGTTCCTTGGTAAATATTCTCTGATCAAGGTATGCTCCGGTGTGCTGAAATCCGATGATACACTTCTTAATGTAGAGAAGGGAACAGAGGAGCGTGTAAACAAGCTTTA
Organism: Blautia sp. BCRC 81119; assembly: GCF_003184505.1. NCBI lineage: Bacteria > Bacillati > Bacillota > Clostridia > Lachnospirales > Lachnospiraceae > Blautia > Blautia sp. BCRC 81119. The sequence continues at coordinate 62,391 of NZ_QJHD01000029.1, read as the reverse complement.
TGTCATGGAAGGTTCCAAACCGATCGAAGTTCCGGAGCTTTTTGCAGGGGATATCGGTGCCATCGCCAAGCTTGGCAGTGTACAGACCGGTGACAGCCTTGCGACCAAGGCGAATCCGATCCTTTATCCAAAGGCTATACTTTCCACGCCATATACATACAAGAGATTTAAGGCAGTGAAGAAGGGTGACGAGGATAAGATCGCACAGTCCCTTGCCAAGATGATGACAGAGGACAGAACATTGAAGGTTGTCAATGACAGTGCAAACCGTCAGAGTCTGATCTACGGTATGGGCGATCAGCATCTGGATATCGTTGTGAGCAAGCTGAAGGAGCGCTATAAAGTGGATGTGGAGCTTTCCAAACCGAAGGTTCCGTTCCGTGAAACACTTCGTAAGAATTCAGATGTGGAAGGCAAACATAAGAAACAGTCCGGCGGACACGGACAGTATGGCCACGTTAAGATGCGCTTTGAGCCATCTGGTGATCTGGAGACACCTTATGTATTTGAGCAGGTAGTTGTAGGTGGTGCAGTTCCGAAGAACTACTTCCCGGCTGTTGAGAAGGGACTTCAGGAATGTGTTCTGAAGGGACCTCTGGCTGCATATCCGGTCGTTGGTGTGAAGGCAACCCTTTACGATGGATCTTATCATCCGGTAGATTCTTCTGAGATGGCATTTAAGATGGCAACTATCCTTGCTTTCAAGAAGGGCTTTATGGAAGCGTCTCCTGTACTTCTTGAGCCGATCATCTCCATGAAGGTTACAGTTCCGGATAAATATACCGGTGATGTTATGGGAGATTTGAACAAGAGACGTGGTCGTGTTCTCGGAATGAATCCGGACCACGAAGGAAATACCATCATTGAGGCAGATGTTCCGCTTCTTGAAATCTATGGTTATTCCACTGTCCTTCGTTCCATGACCGGTGGAAGCGGAGATTTCTCCTATGAATTTGCACGCTATGAGCAGGCTCCTAATGATATCCAGGAGAAAGAGATCGCGGCACGCGCAAGCAAGATTGACAGTGCTGACGAATAAACAGAGAGATCCTTTAAGGCAGAATAAAGAGTTGACAGGCTGCAGCATTTGCTGTAGCCTGTTTTTAGGTGCATTTGAAAATAAGCAGTCAGAGAAACGAATTGTGCTCATACAGATTATTGAAGCATGAGCAAAAAGAAAAGAGAGAGGACAAAAAAATGTTAGTATGTGATTATATCGTGGAACAGATTGACGGAGATTATGCACATCTGAAGCGTGTGGATCAGCCGGAGGAGGAACTGAAAGTGGTTGCCAGAGCATTACTTCCGGCAGAAATCTATGAGGGCTGTGAGCTTCATTATGAGCTGATGCAGTATTCAATGAAATGATAAGGCTGCAGGATATCGCGGATATGGCAGGTGTCAGTCGTACAACCGTATCTAATGTGATCAATGGAAATACAAAACGGGTTTCACAGAGCACCATTGACCGGATCACGGCGATCCTGAAGGAGCAGAATTATGTTCCCCACATGGGATCTGTGATGCTATCCGGACACGGCTCAAGGATCATTGGAGTGGTTCTTGGTTTTTCCTTCATTCATGGTATGCAGTCTCTGCAGGATTCTTTTGTGGGAGAGATCACCGGAACGCTGCAGGTCGAAGCAGAAAACAGAGGCTATTATATTATGCTCATTAGCGGTGAACGGATCGATAATGTGGTAGATATGGCATCCCGTTGGAATGTGGAAGGTCTTATCATTATAGGGTATAACGAAGAACAGTATCATCAGCTTTCCAGAAAGCTGAATAAAAAAATGGTATTGATCGATGCCTATCCGAAGGGTGGATATAGCTTTCAGAATGTAGGAGTGGATGATTATTCCGGCGGGTATCAGATCGGGGAATATCTGCATTCCTGTGGATACCACCGGGCACTTTTTGTTGCGGAAACAGAGCAGGACAGTGATTATGCCAGATGGCTTGGATTCAAACAGGCTATGGAAAAAAATGGCGGCTTCTGCAGCCGCTCCCGCTATGTGGTGGTTCCCCAGGAACCCCGGCGCAGACTGAAAAAATATGAAGAGCTGCTGCCTCATTTTCTGGAGACAAAAGCACTGGCATTTTCTTCGGATTACACAGCTGTGGAGGCCATCAATTTTTTTACAGACAAGGGAATCCGGATTCCGGATCAGATTTCCATTACCGGCTTTGATGATAATTTTTATGCGCAGATCGTCAGGCCAAAGCTGACCACTATTCATCAGGATATTCATCAGAAAGCAGTTCTGGCCCTGCGGAAGCTGCTTCTTATGGCAGAGGGAAAGGAACCTGCTGAAAAAAATGTAAAAAGCCCTGTCTGGCTTGTAAAGAGAGATTCTGTAAAAGAGTAGCAGGATCTCTTTTTTTTATGTTGTGATGACTTTTCCTGGCGCCTTTCCGGAATGTGGTGGGAATTCTTTCGCCGGACAGCAGTGCTTTATTGTTAAAACTGCATAAAAAAAACAGAAAAGTTTGGCAGTAATTTAAGTTTCACGAGAAACCTGTTGATTTTAAAGGGTGGATAGGATATGCTGATTTCAGAATCAACAGAAAAAGGAGGCCATTTATCATGAAAAAAAGTTGGTGGAAAGAAAGTGTGGTATATCAGATCTACCCGAGAAGTTTTAAGGACAGCAACGGAGACGGAATTGGTGATATTCCCGGGATTATAGAAAAACTGGACTATCTGAAAGAACTGGGAGTAAATGTTCTCTGGATCTCACCCATGCTGGAATCTCCGCAGGATGACAATGGCTATGATATTTCCGATTATCGTAGGATCTATAAAGAATATGGAACCATGGAGGATTATGAAAAACTTCTTGAAGAAGCGCATAAACGGGGCATTAAGATCCTCATGGATCTGGTCGTAAACCATACTTCCGACGAACACAACTGGTTTATTGAAAGCAGGAAATCCAAAGATAATCCTTACAGGGATTACTATATCTGGAGAGAGCCGGTGAATGGAAAAGAACCGAATAACTGGGGAAGTGTATTCGGAGGACCTGCATGGGAGTATGATCCTCAGACAGAGATGTATTATCTTCACCTGTTTTCCAGAAAACAGCCGGATCTGAACTGGGAAAATGAAAAGGTCCGTCAGGAAGTTTATGATATGATGAATTTCTGGTGTGAAAAAGGAATCGACGGTTTCCGAATGGACGTGATCAGCATGATCTCCAAGGATCAGTCATATCCGGATGGAGAAATGAACGGAGGATTATACGGTGATTTCGGTCCTTACTGCGTCCATGGCCCGAGGATCCATGAGTTTCTTCAGGAAATGAACAGAGAGGTTTTATCCCGATACGATGTGATGACAGTTGGAGAAACCTCCGGTGTGACTATCGAAGAGGCACAGAAATATGCAGGTGAGGACAGGAATGAGCTGAACATGGTGTTTCAGTTTGAGCATGTAGAGGGACAGGGATCAGAACATGGTAAATGGACTACCGAGAAATACGATTTCCAGGAATTTAAAAAGGTTATGATCAAATGGCAGGAAGAGCTTGCGGGAAAAGCATGGAACAGTTTGTTTCTTGGAAATCATGACCAGCCAAGAAGTGTTTCCAGATTTGGAAATGATAATCCGGCATATAGGGAAACTTCAGCCAAGATGCTGGCAACCTGTCTTCATATGATGCAGGGAACTCCTTATGTTTATCAGGGAGAAGAGCTTGGAATGACCAATGCTTATTTTACAGAGCTTAAGGATTATCGCGATATCGAGAGCATTCAGTATTTCCATGAATATACAGAAGCAGGTATTTATACACCGGAATACATGATGAAGTGCCTGATGCTGAGAGGACGTGACAATGCCAGAACACCAATGCAGTGGGAGGATTCTCATCAGGCCGGCTTTACGGAGGGAACGCCATGGATCAGGGTAAACTCCAATTATAAGGAGATCAATGCGAAGCAGCAGCTTTCAGACCCGGATTCTATTTTCCATTATTATCAGAAGCTGATCCGTTTAAGAAAAGAAAAACCGGTGATCGTTTACGGCACTTTTGAGGCACTTTACAGAGATCATGATCAGATTTTTGCATATACCAGAACCCTTGAGGGAGAGAAGCTTCTCACAGTCTGCAATTTCAGTGAGCATGTGGCAGAAATGGAAATTCCGGAAGAATTTCAGAAAAATGCAGAATGTCTGATCACAAATCTTGGAAGAAAGGATTTTGGAAAGAAAGTGGTCCTGAAACCTTATGAGGCATTTGTTCTTTACAAAAATCTGTAACAGGAGAGGGAAAATGATAAAAAAATATGTATATGGAGAGCCCTTTGAGACTGAGGCACTGACAGAAAACATTGAGACAGCAGAAGGAAAGCCAGGATATGGAGAAATCTGTGCAGAAGATGGATTTTCTTTTACTTATATCATGGATGAAGAGGATATCGTCTACGGATTGGGAGAATCCAACCGCGGTATCAACAAGAGAGGATTCATTTACACCAGTAACTGTACCGATGATCCGGAGCATACAGAGGATAAACATTCCCTGTACGGTGCACATAATCTTATCATTGTGTCCGGAAAAGAAACCTTTGGAATGTTTTTTGACTATCCGGCGGCGATCACCTTTGACATTGGCTATACCAGAATGGATACCATGAAGGTAACCTGCGAAAATGCAGACCTGAAGCTTTATGTGATCGAAGGGGAGAGTCCCTATGATATTGTAAAGCAGTTCCGTCATGTGATCGGAAGAAGCTATATCCCGCCGAAATTTGCCTTTGGATTTGGCCAGAGCAGATGGGGCTATACTACAAAAGAGGATTTCCGGAAGGTTGCAGCTGGATATCGTGAAAATCATATTCCTATTGATATGATCTATATGGATATTGATTATATGCAGTCTTATAAGGACTTTACATTAAGTGAAGAGAATTTTCAGGATTTTCCGGAATTCGTAAAGGAACTGAAGGATCAGGATATCCGTCTGATCCCGATCATCGATGCTGGCGTCAAGGTAGAGCCGGGATACGATGTTTATGAGGAGGGTGTCAAAAACCGCTACTTCTGCCAGAGAGAGGACGGCAGTGATTTTGTAGCTGCTGTATGGCCGGGGGATACTCATTTTCCGGATGTGTTGAACAAAGATGCCAGAAAATGGTTCGGTGACAAATACCGTTTTCTGATCGAGAAGGGAATCGACGGTTTCTGGAACGATATGAACGAGCCGGCGATCTTCTATTCCACAGAGGGAATAAACGAGGTCAAAGAGCTTGCAGGAGAATTTGCAAAAGATACGGAAGGAAAGATCCATATCTGGAAGATGCAGAGCGCACTTCGCAATGCAGCAAACAATCCTGAAGATTATCGGAGATTTTACCATAATGTGGATGGCAGAAAAATCCGCCATGACAAAGTCCATAACCTGTTTGGCTACAATATGACCAGAGCAGCAGGGGAGGCTTTTGAACGGATCGATCCGGAAAAACGTTTTCTGATGTTTTCCAGATCATCCTATATTGGTATGCATCGCTACGGAGGAATCTGGACCGGCGATAATAAATCCTGGTGGGCTCATATCCTTTTGAACCTGAAGATGATGCCATCTCTGAATATGTGTGGTTTCCTGTATGCGGGAGCAGATCTGGGCGGATTTGGCGCTGATACAACAAGAGAACTGCTGCTTCGTTTCCTGGCACTTGGAGTATTCACACCGCTGATGCGTGATCATACAGCGATTGGTACCAGAGAGCAGGAATGCTACCAGTTCGAAAATGTGGAGGATTTCCGCCATGTGATCGGTGTAAGATATCGTCTTATTCCATATCTTTACAGTGAATATATGAAGGCTGCTCTGAACGATGATATGTATTTCCGGCCGTTAGGCTTTGTTTACCCGGAGGATAAGATTGCCGTACATGTGGAGGATCAGCTGCTTCTTGGAAATGAGATCATGATCGCTCCGGTTTATGAACAGAACGCAAGAGGCCGTTATGTATATCTTCCGGAGGAGATGAAATTTGTGAAATTCCTTCCGGACGGAACCATTGCAGAGGAGATTCTGGGAAAAGGTGTACATTATGTGGAAGTGGCACTGAATGAGATCCCGCTGTTTATCCGGAAGGGGAAATGCATTCCGGTTGCAGAAGCAGCGGAATGTGTGGCAGCTCTGGATACAAAAAATATGCAGCTTCTCGGATATGAAGGTGCGGAGTATACCTTATATGAAGACGATGGAATCCATAAGGATTACGACAGAGAAGAAAATTACCGTGTTCTGAAAAAATAAAGTCAGCAAAATGAAATATAAATTTCTGTGTTACATCATTTACGTTAGACATTATAAAGAATACAGGATGTGAACAGTTGATAAACAGAAAAGCCGTAAGTATATGTGAAAGTTTCTTAAACATATATCTTACGGCTTTTCTGCTGTTACTTTACATAAAATATCTTATGTAAAGTAATTTGTGTTCTGTTTAAATAACACTTCAGAAAAATCTGTTTATGCTTCTTCCTCAATCTTGATAACATTTTTCAGTACAGAGCAGCATGCCATGTCACCGATAACATTGACGCAGGTGGCGCCCATATCACAGAGGGTATTGATGCTGATATAAACACCAAGAACTCCGGCAGGAAGTCCGGCCATAGTTGCCAGTGCTGCGAAAGATGCGATAGCGCCACCGGGAACACCTGGAGTACCAACGGAAAGCAGTACGTTTGCAAGAAGGATAATGATCATAAGAGGAATACTTACATGGATTCCGCAGGCGTTTGCAAAGAACATGATCATAAAGGACATCAGGATAGATACAGCATCCATGTTAACGGTAGCACCAAGAGGAATGGCGATGCTGGTGATCTGGTTGGATACGCCCATTTCTTCTTCCATACACTGCTTGCTTAATGGAATGGTTGCGGAGCTTGAGCAGGTTCCGAAGGCGTTCAGTGCTGCCGGCAGGATCGCTTTCAGGAATCTCAGCGGACTCTGTTTGCCGATCAGCTTTACAGAGAGACCGTACACTACAATAGCGAAGCCAAAGAATGCCACATACAGAATAACAAGCTGTGTTGCAAGGGAAATGATCGTTTCAGTTCCGTTGGCTTCCACAACCGGTACGATGGTACAGAAAACACCGATGGGTGTAAAGTACATGATGGTTGTGATGATCTTCAGGCATACTTCATTGACGGAATCAATCAGATTCAGGAATGGAGTTCCTTTTTCACCGACTGCGATCAGTGTGAAACCGATGATCAGGGCAAACACCAGAACCTGGAGCATGTTTCCGTCAGCAAATGCGGCGATTGGGTTGGAAGGGATCAGGTTTTTCAGGGTATCAAGGATACTGCTCATTTCTGTAGCCTGGATGTCTGCCGTTGCCATCTCAAATTTGACTCCCTCTCCGAGATGGATCAGTCTCGGGATGATCAGTCCGCACAGGCTGGCAAGTGCCGTTGTGCAGAGAAAATAGATCATGGATGCTGCAGTGATCTTGCCGGTAGTACGTGCGTTTCCGATGGAACAGATCCCAATGACAATGGAACAGAAGACCATGGGAAAGATCATCATGTTCAGGGCGTTCATGTAGATACTTCCGATCAGACTGGTCACAGTGAGGACAGGTTCAAACCGTCCGGCCAGGAAAAGCCCTGTGAGAATACCCAGGATCAGTCCTGTAAAGATCGCACCGGTAATATGCTTCCGGTACCAGGAATAAAAAGATTTCATTTATGCGTTCCCTCCTAAGATAAATATGTATGTATAATATAGGAAAATACATGCAGGAAATTATATCATGTGAAAAAAGAAGCGTCAACTAAACCAGGCCAGGATTGCAGGTTCATGTATATTTTGATGGAAAAGGGCTGTTTTTGGATTTCTGTTTGACAAATACATCATAAGTAGTTAAAATTAATAGCAGTGTGTGAAAGCATTAAAGTATTAATACTGAGTAATTTGTCAGGAGGAATAAAAAAATGGCTGCACCTTATAACCATAGAGCCATCGAAGCGAAATGGCGCACAAACTGGGAGAAAAAGCCGGTAAATGTCAATGATGGCAAGAAACCGAAATACTACTGTCTGGATATGTTCCCGTATCCGTCCGGAAACGGTCTTCATGTAGGACACTGGAGAGGCTATGTGATCTCTGATGTATGGAGCCGCTATAAAATGCTCCAGGGTTATTACCTGATCCATCCGATGGGATGGGATGCTTTTGGTCTCCCGGCTGAGAACTATGCCATCAAGATGGGTGTTCATCCGGCAGTATCTACAGCAGCAAACATCAAAAATATCAAACGTCAGATCAACGATATCGCAGCGATCTATGACTGGGATATGGAGGTTAACACAACAGATCCGGAATTCTATAAATGGACACAGTGGATCTTTGTAAAAATGTTCAAAGAGGGGCTTGCATATGAGAAGGAGTTCCCGATCAACTGGTGCCCTTCCTGTAAGACAGGTCTTGCAAATGAAGAGGTTGTAAACGGATGCTGCGAGCGTTGTGGCACTCCGGTTACCAAAAAGAACCTCCGTCAGTGGATGCTCCGCATCACAAAATATGCAGACAGACTTTTAAGTGATCTGGATAAACTGGACTGGCCGGAGAAGGTTAAAAAGATGCAGACAGACTGGATCGGCAAATCCTACGGCGCAGAGGTCGATTTCCCGGTTGAGGGAAGAGAAGAGAAGATCACGGTCTATACAACAAGACCGGATACTCTTCATGGAGCAACATTCATGGTACTTGCACCGGAGCATGCTCTTGCAAAATCTCTTGCAACAGACGAGACAAGAGAGGCTGTAGAGAAATATATCTTTGATGCTTCCATGAAATCCAATGTAGACCGTCTTCAGGATAAAGAGAAGACCGGTGTGTTCACAGGTACTTATGCGATCAATCCGCTGAACGGCGAGAAGCTTCCAATCTGGCTTTCTGACTATGTACTTGCTGATTATGGTACAGGTGCTATCATGTGTGTACCTGCTCATGATGACCGTGACTTTGAGTTCGCAAAGAAATTCGATATTCCGATCATCCAGGTTATCGCAAAAGATGGTAAAGAAATTCAGAATATGACAGAAGCTTACACAGAGGCTTCCGGAACCATGATCAACTCCGGTGAGTGGAACGGAATGGAATCTTCCGTACTGAAGAAGGAAGCACCGCATATCATCGAGAAGCTGGGTATCGGACGTAAGACTGTCAACTACAAACTGAGAGACTGGGTATTTTCCCGTCAGCGTTACTGGGGTGAGCCGATCCCGATCGTACACTGCCCGAAATGCGGTGCGGTACCGGTACCGGAGGATCAGCTTCCGTTAAGACTTCCGGAGGTAGAAAGCTACCAGCCGACAGGAACCGGAGAGTCACCGCTTGCAGCTATTGACGAGTGGGTAAATACCACATGCCCATGCTGTGGTGCTCCCGCAAAACGTGAGACAAACACCATGCCTCAGTGGGCAGGATCTTCCTGGTATTTCCTCCGTTATGTAGATAATAAGAATAATAAAGAACTGGTTTCCAAAGAGAAAGCTGATAAATATCTGCCGGTAGATATGTATATCGGTGGTGTAGAGCATGCTGTTCTTCATCTTCTGTACTCCAGATTCTACACCAAGTTCCTGTATGATATCGGAGCTATTGATTTCGATGAGCCGTTTGTCAAGCTGTTCAATCAGGGTATGATCACAGGTAAAAACGGAATCAAGATGAGTAAATCCAAAGGAAATGTTATTTCACCGGATGATCTTGTAAATGATTACGGATGTGATTCCTTACGTATGTATGAGCTGTTCGTAGGACCGCCGGAACTGGATGCAGAATGGGATGATAGAGGAATCGATGGTGTATCCAGATTCCTGAAACGTTTCTGGAATCTGGCTCTTGACAGCATTGAGAAAGATATCCCGGCTACCAAAGAGATGGAGAAGACCCGTCATAAGATGGTATACGATATCACCAGCAGACTTGAGGCCTTCAGCCTGAATACCGTAGTGTCCGGATTTATGGAATACACAAACAAGCTGATCGCTATCGCAAAGCAGAACGACGGCGCTGTTGACAAAGAAACCATCGAGACAGTTACCATTCTTCTTGCGCCATTTGTTCCTCATATTGCAGAGGAGATCTGGGAGAAGCTTGGTCATGAGGATTCCGTTTTCCATGCACAGTGGCCGGCTCACGATGAGGAGCTTATGAAGGATGATGAGATCGAGGTTCCGGTTCAGATCAACGGCAAGACCAAGGCTGTTATCAGTATTCCGGCAGAAATCTCCAAAGAAGATGCGATTGCCGAAGGAAAGAAGGCAGTTGCAGATAAGATTTCCGGAAATATCATCAAAGAGATTTACGTACCGAAGAAGATCATCAATATCGTAGTAAAGTAATAAGATAAATCAAAAACACCCGAAGCAGGGCGGAAGATATTTCTGCCTTTGCCAGGGTGTTTTTTATATGGATAAACATCGTGAAGTAAGTATGCACAAAAATAACTAATGTTATTTAGAATAAATGCCAATAATATTTAGGCATTTTAACAGATTTGCCTAAACGAAAAATAAAGTGTTTAATATATTGATTTTCGCGTATTTAAGCCATTCTTTAAATTTGAAATCTGATATAACATGTTATAAATTCACATAACTTGACACCAAAATGGTGTAAAAATGGTGTCAAAATATTAAAAAATGGCGTAGAAAAAATCCTACATATACGATGGAACCTTTTCAGCAAATAACCCATCTGTCGTAGTATATGAGAGACGAATTTCAAGGCTCATGATAAGTCGAGACTGTAGCGTACAGTTTGTGGACAAGTCATGAGCCTTTTTTTACTTTTTATTTTGAAATGGCCTTGTATTTTGCCCTGCAAGACGTTTTATGCTAAAAGCCAGAGAAGTTTACATGAATAATCCCAGGAACGATTCTAGGGCATATACAGACGAATAGAGCTAGTATTATGATGGATCGGAGAGATGAGTGAGAAGTAATGCAATACAATAAAAAAGGCACATTCCAGAATAGCGGATGTGCCTTCAGTGTGATTTTATAGCCAAACCTTTTTACTTGCTGTTTGTTTGATGTTAGTAATGACGAAGCCATTCCTATTGTTGGCCTTCTTGAGATATATTTTGTATGTTCCCATATGGCCATAATTCTTTTTCGCCCAATCATCGTACTCATAAATACTGTAAGTTACTTCGTATCTATTTGAACTGGTTCGGATGATCTTTTTAACGAATCCTTTTGGTGCAACTTCGCCCCAGTTACCACCCGTATAAACAATTTTACCATTCTTATTACAAAGCAGATAAGAAGGATTTCTAGGAATGCCATATTTTGTAAATTTCGTAAATTTTACGGTAGAGGTATTGAAGTAAAGCTTCAGTTGTGGCTGGATTTTTTTCTTTACGTAAGAAATATTTTTCTCCCACAATTTATAATTTTTCATAGTAACCATGGTTGTCCGGGCATAATCGTCAAACTTGAAATATTGATTCTTACCGCAGCAGTAACCGAAATAGCTATCAAAACCTCTTAACAGTTTAGTGACAGATTTACTGTATGTTTTTGTTACGTCCCTCTTGGTGGCTGCCGATGCTGAGAGCGGAAGAGAAAAGATCATAATAGCAGCCAGAAAAATGATAAGAGAACTTTTGAACTTCTTTTTCATTGGTGTTTCCTCCTTCAATGCTTGATATCATAAGAATACTGCAAATAATAAAGAAGTACAAGGTAAAGATAATTCTCTGTGATCCCCCAGTTTTTCTAATACATGGCAATACCTCAGATGTTACCCAGTGTTTGAAACGTTTTGCGGATTCAAGTTTACTGCTGAGGATGAGAGAGTAGAGACCGGATTCGTTAATGATAGTCATTTTCTGGATTCCGTTAGGTGTTTCCATTTCGGCAACACCTTTATCTTCTACTTCAACTCTTTTCGATACTGCACTTCTAGGTTCTGCATATCCCAACGCCACAGCCACATCTTTTCCCACAAACCATGGCTCTCCATCAATCTCAATGCAGCGCAGATTTCCAAATTCTGGATGATTGAAGGTCTCACACTGAGAAGTGGAAGAGGAAGGAGAAGCCGTAGTTGTGGTTGGTGTAATTGGAGTAAATTCATAAAACCATTACCCTGATTCAGGGGACAGGTTAGAAATTAAAAGTCGTGTTTCCCGACCTTTGAAATTGCAACGTAGAAATAGGTGTTGTTATTTTAACAATACTTATTGATCTGCACCGTCGATTTGACGGGTCAGCTTTTTTATACATTATAGCATACTTATACATCTTTCCCGAACACTTCACACATCATCTTCACTCCAAGACAGAAACCATTTCTGAAATTCTGCTCCAATTCGTCTGCCAAAAGGTTAAGGTTCTCGTCCATGACCTGATCCAAGGCAGCAGCCTGAGCGTCTGTGAGCTGTTCTTTAAGAGCATGATAACCATGTAAAGCCTGATCTTTATGTATACGGTACTTGTCCAGAGCGTCCAGTGTGGCTGCACTTACATGTGAGTTGTAAAGCTGATCTATAATATCCATGATTTTGTATTCCTCTCTGATACGATTGTTTCTATCTAGTGACAATAATATCATGTTTTCCGGATATACTCAATACAAAAGTTACTAATTAGTCACAGGAGTATATCTTATGCAGTGGATTTTACAGGACGTTCCAATAGGTAGAAATATCCAGAACATACGGATGAAAAAGAATATGACACAGGCTGAAGTCGTAGGTCAGTTACAGTTGATGGGAAGCAGTATGTCCAGAAGTACACTTGCTAATATTGAATCGGGCAGAAGAAACATAAAAGCCAGTGATCTTAAAGCATTGCAGAAATTATTTGCTGTAGACTATGAGGAATTTTTTGAGGATTAAGAGCTTTTGTAGTCAAGAATATTTTTGACATTTACGCAAATGCGTGTTAATATAATCATAGAAAAAGGGTGTTACCGATAGACGGTTAGTCCCAGTATATGTTAGTTAATCAAAGATAGTCGCTTCAGTTTACCAGACGTGGGCGGCTATTTTTGTGTTTTATTATTATCCTTACCGAATGTGTATCCGATACTAAAGCAGGTTAAGCCGAAGCTCACTACTGCAATAAAATCTACAATACTCATTGGCTTAGCCCTCCTTTCCAGTGGATTCCCTGACGGGTTTCTATGTAATCAGAGGGTCACAGTCCCTCCGTTGAAGGACTAACCGCCTACCGTTATGGCAACACCTATATGTCATTATAACAGTCAGAAAGTATGTTCGCAACAGAAAATTAGAGGATAAAATTTTATCCACTAGAACAAAATGAACTAAAAACGCCCTCATTGACATTTGGCAATAATTACTGAAAATTATAATCTGTTTTTAGAAGAAGTGCTGAAATATATAAATTTTCTTTACAACTCCAATCAACGGTGCTATGGTTAAAGCGATTACAGAAGAAATGTGCTGTAAGCGTACCTTACAAAGTCTTGGAAAATAATCAGTAAATGTATTTTATCTTTGCGCTCGTGAAGATAGTAGTGTGTATTGCGCTCGTGATATACCATGTTGAGAATTATTAAGCCATGTCATAGAGAAGAACACCGGTTCCCAGTACGGCAACCAAAAGTAAAAGTATGTGCTGAACGTTTAGAGATAGTATGTAATTTTTTATTAGATTTTTATTGAATATTTTGAAAGAAGTGATTATTTGATACACAGGTATAGTGTATCTTTTTTTACACCTAAAAATAAATTCAGAATATTTTTGAAATTAAAGCTAAAATCAGAAAGCACACACAAAAGGAAGGAGGTAAACACTTATGATTATGAGTTTTAAAGATGCACAGAATTATAAGGAGTATGCAGATTCTACGGACGATCTGATTAAAAAATGTGAGGATATTGTTAACAATCTTACTCCTGAAGAGGCAAATGCAAAATGTAACTGTATTATTCAGTTCGGTGATCGTATAATAACAAATAAAGAACATTACGAAGACTATGTGCGATATGTAAAAGATGCTGTAAAAGGAGCAAAACGCCAAACGGAAAGTATGAAAAATTATTATGAACGTTACAGCGTCCCTAAAGCATATATAGAGCTTGAAGAGATGAAGTATATTTATAATCAAATTTGTACTAAATCAGGAACTCCTCCACAGATGGAACAGTTAATAAGAAACACGTATGAGGAGTTTAAATATAGGAACAGTCCTAGTTTGCGAAGGAAGAAAGAAGAGGAAGAACGCAGAATAAAGCAGATGCAGGAGGATGTTAAGAAATATACCAGCCCGGATGAACCAACGGTTGGTTATGCTGAATTAATGAGACGCAAGGCAGCTGCAAATCCTCCAAAGACTTCTTTATCTCAGGATGAGATTAGACGTTTTGACATGATGAGTGAAGAATGGCTGGTGAAATGGTGTCATTTCTCATATAACTGGTATTGGGTTGTACCATGTCTGCTATTATGTATTGTGGCCAACGGAGGACTGATTGCTGCAATCGGATTGATTGTGTTTATGATATGTGGCGAGATATACTCCATGAGAGTACAGGAATACTGTGGCGTGATCTTGCCATGGTACCGGGATTCTGGAAAAACATTGGAGAAGAGGATCATTAACAAGTATATCAAGAAGTGAAAGTAATATAACAAGGGGAGAGAATAATATGGGGAAAATGTCATTTACAGAACTTCAAGAGGAAATATATACTGAAGAACTGAAAAAAATTGAAAAAGAAAGTAATGATTATTACAGTGAATATTTATCTTTAAAGCATAAAGAAGATAGTTATATAGATTGGTATATAACTGTTTCGAATGAATGTATGGATGATGTTCAAAAGAATTCACTTAATAAATATAAACTAATAAAAATGTTAGATAATATGTCTGTGGAAAATGTTGAGAATGGAGAGTTTAAAAATCTGTTAAAATTACATCAAAAAGTAAAGAATACTTTGCAAAAAAAAATAGAAGCTATAGAACATTATGAGAACATGATTGATCTCAACATTCTTCAATTAACAAGAAGGATTACATCACAAAATAGTATGTTAAAAAATATATATGGCAGTACAAAAAAAGCAATGAGTGACTTTGAGCATTCGGATAAAGACTATTTATTTTTAGATACTAATATAGGATATCTTATTATTATGAGAAATTTTATAAATTTGAGAGAATGGGAACGTTCAGGAGTTTTAATAACAAATCTAAAAAATTATACGATTACAAATGAAACTGATACAGGTGGTGTTGCTGAAGAATGCTATAGGTTGTATCGAGAGAATCCAGATTGTGAAAAAAGAATATATACCATTATTTCACCAAATGATATATGTAAAAAACTTGACCCCGTCCCATTTCATAAAGTATATCTTTTACATGCTCAAACACAATTTGAATCTTATGGAAGAACAAAAAGTTTTTTAATTATAGGAATGATGATGTGAACATATTTCCAATTTTCCCAGCAATCACACCGATTATTCCGATTGTTACCCTCAAAATTTTTGTCGGTTAGTCTATCGGAAAATCCGTAGAAATACTCAGTTTATTCGTTCTGAGTGATGTAAAATTCTGTTACAGGAATTGAACAGAATCGACCCGAAAATCACCGGAAAGAGCAAACGGCAGCAGGTTGTATTAAGCTTAAGTTATCGTGCAGCCGTTGTTGCTCCGGTGAGGGCGATTCAGAGAGGATGAAAAGAGTGTCAGATCTGTAGAAAGTGCAGGGAAGATATAGGAGAAATAGCTGTACTGAGTGAGAGAGGGAGCTGCGGTGGATCGGGGACTGGATTGGGTAGGAGAGATGCTGGATCGGGTTGGACGGTTGGAGTAAAACTTGAGGACTGGAAGATAGAAGAATCCAAGATGAATATTGTTAAATCGGGGCTGTGGTGGATAGGACAGGTGAGCAGAATGAGATGTGCTTGGTTAGTGACGGATTAGCAAGATTGACAAACTCTTAACATATGAGCAGACGTTCATATGTATACATCCACAGAATATGAGTACGATAACCAATAATCTGCGCTGTCATTATAGCAGAAGATTACAGTATTATTCCTCACTGTAAGTAATTTCTGCTGCCAGATACAAGCTTTTTCAGACTGGATCACATTATCCTTCTACGATCAGGACGGATTAGTATGATCCAGAAATATTCCATATGCAGTCTGTAGCAATTTAGAATTTCAACAGAGACACAATAAAAAAGTTGGCGATTCCCTATATAGAGCAAGGGTTTACGCCAACTTTTATTTTTCAGAAAAGCTTCAATTTTTGAGCATGGTCAGCGCATGACTATGTTAAAAACTTAACACATTAAAATCAATCAGCAGATCATTATAGATTCCAGCCTTAACAGAATCCGTAAAGGAATATTCATCCATTGTAGATTGTTCAAAATTGTATACAATAATTCTGCTCTTGTCAGGATCAACAATCCAATATTCTTTTACACCTGCCGTTCTGTACTTAAAGAGCTTGGTATAATAATCCATCCGTTTACTTGCAGGAGAAACGATCTCTATAATCCAGTCAGGAGCACCATTGCAGCCCTTATCATTCAGCTTGTTTGGATCACAGATAACAGAGATATCCGGTTCAACATATGTGTTCGTGGATTCATCCAGATAAACTGCAAACGGGGCAGCATAAACTTGGCACTGTCCCTGATGATCTTCAATGTAACGATCAATAATACTGGTGAGCCTTGTTGAAATCCGTTGATGCTTGCGACTAGGCGGAGCCATGTAATAAATCTGTCCGTCAATCAGTTCGGCACGTTCTCCCTCTGGAAGTGCATATATATCTTCTATAGTATAAGTATTTTCTTTGAGTAATGGCATATTTCACACTCCCTTCTTAATAAGTCATGTCCCTGTTCTCATTATAACGGATTGCAGCAAAACATTCAACGCTGATTCGTTTGCTCTATCATCTCAGAGAGCAGTTCCTTCTTATATTTATAGAATGTCTTTCTGGTAATCCCGGCCTGAGTAATGGTTTCCAGATCGTTGAGTGATCCGCCGAACGTTTTGTTATGCTTCAGGATGATTTCTTTTGCTGCTATAGATTTCTTCGTTACAAGCTTTGAACCGGAAGCCTGTCCGATCTGTTTACCGGAAAGCCTTGCGGTCTGCATTCCTTCTTTAGTACGTTGCCTGAGATCCTGAACCTCTTTTTCTGACTGTTCAAAAGCAAGTCGGATCTGTTCTTTGGCAAGCAGGAGCAAATATTTATTGATCCCTTCCAGAATACAGTCAATATCTGTGCCTGTGGCTGGGATGCCACCTTGCAGCGCACTTTTATAGGTTTCTGTGTTTATGTGTGGTTCCTTCAGGAATACAAGATTAATTCCTTTGCTGAAAAGATCCTCATACATGGTAAAACCTTCTTCTGCATCACGGGACATTCTGGAAACCGAATCAAAGATAATGGTATCACCTGCGTTGAGCTTTTTCAGGAGCTTTTCAAATTCTCTTCGTCCCTGAAATTTCGTTCCGGTAAAAACTTCTCGGATGATCTCAGACTGTGGATATGCAGCAAGGATATTCCTGATCTGCCTTTCAATGCTTTGCTGTGGTGTGCTGATTCTTGCGTAACCAAAATATCTGTTCATGATGTTCCCTTCCTGTAGTAAATTTAAGGCTCCCTTAAAATGACACTGTAATAAGACTGCCTTGGAGCCTGAAATAGTAATGGTTTTACTACTTTTTGCATACTACCTTACTTTTACCACTAATTTGTCAGCAGATGTTTACGGAATTTCTGCCATGCACGGTTATAAACCTGTCGAGCTGTTTCTGTTGGCTTCGCTTCCTGTTCGGCCTGAGAAATGATCTGGTCAATGGTTGGCTCCGGTATACAGAAATCAATCATAAGCTTTCTGAGATCTTTTTTCCAGATGGGACAAGCTGTATAAGGTCTGTTTTCCGTAAGTACGTAGTTCCTCATAATTGATACCGCCTTTCTGATAGATTCTATTGCCTTGGAAATCCTGCTGCCAGAGAGTGAACCCGGCAGCAGGAGAGAAGATTATAATTCTTTTAATGGGATGCTGATATCTTTGCATACAAACTCATAGGTGTTTTTTCTCTGAACACTGATAAGAGCAGTATCTTTCTGAGCGTCAGGATCAAGTGCAATGTGAATAATATAATCGTATGGTCTGCTGATAAAAGGATCTCCGGTTTCGTTTTCTTTGCGTTCCAGTATCAAAAGAAGATCATCAATGAATGTGTTCATGCGTGACTGTCTACTCCATGGCACACATTCTGAGACCTGCAAGATTACATTCCATGTATCTTCCGCCATAACGATTGCCCCGAATTGCTCCATGTCACCGACAAGAGTTCTTACAACCTCGATTTTCTTAGCTTCTGCATTATAGTGTTTCCAACTCATAGTGTAGTACCTCCTGATTATTTATTCTGATTGCCGATTTTCTTAAGAGAAATGATCTCATTCCTGAAAACAAACTCATAGTTACCTTTTCTCTGTAAACTGATAACTGCATTGGTTTCGTCTGCGGAAAGCTCGATGTGCAGGATATAGTCGTTCTGATGTTCCATAACCGGACGCTTTTCCTCCTGAGCATTCAGAAGAGTAGTAAGATCCTCAAAGAACTGTTTCTGTCTGGTCTTGCTGCTGCCGGACTTTGTACTGGTCTTACTGATGATCTTCCATGTTTGCTCCGCCATGACTACAGCATGGAAGCAGGAAAGCTCTGAAATGTAGCCATGGAGACAGGTTTCTTCAGTTTCTTTGTTGTAATACATCCAGCTCATGATCTACACCTCCACAATAACTGCAACAAGTCCGTTCTTGGTGACTGCTGCCTTATAAGCTGCTGCACTTACATAATCTGCAAAGTGCCGTTCGTTCATAATCTCTGATTCGCATAAGCCTATAGAGAGAACGATCACCTTGTAAAATGTAACGGTTGCCTGAATGTTGATCTTCATGATCTGTGTTCTCCTTCCTGATCTTCAATGTCGTATTGCACAGGTGTCTCATTGAAGATAAAATTCAACAGAGTGTCCCATCTGTGCAGTGGCTCCATAGCTTCCAGTGTTGGAATAACGTCCTGCGGATATGTGGTGCTAGGAAGAAAACGGTCGATGATTTCCTGAAGGTACTCCAACTGTACCTGATTGTATTCATCATTAGTGATCTTCGTCCTCTTGCATTAGGTGGAATGTGTAGCCCCAAAAGCGGTTGAAAGCTGTCAGTGGTGTGATGTGTCCTTCTCTGATCCACAGTGTCAGTACCTCTTTTGTGGAATCAATGTCTATTCTTGTGCCGTGTGTCATGGTGAAAACCTCCTTGATCTGTAATTAATAGCCGAAAAACAGCCAGTGTACGATCATTCCATAAGGAATCCCGACCATGAAAAGGATGAACAGTAGCCACTGTAAGCCGTTGTACAGCTTTCTTCGTATGTACTTTTTCAGACGGTGCTTAAAGATTGTGCACCACTGGCTATAAGTCATAAGTGGCTGTGGATTAGAGTGTTTCATGGTTTTGTCCTCCTGTGAAATGATGTGATTTTCTTGAGATCCTGAAGGGACAGGATTTTATCCCTTCAAGATCGAAGGAAAAATATAGCTTTTGCCCGTCATGCCGATAGCACAGCAATAAACAATTTTGGAGAAGTTGTCACGAGCATCGAACTTGCACCGGAAGGAACAGGATATCGAGCAAAATCAAGATTCGCCAGATTCTATAATATCCCGGAACTGATGAATATGTTCAAGGAGATTGCAGATATCAAGACTTCCGATCAGTTAAAACTTCCTGTGCCGGAAGCAGAATATGAAACAGTGGTGCTGAAACCAACGGAACAGCAGAAAGAGATTGTAGAAAGTCTTGGTGAGCGTGCAGAAGTAGTAAGAAATGGCGGTGTGGATGC
Organism: Blautia sp. BCRC 81119; assembly: GCF_003184505.1. Taxonomy (NCBI): domain Bacteria; kingdom Bacillati; phylum Bacillota; class Clostridia; order Lachnospirales; family Lachnospiraceae; genus Blautia; species Blautia sp. BCRC 81119. The sequence continues at coordinate 42,472 of NZ_QJHD01000029.1, read as the reverse complement.
AAGTGTGGATAACATGCTGAAAATCACCAATGACGGCAGAAAATTAGCACTGGATCAGCGTTTGGTGAACGAACTATTGCCAGATAATCCGGAAAGCAAAATAGCAGTCTGTGCAGAGAAAAGCTATGAAATATGGAAAGATACAGCAGCACAGAAATCAGCACAGTTGATTTTCTGTGATTTGAGCACACCGAAAGGCGATGGCAGTTTCAATGTTTATGATGACTTGAAGCAGAAACTGATGGAGAAAGGTGTACCGGAAAAAGAGATTGCTTTTATTCATGATGCAAATACAGAAGCAAAAAAGACGGAACTGTTTGAAAAGTGAAATCCGGGCAGGTTCGATTTTTGATTGGTTCTACAGCAAAAATGGGTGCTGGAACCAATGTGCAGGACCGTTTGATTGCTCTTCATCATCTGGATATCGGCTGGAAACCGTCTGATCTGGAGCAGAGGGAAGGACGAATTATTCGTCAGGGAAATCATAATAAAAAAGTTCATATTTTCCGATATGTAACAGAATCCACATTTGACAGCTACATGTGGCAGCTGATCGAAAACAAACAGAAGTTCATTTCCCAGATTATGACGAGCAAAGCACCGGTCAGAAGTTGTGAAGATGTAGATGAAGCGGCACTTTCCTATGCGGAGGTCAAAGCACTTGCAACCGGAAATCCGGCAGTAAAAGAGAAGATGGCATTGGATGTGGACGTGGCAAAGTTGAAACTTTTAAAAGCCAACCACATGAATAATCAGTACCGTTTGGAAGATGACATTGCAAGGAATTTCCCGCAACAGATCGCAAAATTGACGGAGATCATTGACAGCTACAAGGCAGACATCGCTCATTTTTCTGAGCATAAAATCACAGATCCAGAGCAGTTTTCTATGGAAATCAGTGGCAAAGTGTTCACAGAAAAGAAAGAGGCAGGAGCGGCACTTCTGGCGGTCTGCAAAGACATTAAGTCTGTGGATGCAGCTATGGACATTGGAAGCTATCAGGGATTTAACATGAGAATCCAATTCGACAGCTGGAGTAAAGAGTTTATCCTGTCTGTAAAGCATGAATCGGTAGCTAAAGTTCGGTTGGGAGCCGATGCTTTGGGGAATATCACTCGTATCAATAATCTTTTAGAAAGTTATCCGGAGAAACTGGCAGAAGCAGAACAACGGCTGGAAACGGTACAGGAGCAGATGGCAAATGCCAAAGAGGAAGTCGGGAAGCCATTTCCAAAAGAAGAGGAACTGAACCAAAAACTGGAGCGACTGTCAGAGTTAAATGCACTTCTCAATATGGATGAACGGGAAGATACAGAAACAGAGCAGTCGGAATCAAAAGAGAAAGAAGAAAGACCGGCACGAGGTTCTATTCATGAGAAACTGCAGATTTATAAAGAAAAGAGTCAGCAGGAAAGTGAAACTGGCAAGGAAACCAGAAAACGGGACTTCGGGCTGGAATAAGAAAACAAGGAAGATGGCATAATCTGACAGAAAGAATGTTCTGTGGGTTATGCCATCTTTCAGAATACAGGAGGAGTTTATATGGCAAGAAACAGGATAACAGGTAGAGAAACACAGAAAATGCAGGAATATACGCAGGAACGGATCGCTCAGGCAGAGCGTAGAGGCATAGAATTTCCAACAAATGTAAAAGAACAGATTTTTGAATATGCGAATCTAATCGGTGAGGAAGAGAAAGTTAGGACTCTGGTAAGAAATCTGGCAGATGCATTGAGCAAGGCAGATGAAGAAGGTGTAGAGAACCTACTGGATGATGCAAAAATGGATATTCAGGACTTACCAGATCCAACCATAGGCAAGCTGGAACTTCAGGATTATGGATATACAGCAGAGGATATGGTACCGCTTAGAAAGGAAGCAGCCTTAGATTATCACAGGATGGGTTCTAAGATTTATTGTCTGGGCAGCGATGGCGGTAAGGGAGAGTATGCAAGTAAAGAAATGATACAGGCACACGAAGGGCTGTTTGGCATGGAATTACAGATGTGGGAACGGATAAGGGATCAGGATCTGGATTATGCAGATGAAGATTTTGGAGCATTTCAGGAGCCTATGAGTGTCATTGAGCAGGAAGAAGCACTGAAATTATACGATGCTGGAGCAGATATTTATCTGATCACTAATTTTTCTTCACCGGTCTATGTCACGGAACGCATGGAAATTGAACGAGGACCAGAGTATTATCAGATGTCTAGGACAGAACTGGAGCGTTTTCGTAACCTGGAATGGGAAATGCAAAAATATCCACAGATTCAGTCTTTAAAAGAGGCAAACCTGCTGTTAGGAACAAGGCGAACCTTTGGTATTTATCAGATCAAGGATGATTCACCGGGCGAAAACTATACATTTATGAATATGCGTTTTATTGAAAGTCATGGTATGCAGATAAAAAAAGAAGATTATAAGCTGGTCTATGTTGGCGAATTACTGGGAAATATGTCACTGGATGATATTTTTGAAAGGTTCAACATTGATAGACCGGAAGATTTCCGTGGGCATTCCCTGTCAGTCAGTGATATCGTAGTTCCGAATGACGGGGAAAAAGTAACCGCTCATTTTGTAGAAAGTATCAGTTTTGAACAGCTGGATTCTTTCCTGAATCTGGAAGAACAGGTTCTTAGTGAACTGGCATATGAGGTAGGAGAACGGTATTTTGCTATTCAGAGGTCAGAAGAAGGATACGATTATTCCTTTTACGATGAAGATTTCCGTCTGATGGATGGTGGCGTCTATGAAAATGATGAAATTTCTATTGAAGAAGCGGCAGAGGAACTGCTGGAAGACGAAGGCTGGACTGGAGAACGCATCCGTGGGGATTATGGTCAGTTGATGGAAAAAGTAGAAGAAATGGATGAGATTGTAATGGTAGAGATTCAGAAAAGCCAGGGCGAATATAAGCCATTGGCAAAGGTAGAAGAACTGGAAGAGGCAAATTACAACATGATTGATAACGTCCTCAACAATATGCCACCGAAGAAAGAATCGTATCTGGAATACTTTGCTGCAGAATGCGATGAGTTCCATGATATGGGAGCTTATGAAAAAAGTACTGATGTTAATCAGATTGCTACGGTCTATGAAAAATATAGGGAGAATCCTGAAAATGCCTATCGAGTATGTAGTATGGGGATTATCTATCGTGATCCGGAAGACAGTTACTATGATGATGCTGAATTTGCAATCGTAAAAGGAAATACAGTACTTGGAAATCTGATGGACGATGTTCGATTTTATGGAGAACTTGCACTGGTACGGGAAGGGATTGAGAAAATTCATGAAGCATTGCCGGACTATAAGTATGTACCGATGAGGGATGTTCGAGAAGCAATGTATCCAGAGAAGATGACCACAGAACAGCTGGCAGAGGCACTGGATGAGATTGCAGAAGCTTTTGATCCGTATGAGTATCGGGATAATGTGGAGATCGGAGAAAATGCGGTACAAGAGGTGATGTTGGATTTGCAGAGTGGCAATACACATTCTTATATTTCTTATTTGAAGGACATTGTAGAGGAAGAATGTGATTTGTCCGTCCGTGCCGGAGTATTGATCGAACGATTGAAGTCCTACGAAACGGAACTTCCGAAAGATATGGAGCCGATGGTGTATGTCAATTACTGTGAGAAAAGTGAGTTCATGAATCCACGATGCCAGAAGTTATCGGATTTGGATTCCAAGACCGCAGAACAGGACAAAGCATGGTATGCTGACAGAAATCCCAAAACCAATGAACCAACGACAACGGCTCAGATGTTTTTTACCGTATATTATGCAGAAAAAAGCGACCAGATGCTGCATCATTTCAAAGGAAAAATAGATATTGGCACTGGAAACGGAGGTCTTCTCAGCCAGTTAAAGCTGCAGAATGAAATGAGACTGACGGATGAAAGCTGGATCAATTATCAGAAAGGTAAAGGGAGTGAAGAGTTCCAGAAATATATGGAAGGATCTGACAGATATGCAGAATCATGTTTTGCCGTATCTGCAGAGTTTTTGTAGTCTGGAAGAAAAAGGGGTACAGGAACGCCGGGAACAGCAAATAGCAGATAAGAAAGAGAGCAGAGCAACTGCTGTGACTGGTGTAGAGAAGCAAGCAAATGTGAAAGAAGCAGGGAAAACGAAAAGAAAATCTGTACCACAGAAGAAGGCAACGGTAGGAAAAGAAAAGAAGCCATCTATTCATGAACGTCTGGAAATCAATAAAAAAATTATTCAAGAAAAGCAGGGAAAAGATAAGCCGGAGAGAGGAGCTGATTTGGGTGTAAGGACAGTGTAAATAAATTAAGTGTCAGAAGTCACGGAGAAAATGTGGCTTCTGACATTTTTATATTTACCAATAACTAAAATCGTCTGCTATTACCTGAGAATTGTTTGTCCAATAGTGATTTTTGATAACTTTTGTTTCTGATACGGAACTGAACAAATTTTTTTAGTTTGATATTCTTTGCTTAGGCGATAAGAGAAAAAGTTACTCTTTATGGAAAGGGAAGACTACTATAAATATTTTATTACCTGAAATGCTTATAAGTATTGCTTCTGTGAATGTGAAAGATTGCTTGAGTTGAAGAATATGAATCACCATATCAGTGAAAAACAGGGAGGTATATGTTATGTGGAATTGGGATTATGAAGAAGAAGGTACTAATATTCGTGATGGTGTTAGAGGTACCGTAACAGGTGGATGTAGTAAAGGCATATTCCTTGCCTTAGAAGATGGTCAAGAGGCTTTTGCTCACTTTGGAGGATTAAATCCTGGAACAACTGTGTTGTGTACTGTATTAAAGAAGGCTACTGAGAAGTGGAAAGTACTTGTCAGCATTGACTCTATCGAAAATGTAGCAATTGCTTAGGAGAACTAAAGATGAATTTTACATTGAATGATATAAATTGTTTTATTGAAACTGAAAAGTGTAAGGAAGTATTTCCAAGAGCAACTTTCAAGATAATTGCAGTAATCGATTTCTGCGACACTCCGACAGAAGAACTTATCATTTTTTCTATTTCATAAATCCAAGGTCAAATACATATCTACTAAGATAATTGATAATTAAAAATTGTTATTGGCGTGAGGTAGTGATACAATATGACTTAGAGATATTGTTGCTATTAGTTGATGTTTGGAAATTTATGTAGAAGAAAAAAGAGTATCATATAATAAACTTTGAAACCTGCTAATAGATAAAGATATGTCAAAAGATAAGCTGCGCAGGTATCTGGTATTACCACAAATGTTTTTGCAAAATTTGGAAAGATGAAGAGATTCATGTGTATGTTATGGTGGAGATATGCGATGTTCCAAATTGCGATATTGAAGATATAGTAGAAGTTATTCCAGATGAGGAAGAACAAGCTAATGACGAACGATAATATAAAGTATAGTAAGTAGTATGAATAAGAATAGGTTTAATGTGAAAGACGGTAGTTTCACTTGATATATTATGATCGTGAGGCGTTAAATTTACTATTAATAACAAATAAATAGGACCAAATACATGAAGAAAATAATAAAGATGAAGGGATGGTAACAAATGTTAATCACTGCTATTCAAATTAGAAGAATAGAAAATTCAGGAACAAAAATGCGAGGCGTTGCATCCATAAACTTGGACAATATGGTTGTTATTCATGATATAAAGGTTTTAGAAGCGGATGGAAAATCCTTTTTGGCTATGCCCAGTAAACAGACAAAAGTTGGGACATTTAAAGATATGGTGCATCCAATAAATGTAAGGGTTAGAGAAGCTTTTGAAACATTAATTATCGGTGGATACGAAAAAGCGGAAAAAGAAGGATACACTAAGATAGATCTTATTTACAATGATAGTGGGAAGAAAAATTTAACAGAACAAACGGTTGATGATTTTGTGATTCAAGGGGGAACAAGTATTCTTTCTGCAACTGGATATGTTCCGGTTAATACGGGAGAGGCATCTATAAAGCATGATTCTTCTAAAGTATCCCCAAAGAAGATGAATGATAATTTGTTGAAATGGTTAGAAGGGTGAGGATGCATATGAGAGGAAAAGTTTTGTCTGTTATAAAAAATCCAAAGGGTGTATATGGCTTTATTAAAACCGGTGACGGAAATTATTATTACGATACTACTAGTCTGCAAAAGGGGACTTTTTTAAAGGTTGGAGCTAAGGTGGAATTTGATGTTATTCCTTGGAAAGGTGGTCGAACAAAAGCGGTCAACGTAAAGCTAGAGACGATAGATATAGAATATGTTGTCTTGGAAGAAGATATACGTGAAACTGTTTTGAAACTGATAGTTTCTTCCATGGGAAAGGATTCTTATTTGGATGCATCAGTGATTTCAGGACTTTTGTTGGATAAAGGAATTGACTATAAAAAATATGCGAGTTCTTTATCTGATTTTTTTGGCAAGTACTATAAAAAGGAATTTGCAATTAAGAAAAAGTATACGATTAATGACAGAACCTATCCGGCTGTTTTGATGTCAAATTTAAACAATGCGAAAGTACTTGATGAAGAAACTGTAATTGCATTGAAAGAAAACTTTTTAAATGAAATATCAGTAAATGGCTTTATTCAAGCTGCAAAGGTGCCTAATTTGCTTAGAAATCTTGGAATTTTACAGTATAAGGAATATGCTGCCACTATTGATGAATTTATTGAGTATTATATGCCGAATATGTTTGTGCCTAAAAAGACAGTATTTATTAACGGCAAAAGATATCCGAAAATATATGTTCTTATTGAGAGCGCGGATGAATTCACTGAGGTTGATGAAAAGAAATCAGAACTTCCTAAAAGTGAACCAATATTATTTGATGAAACATTAAAGGAAAAAGTTAAAAATGGATTAAGAAATATTATATCGTCAGAAAGTTTTATTTTGGGTTCTGAAATGCCGAAAGTATTAGACTCTTTGGGGATAGACGATTACAAGCAGTTTGCTAACAGTATTGAAGAGTTTATCTCAAATTATTATGGGAATACATTTGAGATGAAAAAGAATGTTGTTATCAATGATAAGAATTGTTCAAGTATTATTGTGCTTAAAAGCGATAATTATGAGGAAGAAACACCGGGACAAAAAGAGGCAGAAATTCAAAAAATTCTTTTGTCGATGAAAAATATGCTGTTGAAAGGTACATATGAAGACATATTGCGGCATGAAGCAATTTTAAAATATGGTCCACGGGATTTTGGAGCAGATGGAATTGAAATTCTACTTAAAGCAATAGGAGGATATTTAGGTGAAGATATCAATCATATTAGTTTGAATCAATACCAGAGGTTACTTGTTGAAACGGAAACGATTGCCGATTTAAAACAATTCAAGGATAATGATGTGCTTATGCGGTTAGGTGCTGAGAGCGCTATAGAACCAATGCCATTAGAAGAGTATAAGCGTGTCTTTGCGGATATTCACAATGGAAAAAAGAATTTAAATCTTTATTGGAATGCTATCATTGAACGTTTTTGGACCGCACAGAATGAAATAGCAGTTTATGCAACATGTTTATGGTTAATAATAACTAAGCATGAAAAATGTATAGATTTATATATTGAAGAAGCTTCAAAGTACTCTAGAATTGACCATTTGATTTACCTCCTAAAAATAAATCAATCTTTTGGTCGCGTTAATGTGACAGAGCGTTTGCAGAGAAAAATTATTGGGAGATGTTTGGATTTAAACGACATTAATACACTTACTTGTGCTATTGGATATTTTGGAGAAACAATGATTCCGGAATGTCAAACATTAGTAGAGTTTCTAAAAGAAAGTATTTGCCCGAACGACATTGCTATCATGTCATGGTATCATTCAGGAATTGGAGAGCAAATATCAGAGAAAATTACGAACTACTATTGGTGGAAATATTCAAGGACGGGGATTGATCAAACTCTGTTCAGAGTTCTGGCGTCCGTTTACTGGGAATATCCGGAGAATTATTACACGGAGATAATCTATAATCCTGCATGCCCTCTTTTTGGCAGCAAAGAGAAAGAATTGATTCTGAGAAATGCATTTATACAAATTTGCGAACAAACCAAGCGATATAAAAAGGCGTTCCCGTGGGTAAATTATCTTTATTTATCACTACTTAAGGATGGAATAAGTGAAGAGAATGAAAAAGCATGGCAGGAATTACATGCTTTGATGCAAAACGAAGTTATGGAACACTTTTCAGAAGATATAAACTGTGCTGGAGCTATTGCTTTATTTAGATTAGATCCTGAGACAAGAATAAAGCTTGAAGATCTGTATTGTGAAGAGTATGTAGCAGATATTGTTGAAGAGTTCTCAGACACGGATGAATTGGATAATTTCGTTGAAAACTGTGAAAAACTTGGTTTGCAGTTTATTACACAATGGATCATAAAACATAGTGATACAAACAACGTTACGAATGGGGAAACATATGTTTTGTCTCTCTGTAGTTCACGAAATTTTGTAGATGCAATTGCATATGTTCAAAAATCGAATTTGAGTACGGATAAGAAACTTTCTTTATTAAGATTGGTTTTATGTGAAAACTTTAAAGCATTTAATGTTTCAGAAGACGCTTTCCACATTTTTGAGACGAGTATTCCGATAAATGTTGCAGAAGCAGCGCTGCGGAACGGTCTGGCATTTACAGATCATAATGCTATAAGTGCATTAATTGCTTTGTATTGTTATAAAAAAGAATGGCTCAAAGTCGCTTATTTGTTAGCACCTTTTAGAGCCTTTTATCTCGATGCTCATAGAAAGCTCATAGAAGATACTCGAATTTTAGCTTACAAAAACTATAATGTTGAACTTGCAAAAATGTGGTCCAACCATTACGAGGTTGTGAAAAGAGCACTAAGAGTGTACGACAGTAGCGAATTTGATGATTTTATTGAATGGGCTCGGGATATTATGAGAATTCCTATGGGATCTAATAAATATAATCTCAAACCACGTACATTTGATACTATAATCCAAAGTATGATTACAAGCGGGGATAAAGACGATTGTTGGGAACAATTAGTGAAAATGGCTCTGAGAACGGATAACAATGACCATCAAGATAATCTGAGATTTTCAATAATAGCTAGTTATATTGGACGATATGGAATTGATTCGATTGAAAGAATAATGATTGGTCTGGTAAAGCATCCAAATGCAACAAAAGGATTTGCAGATTTCTATATTAGTTTATGGAAAGGCTTATTAAATGGCAAATATCCGGTCAATTTTTTGCGCCTCACGCAAAGTATGATAGGCAAAGCTCCGATTACATTTTGGAATTTGTTTTATGATACTGCAGTGTGCAAAAATCATATTTTTTCAAATGATGATTTTGAACTTAATTCTATTAGAAATGATAAACAAGATTATCAGGGATTTTATACTACATGCTTGGATTGTTATTGTGAAACACGAGAGATTGTATATTTAAAAATTGCCGCTGCATTATTGAGAGAGTGCTCAGTAGATCTTGAACCTGAATTTGATAAGTATATCTCATTTGAAGCTAGTGGCAGAAACAAGTCGTTTATTTTATCAACTTTTGCAATTCTGTTGGAACAGAATCGTTACAAAGAAGAAATACAGGCTGTTGTTAACTCTGAATATTGGAATTGTTCAAGTGTAGAGAATGAGATTTTGAAGATGCTGGCATGGTGTTGTTCAGATGATTTGAATGATGACTCCCTAACTGGGATAGAGAACGCTCAGTTTAAAAGGGATTATTTGCGTTGTATAAAAAACTATCCTGAAATTGACGTAGAGTATGCCCGAAATAGAACAGATGCTATTTATAGAAGTAAGCTGATAAAGGAAATGCTGAAAATACAGTATTCTCCAAATTACCGCAGTGAAGCGGAAAATGCTCCTCAAGTTATAAATGATTGGAGAAACGATACAAAACTGAAGGATTATCTTGAATTAGTTAGTTTGCTTTATCAAAAACAATTGAATAGAGATGAAAACATGTATAATGATGCAGTCTTTGTCAAAAATCGTTATGTTAGAATTTTTATTTCTGAATTTCTGTTAGAAGGAAATGCAAGCAACAACAGCGAAGATCAAGTTGTTTCTATGATGAGCCACAATAAGCATCTTAATTCAGTCTATTCTGATTATGAGGCAATCAAGAAATCTATTATTGAGTTTTGGAATATAGATACAGAAACGGAGTTCCATAAAGTTATCTTTTTGGTGGGATTGCTTTCCAATAATTGGGAGCAGTTTATTTGTAATGCAAACGATTATGATTTAAGAGCACTAGAGCTTATAAGTAATATTGAAGATCAAACTAATTATAGAGATTTTAATATTCAAATTATTGATCGATTTATTAATGATGAATACAAGGTTGCTGATCTTTCTAGCTTTAGTATTTGTGCGTCAAAAGCTTATTCTATACTTCAAGAGCTTCAGGCAATTAAGCTAAAATCGGAAGAAGAGTTTGTGGATGTAAAAAAACTGATTAATGGAATATGTAGATTGAATCACCAAGGTCAGGCTCAAAAAAGTTATATATATTTAAAGCATGCGTTGCAAACTTATCCAATGGAATTAAAAAAACATTGGGAATTATTCATGTTAGCTTTAAGTGCAACAAGTTATAAAAAGACGATTATTATTAATTTGCTGAGTGATGTAAAGAAAAGAAAAATTGAAATAGAAGAGATTAAGCTTTGGCTACCTGTTTTTCATTTCTACGATGATCTGGCTGTCTATTATTACTTGCTGGCTGCGAGATATGCATTGGAACGAAAGAAAGAGGAAGCTACGGAAGCCTTTTCTTACATACTTGATAAGAATGCTTTGCCAAGGGAGTGGAGGGAAGATGTAAAGAATCTGGACAGTTATTTGCTTGGAAAATTGCATTATTTTTCTATGGTAAATAATAGTACATTACAGACACTTGCTATTGAAAAAGATGCAGAGGCAGTATCATTTATAAATATGTTTTTGTCAAAGGATGAAATTGGTATTTCAAAAGCAGTATCTGCATATAAAGCTATTCTAAATGCTGAAACGGAAAATCTTGTTAAGTTGAGTTCGTATAAACAACTCTTCAGTTTTGTGAAGAAACCAGATGATTTGTTTGATATATATCGTCAAGTTGAAAGTAAAGTGCCCAATGGAAATAAGAGTCGTCTTTCGTACAATGAGTTGTTAATTGAATATGGATGTTTATTAATTTGCATAGAAGATGGAATTTCAATGGACACAAGAATGCAAATTCTATTAGATGTGTTTGAGGTTTTTGAATTCTTAAATGAAATTAATAAATCTAATCCTTTAATATTGGAACGAATGAGCGAAGCAGAACAAAGTGTTTTGGAAAAACCGGGTGTTGCATTTGATAGATGGGTTGATAATAAGGACAAGATTATTTCTATTCTTCGACATCCGGCGATTAATTGCTCAGAGGATATTATTAAGAGATTTTGTATTCCTTTGGAAGAGTGTTTAAATATCGTAAATAAGTGCACATCGGAAATGCAGGTACTCACTGAATTAGTATCTTGGCGTGACAGATGGAATATGCAGCAAAATTGTTCAGATTATGAATATGCATTTGTTCGCTCTGTAGATGAAAAAATAAAAAATTTGAAGGCCGGTGCAAATTTATCTGTATCGGTTGTTAATAAAACAATAGAAGATTTTAGCGTCTTTTTCTGTGTTGAGAATAAGGCAGAAGGCAGCAATTCAACGGTATCTTTTAACAACTCGTCTGAAGCTAGTTCAGCGAGTCTAGATGTTCTGGTTGCAATAAACGAAGGCGCATTGGTCTCTTATGAAGGTGCAAAGTTTGTTAATATTGTTGAGCTAAGACCGGGAGATGTATGTGGACAGTATTATAGATTACACAACAGCCTTATTACAAATATTAAAGCGGGTGATTTGCTTACTATAGTTCTTCGTGTGATTGTTGAGAACAAGATTATATGTGATTCTAAAGTTAAATATGTCTATAAAGAAGTCGGCAATATGCTTGTTCTGAAAGATAGATTGTATTCACGTATTACAAAGTATGAAACTAATGTTCCTGCGTTTTCCAAAACAATAAAGGGATATGGAAGAGAATTAGAAAAGCAGTTGATACAACAATATCTAGAGCAACAATTGGTAGTTATATATGGACCATCTAGAGTTGGAAAATCATCACTTGTAAATTACATTTCTAATGAATATATAGAGGAATATTCAAGAAATGAAAATAAAGGAATTGTAGCTATTTCTATTGCAGATGATAGACATGGAAATGATTACAATGTTAATATGATTTATGACGATGAAAACGTATCGTTTGAAAATGCATATGAGCTATTGAGATATTTATTTATTAGTCCATTGAGAATTGCATTTGGTTCTGATATTACGCTTAAATTGAAAAGTAGAATGAGATGTAGCATTGTAGGTGAAAAGCTAAACGAAAATGCAAGAAAAGAAATAGAGGAAATAATATCTGCTGAAGGAAGCGTACGAGATATTTTGGCTGGGGTGTCTCTGATTCTTGAGGAAAACAATTGTCAGGTGTGGTATTTGTTTGATGAATTCCAGCAAATTGTTGAAAAATGGAGAGGAGATACCGTAGAGTTTACAAATATTTGTAATGATATTATGAACTATCAAAATAGCATTAAACTTGTGCTCTGTGGTTCGGATGCTCTTGTGCGCCTGTATAACTGTGAAAATGATGAAAACTGGCGCGGATTTATTCAGAAAACTGCTGATAATAATGTGCCAATTGGTCAGTTAAGTCCGAAAGATTTTAAAGCCATGATGGAAGATGCAAGCATATGGGGAGATATCTCAGAAAATAATAGTCCTTGGTCTCCAGAAGCATTGAATTTGCTATATCAATATACTGGTGGAAATGCAATTTGTGGAAAACTGTTTGGTAACGAACTACTTAACAAGATTATGCGAGGCGACTTTAATAGAAGGGAAAAATTGTATCCTTCTGATATTACACAAGTTGCTTATGAACTATTAAATAGTGAAGTTGGACTTGTTAGAAATCTTTTGGTCTTGCACAATACCAAAAATCTTGAAGAAGAGATTCCTTATTTGATATTTATTGCACATGAACTTATTCATGATAGAAATAAATCTGATGTTTCCATTAGACGAATCAGAGAGTTTTTCGCTGTTAAGTCACCTAGCGCAATTGAGTCTGCTTTAAAAGTGTTAATAGCTCGGGGTATCTTGAAGGTAAATGAAGAAAAGCAAAGATATGGTTTTTCGACAATGTTCTACTTTGATTTCTTTAGAAGTCAGGCAACAGAAGTAAGATTACATGAAGTTTCAATCCAATTACAGGCAGAAAGAAAACAAGACAATGAAGAAATGTCAATGGATCCTATGAGTTTACAGTATATTCGTCAGTATTTTAAAGAGGCTGCTCCAGAGGTTCAGAATGAATTTTTAGCTGGCTTAGCAATAAATGCGAAGGATAAAGAGGCGCTAAAAAGCCTCCTTGGCACATCTCAGTCAGGTAATATTTTTAATGGTAAAACTACGATTAATCATGTAAATATTCAAAGTATTACTAATACTTTGAATGAAATAATTACGGCGAATGATCGTACAGTGCTTATAAAAGGCATTCAGGAATTACCACGATTAAGTAACTACTTGCCTCAGTTGCTAGATAATGCTGGAGAAGTAGATGTATCCGAGGATAGTATTTCTAGAGCTATGGATAATTATGTTGCGGACATGGAGGAAAGCTTAGAGTCAATAACACTACAGTCTCCTCGTGCAGGTGATGACTTTGCAGAAGCAACGATAAATTCTGGATATAATACATCTATTTCTAGTTCATATGCAGCGGTTCTAGGAGTCTCTGATGATGAGTATGAAGAATTTATGGAGCAATATAATTTGCCGGAGTTCTTCTTACGCTCATTAGGCTTTGCACACCAATTAGATGAATTGTTTATGAGAGGCGCTGTTGGAGATGATATTGATAAGATAGATTTTAGCCCGGTAACTATTATGTATTGCAAACTGATTGAAAGTTTGTTAAAAGAATACCATATCAGTATTTACGGAAATAGCTTTGAGTCTCTTGACACGGATATGAGAAAACCTGAAAACAAGGATGAGAAGTATAAATGGAAGGATATTATTACTCTGCCAGTTACACAGCAACAACGGTTGACAATAGGCTCCTTCGTGTTCCCACTATATAAAAAGTGGGCAATTGATAAGTTGGTGAAAGTAACAGGAAAGAAAACGGATGAATGGGTTGAACACAAAAAGATGATAATGGCAGTGAAGGATATTCGAAATCCATCTGCTCATGGAAACAAAGATCATCGTATTAGTCTGGAGCAAAAGAACGCAATAACCGAAATGTTACTGGAAAAACACGGCTTCATGAGACTTATTGAGTTAGCGTTAGGGTAAGATTGTTTTTGCAAAACAACTATATGGTGAAGGGGTATAGTGACTGTAACCCTTCACTTAAGGAGAAAAGCTTGTGCGTTGGGACGAAAACGGACAAAAGTATAACGCAGAGTGGGTTGAAAGTAGGTGAAAAACGTGGCAACACATTTAGAATATATAACGAATCAGAAATTCAACAGTAGTTTTAAAAATATGCTACGGGATTATTATACCTATGGCTTCAAAGATAGAAGCGAGTATTCAGTTTCACGTGGTACATATGACAGTGATCGGAAGCGATTGAATGATTTCCTGAACGACTACATGGAGTGGTCAGAGATAAAAAAACGGAAAAATCCAAAAAAAGGAATAGAAGAAGGAAAACATATAACTTTTGTTTCCTGTGATTCGCAATCTATGAGCATAAACCCGTTTCATAGAGTCTATCGGTTTTGTGGAACAGATCGTCCAGCTTTTATGTATTACTTCTTTCATACATTGGCAGCACTGAACAGTTTGTTTCAATTAGAAGATGGAACGGATACGCTAAATATTTATGGTTCTGCTGCAGCAAGATTTGAAAGCAAGGTTAATATTCAAGAAAAACTTGTAATCCGAGTAGTAAAATCTATGCATGTGGGACAGGAAATCGAAGAACAGTTACAAGGATATTATAGTAACGAAGATTTATTAGTAGAAAAGGCAGAAGATTTTGGATTTTCGGATGAGCAGATTCGTAAACTAAAGATAGTAATTCGTGCTGCTACTATCAGAATGAAAAGCTCTGATTTGGCAAGGTTTTATGAACAGAGTTTTTTTGACGAAGATGATTGTAACGCAGGAGAAATCGATAAAGAATCTCTTGTCAAGAATGTAAATAACAGATTGCAGCGTCCCTATAATATTGGAGTGATTCAGTGTGATCAAAATAACTCAAAACTTATTTTTTCTTCGGAATTACTTGATGAATTCCGGAATGGTATTAATAAGATTAACACTCCGGTAGATGAAGAATATTTGAAATATGAATTGGTAAAAGCAGTCGAAGAATTTTCTAAAAGCAAGCAGGGAGATCATAACTGGTATCTTTCAAAGTTGACAATTAAACGACTATTGGAAGCGGGATGTAAAGCAGATGATAGATTTTCTGATCACATTCGATATGCCTTGGATTTTTATTCTAAAACATATTTGTTTGGCGAGATAGGTACCTTTTTATTGGACCGAATGAAAACAAGTGATAACAGTTCTATTAGAATTAAGCATGAATACTATATGCATTCGCTAAATGACTATAATGCTATTGATTTGATGGCTGCAATCGAGAGCAATGAATGGTGTTTGATATCATATAAACGAGATGATATTGAAACTACCATTCTCTGTTATCCTTTGGAATTAAGAATTAGTTCTATAAATGGCAGAGAGTATTTGATGTACTATGAACCATTCAAAAGAAGTTGTGCGCCTTTAAGGCTAGAGTTTATTGAATCCATTCAATATTACCACGACCATGATGTTAAAAAATGCATGTCTACATATTTTACAGATGAAGAAATCAATGTGGATATTGATAGAAGTATTAACAAGGCGAAACTATTAATGGAGTACACATGGGGAGTTTCGTCAGGATCAGTGCAGGAACGGAACATTGATAGATTGAATTCTATATTCCGTGAACTTCATGTGCGAATCAATTATAACAAGGACACAGATTACTATATTCTGAATCGGATTTATAGAGAATCCAGAAATGGAACAATTGTTGTAAATGAAGAAGACGGATATATTGATTTTGGTGTAGTGGTAGCTGATATAAAAGAGGTTATTCCGTTTGTTAGAAGTTTTTATTCTCGAGTTATTTCCTGTACTGGATATGATGATGAAGGCTTTTCTGTCGAGATGGACATTAAACAAATTGTCGGTCGGGTAATTAACAAAGAGTTTGAAGACGAGACGGAGACTTCGAAAGTTGAAAGAGAGATATGGCGAACAGATGAGAAGTTTTTATCATTACTGGGTGATGGTATAAAGGCTACGGAACACGATAAACTGTTCAATGAAATTTTTAGTGCCTATTATCATATTTTTGCTGCCATATTCTGTGAAATTTGTAGTCATTCTGGTGGATACACAGAAAAAGAACTTGAATCATTGTGTAAGACAGTTATGTATCAATACCAGGATGAGTGTGGTCCAGAAATGTTGGGAATATCTTTCAGGGAGGGAAAGACTTTTGTTGAATTGTTGAAAGATGGCGGGTTCATGCTAAAAGAAACCCTGAATAGAACAACAATTTACAAATCTAAATATGAGACATTATCCAAAGTTGATATGTATCGTGATGTCATTCCATTGTCAGAAGTAGAAATTCGCTGGATTAAGACAATCGTTGAAGATGAAAAAATTCATTATTTTCTGAGTGAGAAAGAAATCATCTCTATAAAATTACTTTTGGCAGAGATGGCAATTGATATAAGACCATTTCCGATGGATGTAGTTAACTATTATGATCGATACAAATTCTCGCCAAAAAAAGAGTGGAAAGAGAGTACCGTGTTGGTTCCGTTACTTGACGCCATTAGCAGCGAACATATTGTGAAAATAAAATATATTTCCAGTAAGAAAAATGTTGTTTCCGGTAATTATAAGCCAATATTGGTTGAGTATTCGAAGCGGGATAATTGTTTTAAGGGCTATTTCCTGTCATGTAGAAGAAAAGAGGGATTGAAGGTCTATAATCTATCACAATGTATATCTATTGAGGATATAGGCAAAACATTTGATTCTGATGAAACAAAAGCTTTCCATGAAGCATATCGTGAACAACAAATGGATAAAGTTGAGATTGAATTTGAAGATAAACCAGGATTTGCAGATCGTGTATTATCAGAGTTTTCTCCTTGGAAAAAATGCTGCGAATTCATTTCTGAAACTGGAATCTATCATTTATCCATCTTTTATCAGAAGCAAGATGGCAAAGAGATGGCTCTTCGATTATTGAGTTTAGGTTCAGCCATTCATCTGGTGGATTTAAATCACAGATTGTCAGTTATTATTCAGAGTAAATTGAGAGACCAGATGGAACACATTAAAAAATGTCCGGCAAAGGAATCGTCCAAAGGTGAGAAGGCTGGTGTAGCTAGATGATGAGAGAACAGTTTGAATATTCGTTAATTAATCCGCTGTTATTTTGGTCATTAAAGACGAAGGATGAGGTATCAGTTCTTATTGGAGAAACTGCTGCTGTAATGGTTGCTTTTGATCAACGAAACCCACATCACTGTTACGATTTGTTTTTACACACCATGCATACAGTTGCAGGAATTAAGGAAACTGCACCTGCATTACTGCGGGTAGCAGCTTTCTTTCATGATATTGGAAAACCAATTGTTGCTATGGAGAAGCAAGGCAGATTGGTTTTCTATGGCCATGCACAGAAATCAGCAAAGGTGGCATGCCCTATTTTGAAGGAAATGGGATATTCCGATGCTGATATAAAGGAAATATGTTTTTACATTAAGCATCATGATGACTTTATTTCCTGGGTTCTTCCAGAAGAAGAGTATAATCGTGAGAATATGTATTTAGTACCGATTACTAAAGAAAATATGCAGAAACATATAGAAAAGACTCTGAAAAAGATTGATATTGATGATTTTCAACCGAACAAAGAGAGCTGGGAACAGATTTTGGAACTTTGTTATGCTGATGTATCGGCACAGGCGGATGTAGTTATTCAGGATGGAATGATTATTGATACAAAAGAGCATAAGCTTAGTAAGATAAAGGCACTCAAAAATTGCCTGATGTGAGGTGATCTTAGATGACTTATAAAGAAATAATAAAGAAACGAGACTACTTTCAAGATATCACATGGATTCATCTTTCAAATTGTTTGAAAGCATTTGAAAATAGAGAATTGCTGTCTGCGTCTATTTGGTCGTCAGTGTTTGTGGAATCGATATTAAAAGACATTTTGACAGTTCTTCTTAAAGTGAATGTGAGCACAGAGGAAATCAGCTCTTTGATTGCTCGATTGAGAAATACATTGAACAATGGATCGTCAAGGTTCGAACTGACATCTACTGACTCAACGGCAATTGAGGATATTATGAGGCGGGCAGATGAAATCCGGCTGAAAAGAAATCGTTTGGTACATGATACCGGTATGGAAAACAATTATTTGGACTCGGATGCAGATGATATTTACAAAAATGTCAATCTGATTATCGAACGATATTTAAAAACAAAAGTAAGCAAGGCGATTTTTCGTAAAAATAAAGATATCGCTGACGAGGTGGTAAACACACAGCAAGAAGCAAGCTTTCCTATGTTTATTAGTACTATTACTCCACATACATTCGAGCAATCGGAGTTTATTGAAGAGTTTTGTAATAAGCTTAAAGAGATTGGAATAAAGCCGGTTCGCTGTGTAATGACTGATTTTGATCGTAGAAATCCGATGGAGAAAGCAAGACGTTGCATTGAAGGCTGTCATGGGATTATTGTGTTAGGTCTTGAACGCAGTCATGCGTATTTTTATAGAGATAAAGAAGGTTCCGAGAAAGAGTCCGAGGCGATGCACCGTAGGTACTCGTCGGCTTGGTTGCAGTTAGAAACTGGAATGGCAATAGGAATGGGGAAAGATATTTTTGTTCTTTGCCAGAAAAATCTTTATGGAGATGGTATTTTTGATCGCAACTGGAATAGCTATACACCAGTTGAACTTGAAATGCCGTTAGACATCAACGATCCAATGATTAAGGAGACGTTGCGTGTCCTTGAGTCGTATAAAAAGGAAATTGAAGCGAACAAATAATTAGTTATCGGTTACATACTGATAGAAGGCTTATTGTGAAGCCTTCTGGTTATTAGAACATCTTCCGACGAATATTACTGAAAAGATTCCGATTGATATTCTGCTAGAAATCAAGTCAAAGAGGGATAGAAGCTATTCAATGCATTTCAGCATTGATGGCGAGAACGAATATTTGGAAGATACACTCTATTATTTGGATCAGTTGTTCAGAAAGTATGTTCCGGATATGGAGGTATTGCTTTCAGATTTCTGCAACAATATTCCCAGTGGTTTTGATTTGAATTGCATATTCGAAGATGATTTTGAATAGCAAGCTGTCACACAATGGTAGGGATGTTTGCTGAATAGGTGCTACTATTACTTACTTTTCGTGTAGCAGTACATTAGCTCACTTCAATTTTATATGTGCCTTTAAAAGAAGTTTACAAAAAAAATCGTAGACTTCTTTTTTTGTACCTTTTTTTCCGATACGAAACTGAAGATATTTTGAAATTTTTGTATTCTATACCTGTACTTCAGAGATGAACGTACCGCCTGGTGGCTGGGGCGTAGAGTTCAGCTGACAGCGACCGCAAAACGGCTAAAGGTTTACGGGATGAAACACCGACGTGTTAATAATGATTAAAAAATGTTGTAAAGAATGAAAGGAGAAAAGTCCATGCGTACTGAGGTTGTTGGGGAAGATATGGAAGGAACCGATATTGAAGCGATGATTGCTCATCTTGCAACACGACTCGGTATTACAGACGACTCTGATGATGAGTCTGAAGGGGATATTAATGTAGCTTCTGAAGAAATCAAAGTGAATCCATTTGACGGAAAGCAGGAAGGAGGTGCAGCTTAATGAATATTATTGAGAAGAGCTCTAATGGAATCTCTCAGGTTTCAGCTGATGCAAAGCTCATGTCTAATCGCAAAGTATTCATTGAGGGTGAAATCAATGCAGAATCTGCGTGTGAATTTGTGAAAAAAATTATGATTTTAAATATGCAGGATTCGAGCAGATCGATTGACCTTTTAATTAATACACCTGGTGGTTGCATTAATTCCGGAATGGTATATTACGATGTTATTCAGGCGAGTAAGGCGCCTATTCGTACATTTTGTATTGGCAGAGCCTATTCTATGGGGGCAGTTTTACTTGCTTGTGGTAATCGTCGATATATACTTCCCCACGGAGAAGTAATGATTCATGAGCCTTTGCTTGGAAATTGTGTTGGAGGAAATAGTTCGTCGATCAAATCTATCGCTGAATCCCTGCTGGAAACAAAACGTAAAATGAATCAGATTCTGGCAAAACATACTGGACAGACAGAAGAAGCTGTGGAGAAAGCAACAGGATATGATCACTACTTTGACGCAGAAGAAAGTCTGAAATTTGGTTTGATAGACGAAATTGTGGATTTTGGAAAATTGTTGGAGGAATGCTAATGAGTAGTACAGAGAGAATGATTCTTGGAAACAATTGCATTTACAGTGGCAATCCGAAGGAGACTGGATTGAATCGAAATGTACTCATCGTTGGGGGGACAGGAAGTGGGAAAACAGTTTCATTTGTTGAACCAGCTCTTATGGAAGCACTGAGGGTCACAAAGCCAAATAATAAAATTGTGATTCTTACTAAGCGAGATTTGGCTGATAAATATATGCTTTTATACAAGACTGCGGGTTTTAAGGTTTATGATCTCGACTTTTCAAATCCAGAAAAAGGGAATTGCTGTTATGATCCCCTGGCATACGTCAAATCAGAGGAAGATATTTCTGATTTATGCCATAGCATTGTAATGGCAAATGAGCGTAAAGAGCATAGTACAGCAGATCCTTTCTGGGACGATAGTTCTGAGCAGTTGTTAGGTGCAGAGACTGGAGAAACATTGATGACCAAGGATGAACCAACTTTTGCGGATGTACTAGACTTGCATTTTAGCTTGAAAATCGAGGAGTCTGGATGCGGCATTACAACTTCACTTGATCCTGTATTTAGGAAAATCGAAAAGGTGGCACCTGATTGTTATGCGATTACATGCTGGAAGACCTTCAAAGAAGCTGCTCCGAAAACGGCAAAGTCGATTTACGTTTCTATGAATCCAACATTAAGAGCATTTACTTCCAGCATTAGAAACAGTATGAGAACCAAGCCGTCCATTAATTTTAATAAGTTTACGAGCGAGAAATCCATTCTTTTTATTACGACAAGTCCTGTTAAAAAGGCACTTCATGGCCTGGCCAACATTTTTGTATCACAGGCAATTTCCGAGTTATTCACAATTGCTGATGAGAGTGAAACGGGAGTGTTGCCTATACCTGTGGATATCATCTTTGATGACTTTGCCACCGGCGCAAAGGTGAGCGAAATGCCGGAGAAATTAAGTATCTGTAGAGCGAAAGGAATTGCTTTTCTCGGAATTCTTTTGCAGTCAGAATCTCAGCTGAAAAGGATGTACGGTGAAGCTGAGGCAATCGAAATCATAGACAATTGCGATAGTTATGTGTTTTTCGGTGGGAATAACTATGAGACAGCGAGATCACTTAGCCTGAAGCTCAATGTGCCGCTAGATGAAATTTTATATCTTCCAGTCGGACAGATTGTAGTATTTCGCCGTGGACAGAGGCCTGTATTCTCTACGAGGTTCGACACTTTCAATGACGAATTCTATAAAGAGATAACTCAAACGAAAAAAACCAATCAGCGATCAGAGGAAGATCGTTGATTGGTATAAATCGATAACTATTCTTTCCGATACCGAACTGAGTGAAATCAGAGAGTTTAGTATGATTAACTTATGAAAAGCAAAGGAGTGTGAAGTAAATGGGAACATTGATGGAAATCTTCAAAAAAGTAAAGGAGCCTCTGGTAGAGGAACGAATTCCGGCAAGATGTAGCGTAACCAAAGAATCCTTTGATATCCTTTTGGGACATGAGAAAGGAAAACTCACCATGCTTCGCGGAGAACGAAACTACAACGTGGATGTAGCGAATAGTTCAAGAGATGGTGCTAAAGCTGAATATAAAAAGATTAATCTGACGAACGGACTTCAGGTTGGACGAACGTATCACTGCCCTGTCTGTGGGAATAAGGATATCGTTCGATGTGGTAAGTGTAGACGTGTTACCTGCTATGACGGAAAGGGGCACTTTACCTGTGCATACTGCGGTAATTCTGGCAAGGTATCTGGAACTATGGACAGTATTGAGGCTTATGACAGCAGTGGTATGAAGCAGTCTGGCATAAAGTATTACCCTGGCGATAAGGTGGTGTGAGATGATATTTGCAAAAAAGCATAGAAAAGAGTATTTTGAGAACTTTTATTTCCGATAGCAAAATGAGAGCTTTTTCCGTATTTGATATAACAAACATGTAAGTAGTCGAGAGACAACAACAGATAAGAAAGAGGAGGAAATTCAATGAAAGCAACACTTGAGACCGTAACAGGCGTAACCATTAACCGTGATATCGATACAGCAGACAGCCCTATGGGTATCATTCGTAAGTTTTATGAAGAGGATGCAACTGCAGCAACGCAGATTTTCTCGAACCAGAAGGCGATTGATCAACTTATGGATGGACATATCGATGAGGCGAAGTCAGCATTCGAACTGCTCAGTATCGAGGGTGATTCTATCAAAGCAGACTGGAAGACAGCGTTGTGTAATCAGCCGGCGATCAAGGAAGAGATGGCACACATCGAGAGTGAGGGTCAGGTTCCAGCATTTGTGGTAAGCGTATCCAGTATCGTTGCAGCCAAGTAATTGGTATCCAGGAATAAAAGATAACAATTTTTTCTTCCGATGGCGTAAGGAGGGCGTTGTCGGAAATTGATATAACGAATATGTAAACTGTCGAGAGACAACAACAGATAAGAAAGAGGAGGAAACTCAATGAAAGCAACACTTGAGACCGTAAGAGGCGTAACCATTAACTGTGATATCGATACAGCAGACAGCCCTATGGGCATTATTCGTAAGTTCTATGAAGAGGATCCAACTGCGGCTACGCAGATCTTTTCAAACCAGAAGGCGATTGATCAGCTTATGGACGGACATATCGATGAGGCGAAGTCAGCATTCGAACTGCTTGGCATCGAGGGAGATTCGATTCGTGCAGATTGGAAGACCGCACTGTGTAATCAGCCAGCGATCAAAGAAGAGATGGCACACATCGAGAGCGAAGGTCAGGTTCCTAAGTTCGTGGTAAGCGTATCTAGTATCGTAGCGTAAGAAGGAGGATGAGAGTATGATGAAAGATTACACAATGGACCTTACTAAGATTGCAGCAAGTATTGTGATTGATTGCCTTGGATCCGGCCTTACTTCCAATATATATTATAGTGCTGACGGCAATTCGATCATTATGGAGTTCAATGGCTATCCACTGAAAAATTCTAATCGTACTGGTAAGGTGTATGTACAGTTCCCTAGATCTACTTTTTACGTAAGAAGGGGTAACGTACACTACACTCCGATTCAGCAGGCACAGTGTAGATATTATCAGGAAAGTATGGGAAATCAGTTTGCACATCCGCATGTGTACAATGATGGACATCCTTGCTGGGACAACAGTAAGAGAGAGAGGCCGGTAGACTTTATTGCTAATATCATTGAAACCCTTTCTCTTCAGAACGTCACAAAAGATTCTGTTACAGTCGGTCTTTGTGCATCCGGTATCATGGGGGTAAAGATGGAAGCCCTCAAGAATGCACAGGCACAGCAGAAGAGAGTAATCAGAACTTTAAAGTGCAAGCCAATTATTTCTGATCGCAGAAAGCTTGAGAGCTATGTTAATAAACGTTGGTGCAGTAAGATTACAATGCTCATGAATGCAGCCTAAGGGAGGAGTTTGAATGAAAAGAGATATGAATCAGAACACTATGTCAGGTCAGAAGGCTGACATTATTATTGATAAATTAGCAATTGGTAAGATTAACGGCATGATCTACCGCGATCCAATGCATGAATGTGGCGGAATTCTTCTTGGTAATATTTCACAAGATGTCGTTACAGGTAAATATACCGCCCATGTTTGTGACCTGTATGAAGAGGAAAGAATTGGTACATCGAGTACATTTGAGTTTACAACCGATTACCTGATGAATGCAGTGAAGTATGTTAAAAAGAACTGTCCGGATATGCATATCATCGGAAACATCCATTCCCATGCTCAGTATCAGGCATTTTGGTCAGGGGTTGATCATGAGATGATGCGTCAGTCCAGAGACAACAGTGTCTATATGGTAGTTTCTCCACGCTACGGAACTTGGGAAGCCATCTTTAAGAATATAGATTTTAAGTTTTACGAGTGCAATATGTTCGTTGCTGATGCGGCAGTCTGTGAGCATATGTTTGCAAAGTGTGTGACTCAGAATGATGAAGAATATTTTGTGGCAGGAAAGAAGGTAAAAAAGTCTGTATTTCATACGACACGTAATTATACGGAAACTCAGAAGGCAGAGATTGATAAAAGATTTCTGCATTCGATTCAGGAACTGGCAGGAAAGAAGGTTCTGATTGTTGGCGCCGGTACTATTGGTAATCTTCTTGTTGAGTATGCAATGAACAGCGGTGTAAACGATATTACGATTGTGGATATGGATGCCTACGAGTATTGGAATTTGCCTAGATCCAGTATGGTTAATGAGACCTCGCTGAGACGCCCTAAAGCACTGGAGCTTGCTAAAGCTGCGGCTGAAAAAAGTTGTTTCTCAATTAATGTAACTGGTATCAATGCTAATATCTGTGATCTGGGTTGGGGATTTTTTGAACAGTTCGATTTGGTGCTTTCACCTGTAGATAGTGCTGCAGTTCGTCACTATATTGATCGTGGCTGCAAGTTGTATCATATTCCACATATTACCTGTGGAACAGGAACCATCGGCGATCAGTTTACGGGAAATGTAGTAAGCTTTCCTGCTGATTCAGTCGTGGATCTTGAGTATGTCTGGGGAAATGGTTATCGTCAGACGCTGGAAGAGCGCAGAAGCTGCAGTGATATTCCTGATGAAACGCAGGCGCAGGTTATGGGATTTTCGGCCCAGATTGCCGGTATGACCATGGATCTTGCTTTGAACTATCTGCTTGGAAAGAGTGAAGATGTGAAGACCGCATGGAAGTACATCCTGAATTCAGTTGGAAATGGATTTGTTCGTGACAAGGCAGCACTCAGAACTTTTAAGTACGGAAAACTTCCATCTAAAATCAAGAGTGAGTTGTTTGACGTATTAGCAGAGAACGAAGGGATTCGTTGCATTGAATTTGACAGAACGCATCCGAAGCATGAACTATGGGAGAAGATGAATGCAGTTTTTTCGGAAGATATTCCTTTATATAGACTTGATTTGGAATGGAGTTTGAATATTCCTGTAGCCTACAGAAGTACCGATGCCTATGCCAAAATCGAAGTACCGGAAGGTTGTGATGTGGATCCTGTTCTTTGGCAGCTCCCGAAAGAGCATATTTATCTCGTTGAGGGCGATGCGCATGATTATCTTGTGAAACTGTGCTTTACGGATAAGGAGGCGGAATAGAAAGAAGAGATGAATAATGAAGGGGAGAGGTCAGAAAGGAGGTCCCTCTCCTTTGATTTGTAATATAAGAAACGTTAAGGCCTATCAGATACTAGCTTTCACAAAAGAGCGCAGGAGTATAGCAAATTTGCAAGAAAAGGAGAATGAAAAAAGATGAAAGATTACAATTTGATTATTGCTGAGATTGCAGCGAGCATCGTAACTGACTGTTTAGGTGAAAGTTTGACGGCTAATACATATTATTCTGCTGACGGAAATTTCATTATTATGGCATTCAGCGGATACCCACTAAGGGGATCTGATCGAACTGGCAATGTTTATGTACAGTTTCCGAGAAATACCTTCTATAAAAAAAGAGGAAATGTGCATTTTACACCAATCTATCAGTCTCGGTGCAGATATTATCAGGAAAGCATCGGTAATCAGCTTGCGCATCCGCATGTATATATTGATGGTCATCCTAGCTGGGACAACACAAGGAGAGAGACTCCTTCCGACTTTTTGACTAATGTAATTGAAACGCTTTCCTTACAGAATGTCACTGAGGAGTCTATTGAGATTGGTCATTGTTCGTCTGCAATTATGGGAATCTCTAAAGACGCTCTTAAAAACTCTCAGGAGCAGAAAAATAGAGTAATGAACGTTTTAAAGTGCAATCCTATTATTTTGAACCATGAGAAACTGAAGAGATATGTAAATCAAAGTTGGTGTGACAAACTTATGACATTCTTTAATGGTGGTGTGGGTACAAAAATAGTATTCGAGAATCTTCTAGGAATAACTGTTGTATGTGAGATTGATATGGAAGATAGTCCGATAGATATATTGAGGAAATTCTGTGAGGACGATCCCTAAATAGCAGTACATTTTTTCGCATCCGCTTATGCATTTTCACGTTTTGTGAAATTAGATTTTGCGGAATCTGTAATGGAAAACTCATGTTTTGAATTACTTACGATAGATGGAGATACTATCAAAGCGAATTGGAAATCAGCTTTATTAAATCAATTAGAAATCAAAGAAGCGATGGAAAATATAGTAAATGAGGATCAGATTCCTACCTTTGTCGTTTGGGCAGATCCAACTTATTAATTTGTGAGGACAAACATATGGATAGAAGCGAGTATATTCGCCAGAATGTTGAGCAATTTCATAACAATACTGCAGCTAGCCGCTACCAGCAGCCGGGGGTGACTGATCAAAGTGCAAAGTTGAGTAATGCTGGTTTCAATAAGCTGATGGATTCTAGAGGGATTAGTCAGGAGGCACGTAGTGATCTTAAGAATTCTTTTTCATCCAATAGCAGAATGGAAGTTCGTCATGCTCATGCAGGAGAACGTTTTGTTACAACGCATGGCATAGAGAGCAGTTCCGGAGTATTTGTAGCAAAAGAATCATTAGGAAACACTCCTGCTGACAGAATCAACAATGGAGCATTGCCGTATACAAATAATGCAGAATTTGAGACTACCGTAGAGCTTGGAAGAGATCAGAATCTGATAATTGGAGAAATTGCCCCACAGAGCAAGTTTTCTATGATGGATCCAGAGCAGCAACCGCGTGAGGGTGGAGCAATTCAGGTTGTGACAGATGGTGGTTACCAAAATGGTGCAGTAATCAATCGAGATGCAAAGTTTCCGGCGGTAATTGAACAAACGGAAGAAAAATCTGAATCGAAAGATAGTGCGGTTCAGCAAGAAGACATGCAGATGGAGAAAGGAAAAGCGCCAATGGAGAACAGAAGCGATTTCGAGGAATCCTTTTTAGATGCAGAGCAGGACGTTATTAGTACACAGGATATGGATGCAGGAGCTATGTCAGATGCAAATACAGATGGGATTGGAAACGAATAAATACAGAAACAATGAAATAGTATAACCTTTTCTTCCGATATACCAATGAGGGAGAAAACGTATTTTCATATAATCATTTTGTAAACAGCAGATAAGAGTTTATTGAAAGGAAGGAATAAGAGATGAGTAGAAGAATCGCGATGATTACACGTTTACCGGAGCATCAGGAATGCACTTTCTGTCACTGTTTTTCACAGAATGGTTATATGCTCCGTGATAGCAATATGGCCAGATTTGTCTGTGAGGAGTGTTATGAAACAAGCGGCAATAGAGACTATCCACTCGCAGCAAAGATAGTTGAACTGAGCACGAATGCTATTGAACAGATTGCTCCGGAAGGCAGAAAACCAGGCTTTCATGCTGGCTATCTTATGGGAAAAAAGGAAGTTACTGATGCTGGCTATAAGATTGTAGTAGAAAAAATGATTGATAGCGTTCAGGCAGGCAAAGGAACCGCCAATTTTTTTACCAAGGATGATGTTATGAATCTGAGAAAGATTTCCAGAGCAGAAGAAATTGCTATTGTAGGCCTTTATAGAACAAGTCCAAGTGGATCTCCGGATTTTAATCTTCTGGACAACAAGACTCTGGATGATATGCTTATGGATATCATTTATATGATCGTTGGAGGTAACAGCGAGATTCAGATTGCAGTTAAAGATAAACATAGTCAGGT
This sequence comes from Blautia sp. BCRC 81119, assembly GCF_003184505.1. NCBI lineage: Bacteria > Bacillati > Bacillota > Clostridia > Lachnospirales > Lachnospiraceae > Blautia > Blautia sp. BCRC 81119. The sequence continues at coordinate 14,228 of NZ_QJHD01000029.1, read as the reverse complement.
TGACGAGATTGGAGTGATTCTTACATGAGCAGATACATTGCCAAGAGGGTAGCACTAAACACAATGAAGGAATGCAAGCAACCGGGATGTGGGTGTTTTACACAGAAAGGTTATTACATTCAATACCAGAATGGCAATGTTGACAGTATGCTGTTTGTTTGCGAGAGCTGCTATGACGAGAAGTTCCGTGAAAAATGTTATGCAGGAGATTTTGACGAGGAAAGATATATCGTCAAAGAGAACACATCAAGATATCAGCCGATTAATCTCCTGCTAAGATATCTGATTCGCTGGACAAGGAAGACGGCTAAAACAGCAAGAATTGCTACGATACTGGCTGTATTGATTCTGGTGACAGCATTTGGGCTGAAAGAACATCCTTCAATACGGACAGAGCTGAGCATGCCTCAGCTGCATGCACAGTTAAATACAGATGTGCATTTTGCTTTCCACAATTTTGAAAGGCTAACCGATAGATTGGAAGCAATTGCAGGCCAAATGACAAATGTTTTCACACATGGAGGAAGAGAAAATGATTAACAAGATTCTTGAACGTGGTTTTATTGCTCTGGCAGCTTATTCCTATATTTTTGCACTGATCAGCCTGATCTTATTTGTTGTTGCAGTGGTTGCTAACGCATTTATCAAGAACGGAAAGTTCGATGTGGTGGAGATCCGCAAACTTCTTTTCAACAACATGATCTTCATGCTGGTGTTTGCTCTGCTTGATTACTTTCTTGTATAGGGAGGCATGATATGGTTTGTAACACACTCAGAGCGGCTGCATCTGTGTTAGCAGAACATATGGCAACGAAACGTGACCAGAGTATTTCGGTTAACGTGATGCCAGAGGTTATCAGAAGGGGATCTGTTCTTCACGAAGTGTGTGAGGCAGACCCTCGATTGATTTTATGTATTAAAACACTTCAGCTTCAAGTTGAAGATTATGGCTTGTGGGCAAAACTGATACTTCAAGTCGAATATACAAATACTCTTTCTTCGTCGGTAGTGAGGGTTGAATCGATTTCTGAACTGCGAGAGGCGACAATCTATGCGGCTAGCTTACACAGAAGAAATTTGCTTATTGTGTATCCGGCTCACCTGCATGAGCAAATCCAGGGAAAGAAAAGTAACCTGCTGGAATCTCATCAGCTGTTGAATTGTTATGTATCAGGACTATCGTCCGAAATAAAGCGAATGGAAGAATGCAGATATATGGCGCAGGTCATTCGTTTTCAATATTCCTGCAGCTACAGGGAATGGACAGACCGAAAAGCAAAGATAACAGAAAAGATCAACGAGATAGTTCGCCAGGCTAAGCTGAGTGGTATCGAGGATTGGAAAAAAGCATATGCGGTTGTCCGATATTGTGTAAACAACTGGCACTATGGGCGTATAGAAAACTCTACGAAACTCGAATATACCGCGTATAGCGCAATCATAAATAACACGGCTGTTTGTATGGGCATATCTCTGGCAATCTGTTCCATCTTTAAAGAGTTAGGAATTCCCTGCAGGTATATACGTGGAACACGGAATGGAGAAGGGCATGCATGGAATATGGTATTTCTTTGCGGTGGTTGGTTTTATATAGATGTCACTGATGCAATCTGCAGAAAAGATCCTCTATATCATTGGGGGATGGTTCATCTTCTAGATCGATCAATTTTTGAAAATAGTTCTGAGGTACTTTCCTGTAATTGTACTCCGGAATTTATAAGAAAAATGACATGTTAGAAATATTGTTAACTGTTTTTACCGATATGCGAAGGACGATATGTTGGCGTTTCGATATATTGATAGTGATGTTAGATAACAGTTTTTAGAAAGGGTGAGAATGGATGAATGAAATCATGAGTTTGATGAATCGTGACATCAGTGGTTGGATGTGCTCGGGAGATGACGAAGCAGTAACGGCTATTGTCTTTAAGAAACTTCTGTATAAGGCTGCTGAGCAGCATTTTGTGCAGGTGGTAATTGCTTCCGAAGATATGCTTCCGGCTGTTTCTCAGATTGTTGAATCTGATTCAAGAAATAAAGGTTATCTGCCTTCTTATGCACATCGGTACTTCCCTGCTTTTTCAGGCTGTGATGTCGATATGAAGGAAAGAATGGTGGAAATCCTGAAAAGGTGCCGTGTTGATCAGGAAAAAGCTGATGATGTGATGGCGTATATTGATTTCCTGACAGAACTTGAGAGTGAAATTGGGGAGGCCCATCATACCAGCGATGAGGCACTTCTACAGAAGTACCTGCGTGCCTCTGCTGTTGAGAGAGCACTGAATACAGCAGTTGTTAACGGCGAAATGACACAGGATGAATGCAGAGATTGGTTTGAAGATTATTCAGATTGTTCTAGTGGCCGTATTCATTTGAAGAGGATTCTGAATCGCCTTGATCGTAGTTTTTCTTTGAAGAAGGATCGCAGTAAATCTATTTCTACGCTTGGGCAGGGGGATCGGCTCTGCTTCATCATCAAATCTGATATGAGTGAAGAGATGAAAGAACTTTTGTTTGAGATGATTGGATGGGACATTCTGGAAGCAAAACGAAGCGGCAAGCAGGTAAGTCTGATGGTGTTGGAGGGATGCAAGAAATATGGTAATGAGCTTCTTCGGCTTTTGAATGTTTCCTCGTCCGATATTAATTTTAACTTCTTTGCGAAGGATTATTTCTCGGGACATACAGCTGACTGGAGTGAACAGATAGATGAATATTTCCGAAGATACATATACACAGCTCATTCAAGGATGGAAAGCTGCGAGGAGATTTCGTCGAAGAGATTTGGACAGATTCCAGTAGTGCGAAATTCGTATGCCTGCGATCGAGACAGAAGGATTTCAAATAACCGAGTGCTGGACCGGCTTCTGGACACTAATCGAGTGGACCACTACGTGCAGCATGTTCCAGTATGGGAAGCTCAGTATCGTAAAGAGGAAATACATGATATGCAGAAAGGAATCTGTTTGGTTCAGGCAGATACCTTTGAGGGTTATGTTGACTTACGAAGATAAGGAGGAAAGAAAATGAGTATGGACTATAGTGGAACTCCTGGAGAATACATTTACTCACATAATGCTACTGGTAAGAGTGCTTCAGGAATCATAGCAAATGGCTCTACCAGTGAAAGAGATCTTGGTGCACAGAGAAGTGCGGGAGGCGCAGATCGTCAGGCAGGAGATCAGGGCGGACACCTTATTGCTGATCGCTTTGGTGGCCGAAACGACCCAACAAATCTTGATGCGCAGGCTGCGAATGTCAATCAGAAGGATCAAGCGAATGTGGAGAGAAATGTTGCCAATCTTGCAGCAAATCCGAACAACACGGTTTCTATGAATGTTTCCAATTTTAACAGTGTCGGTGAACGACCGGATGCAACAATGATCAATGTAGGAGTTCAGGATAACACTACCGGTGCCATTGATGAGCAGCATATTTCTTTTCAGAATGCTAGTCATGAAATGCAGCAGTCTTGGAATGATACCGCCAATCAGGCGGATCAGACGGTTGATTCATCGCAGAATGCTGGCATGACGGATGAACAAATAGATATTGCTAATGACTTATGTGGTGCAGAAGATGATGTCGATGACAGACTTGGTAGCGGATGGGAGCATACTGATTTTGATACGTCCTTTTTGGATGCCGGAATCACTGAAAGTGAAGCGCCTGCAAGTGCCGAAGTATCTTCCGGTGAATCAGAAGGAGCAAGTGAAGGTGTTGGAGAAGATAACTCTGGCGAAGGAGGTAGTGGAGGAGAAGATGACGGGCTTGGAGAATAAAGTTCTGTATGTTGACATGGATGGAGTCCTGGCGAGGTGGGAGGACGCATCTTATAGAGATGTGTCCTCTGAAGGGTTCTTTCTTTCCAGAAAGCCAGAGTTAAATCTGATTGATGCAGTACGTCTTATCTTTGAGTTGGATATGGATGTACATATTTTAAGTTCAGTGCTGGATAATGAATATGCGATCAAAGAGAAAAAAGAGTGGCTAAGATTTTGGCTGCCATGGTTGCCAGAGTGCTGTTGTCATTTCATTTCCTATGGGAGCGTCAAGATGCCTTTATGCAGAGAGAAGATTGCTTACCTGTTGGATGACTATATCAGAAACCTTGTTCACTGGAGTGGTGTGGGCATTAAATTTTGTACAGAATACAATGATAGTCGTGGATCATGGGACGGGCATAGAATATATGCCACGGATACACCCCCGGAAATGGCCAAGAAAATACTTATGATAATGAAGATGGATTATAAGGGAGGATACGGTATGTTACAGATGCAAAGTAGTGAAATTACCTTACTGGAAAGACCTAATGTGGAGAAAAACAGTAAAGCACCAGTGATTCAGTTAGCACCAGGTTTCATGATAGATGATTCTATTCTTGAAAAACCAACACTGTTGATTGGACAGGTATCAAGTGGTAAGTCCTATTTACTGCGCAATGCAATTATGCCACGAATTTTTAGTGACATGAGAGCGCAGGATGCCGCAGTGATCTTTGCAACCAAGAGAGAGATGATTGATGGATTCTATCATCCGGAAAACGGAGATCTTCTTCTCGAATATAATGCATGCAAACCAGAGTGTATCTGGAATATTTTTGCAGAGATGGAAGCTTCAAATGATCCGGAGAAGACACTGGTTGAGCTTTGTGATGTCATGTTCTCCAAACATAAGAATACAGTACAGCCTTTTTTTACCAATGCACCAAAGGATATGTTCAAGTCCTTGACGATGTATTTGTATGAAAATTATGAGCTACAGACCGGAAAGAAGCCTACTAACAGTACTCTGATCGGATTTTTTAACACGGTCACACTTAAGGATTCTGTGGTGAATGATAAAACTAGAAAAGGTTTATTAACCCTGATCAAAGAGGTGACTAGACTGCATCATTTATCGGATTACCTGGGAGAAGGTGGCACTGCGCAGGCTCTTGGTGTGCTCGGCGAGCTGCGAACCGTGTTAAAGGAAACATTTCAGGGAGGTGCTTTTGTAAAGCCGGGAACATTCTCTGTGAGACAAGCATTAAGAGAAGGTAAGAAGGTATTTCTGCTTTTCAATTACGCAGAGAGCACAGAGTCAAGTATCGTTTTCTTTGATATGATCCTCGACCAGATGATCAAACAGAGTCTTGAGGAAAATGATCAGAAGGTCTGGTTCTTCCTGGATGAATTTAGCCTTCTTGGCCATTTACAATATCTTCAGTCAGCCTTAGCCTACGGCAGAAGCAACGGCTTTAGGTTGATTGCAGCGGTTCAGTCAGTACAGTTACTGGAAAAAAATTATTCAGAGAGTGAAGCTAGCTGTATGCTGGGGCTTTTCCCGAATGTTTTTTGTTTCTTTACCAGTGACTACAAGAGCAGACAGTTGTTGAGTAACCGATACGGAAAAAATCTGGTGTCAGTAATAGGCTATGGCGGTGGAAAACCAGAGTTAAGAGAACGTAGCGTGATCCAAGATGCGGATTTTTACAAGATTGCATTACCGGGTGACTGTATTGTTTCATTAGCTGGCTATTCTCCGTTTTTCTTCCGTAACCATAGGAGATAAATTTTGAATGTGAGGTGATTAAGATGAAGCGAAGAGGATACATTATATCGGCAGTATTGCTGGTGATTGACCTGCTGTGTTTCGCTTTCGGAGGTGTATTTATTGCTCTGGCGGCAATTATCTATGCTTTGGGAATTGGTGAGCATATCGCCCGGGTAAAATACAGAGTGATTCCATGCGACCCATCTTTGGGAGTTAAGCATGCGAAGCTGGATAATTGTTATCAGAGAGTTAGGGAGAAAGTCGCGGCTGAGGGCCGTAACCTTCCTAATAACATAAAGGTGTGCCTGATTCCAGGAGATGAAATGAATGCTTACTGTTTTGGCGCTAGAAGTATAGGCGTGACAGAAGGAGCCTTAAATCTGGACAATAGGACCGTAGAAGCCATCATTGCTCATGAGCTTGGTCACCTTACGAATGGGGACAGTGTGCTGAACATGGTACTTATCGTAAACTGTCTTGGAATCATAGCTGTCCTTGCTTTTTATCAGTTTGCATTGATTGCCTGTGTTTACATCATTATGGTAATCTGCTGTATGATGGGCTTGTTTCGATTCTCGTTTGCATCCTACTTTATTACAAGCAAGATTTCCGGCTTGATTCGGTTTGTAATGGAAGCAGCAAAGACTATCGTTCTCCAGGTGAGCAGATTGGTAATTTCTGCACTTGGGCGTAGAAGCGAATTTATGGCTGATCGTTTTGCAGCAGACATGGGGTATGCATTCTATCTTAGAAGATTCCTGGAACGCTTTGCACCAGATACAGGAGCATCAGGCCAGACCTTTTTATCCGTATTATATGATACACATCCGAGTTTGGCGCTTAGGATACAACAGTTAAATAGCATTGACAAGCAGAGAATGCTGCCGTGGGCATAGAAATCAATCCAGAGTACAGAGTTAAAAACCTGTATTCTGGATTTTCTTTTTTTGATAACTTTTGTTTCCGATACGGAACTGAGAGAAAAATGCAGTTGTTTTAAAATCTACATAGAAAGTGAGGGAGATAACCAAGATGAGAAATCCAATTCAGAAAACCAAGATTACACAGCTCAAAACTAGTCGTGGAATAGAACGTAAGATGGCCTTAGAAAAGGGTGACATCTGGGTCCGTCTCACAACGTATATGAGTTTAAAGACTGTGTACAATCGCAAACATAAGAAAAAGGAAACCAGACAGATGATTCTGGAATACAGGGAGGTTTAAGTATGATCAACGCAACTGCATTAAGACTGGTATCTGCTGAAAACATGAATGTTGTATCCAATGTATCTAACGTACTGACAAAAAGCAGTCAGAACATCAAAATCGAGTATTCCAAACAGGCTGATCTTGTTCCGCCTGCGGTAGAGAGGCTTGCACTTAGAATGCTCAAGCTGGACGCTGAAATTAGAGGCTTTCTCAACGAACTGCGTATTCTGTTTGGCGCTAAAAGAGAAGATTTTCACTTCAGCCTGAGAGGTGTTTCCAATGAAGGAAAGGCAGGTATCATCGATCTTTGCCAGAATTTATATGGTGTTATTGCTGAGGTTCGCTATTGTGAGGATTGCGAGATGCTCCATGGTCGACTTGTGTTAAGTCCTAAGGCCCTGATGTTTATCAATGGCCAGTATATGGAGATTGCCATCCGCAAGGTGGTGGGTGACGTGCTTACTAAGCTGGAGAAGAAGTATGGTAAGCAGTTCAAGCTCTATGCGAATACGAAAGTGGCAACCGTTGATGGAAAATTGAAGAACGAGTTTGATCTGATCATCGAGAACGTTACAGATGCCCTTGTATACGTGATCGAAATCAAGTCCGGAAAGCAGTTCCGTGACTATGATAAGCTCGCTCGTATCGGCCGTGAGTACGGTATCGTACCTAACAGATTGCTGCTTGTGCAGAACTATCTGACTACAGAGCAGATGGAGACGGTTGAGTACTTTTGTGAATACTATTGTGCAAATCTGGAGCAGGACAACCTGGAACATAAGCTGATTACAATGCTTGAGAATGACCTGTAAGAAAGGGGAAAAGATATGATGAATTATACAAAATGGAATGATCCTAAAACCTATGAAAGAATGACTGCAGAACTGGCAGCGTATACCGTGCCGGAGACCCCGATTTTTGCGGCAAGAGACGATGAGCATATTGAACATTCACGTGTACAATACTGCATGACAAGCGTAGATGAACTTCGTGAGCTCCTTGACAGCGTTGATTATGCAATTGTGGAGCAAGTTGCTTGCTCTAAGTATCTCAATTCTCTCCAGATTTTTGAGTATATTACCCTGAGAGGCTATGACGTTGATCGTCCTAAACTGAGAAAGCGTATTCTTAAATTGATGAAGTATCGTGTGATCCAGGAGAACGAGATGGTGTCAGCTGGTGCAGAACATGGACTTAAGTATTATGAGCTTGACTATTTCGGATATCAGCTTGCATTGGAACAAGGTGTTAACTTCCATATGGGCAACCGTTACGTGTCTTTTTCAAAGAGAAGAGAGAAGGGTATGCCTGATGATACTGCCTGTGATGTAAAGAGAATCCTGGTTGGCAATCAGATTATTCTCAACCTTATGATGAGTAATACGCAGATGCAGCGCTTCGGTATCATGGAGACTATGCGTGCTACAAATCTTGAACTGGCAGGGAGCAGTTGCATGATTAGAACAGCCGCAACTGTAAAGATCGATAACACCTCAGTGCTGGCTTATGAAGTGATTCGTGATACTCCGGATTCTTATGAGAAGTTAATGAGCAAGCTCGAACGCTACTACAATCTGATTCACAATGAGACATATCTTGATTCTAATTATCATGGGGATGCTTCATATCCGCAGATGATTATCTGCGGTGAATCTCGTGATCACAACATCAAGATTGCAGAGTATTTAAGAGCAAATGGAATGTGGAGTGAGGAAAACACCATTCTCTTCACAGAAGACCTGCTGAATATGAAGCGTTCTTTAGTGTCTATCTACGCTTTGGCAGATGATAATACACAGAATTGGTATGCCCTTCCGGAAAGAAAAGAATCTTTCCGAGAGGCAGCCTGAAAGGAGGATATGTATGATTTCCATTGGTAATATTTTTAAAACCAATCCGGCAGAGTTTGATGAAGTTTGGGTTATATGCTTTGCAGTCGATGAGTTGAGAAGTCTGTTTGAGGATTTTGATAATGTTTTTCATGTTCCGGAATTGGCGCCAAAAGAAAGCCTGTTTAAAGAGTATAGAAGTATGGTTCATTCAGGACTGTGGAACAAACAAGCCTTTACAGAACACTATGTGCCGAGATTTTTAAATGATATTCAAGGCTGTGATGCTTCTATGAAACTGATTAGAAAGCTTGTGGCTGTAAGCAACGAAAAGAATATATGTCTTGTTTGCTTTTGCCCTGATGATGAGGAAAAAACATGTCATAGATCAATTGTGGCAGGAATACTGCTCAATATGGGAGCCTCCGTTGAATGCAGTGATGCTTACCGTGTTTACCAACTGGATGGTAGCTGATTAGATAACTCATTTTTCGGATATGGAACTGAGCAATGTAATAGGAATTGTTAAGATAATGTTGCCTTAAAAGCAAACCATCGTGAAAGAGAGGTGTTGTTAATCATGTTTTATCTGAAACAGGATATGAAATGCGGTTGATAAATTCCAGATCGCAAAAAGTTAAGGTCATTAAGGCAGTACGTGAATTAACTGGATGGGACTCAAGGAGGCAAAAGCCTTTGCAGATGCTGCACCTAATGTGCTACATGAGGTCGGAAACAAGGTTGAGGCTATGCATTATCTATGCATTATCGTGCAGAATTTTCCCCAATAGACGCTCGGGATGAGAACGCTTAAACACAAATATTGGTTTCTGGTGACCGGCTATAGTCTGGTCATCAATTTCAGAAAGGATGAAGGATAGACACATGATTAAGAGTAAAAAAGGATACAAAATATCGGTTCTGTTATCTATAGTATGTTGGCTCACGTTTATCTGGCTTCGAACATTTACATATATGGCAAGTTATGATGAAGGAACTGGAGCATACAGTTTTTTGATATTTGCAGTTATAACTCTGCTAGGAACCTTCTTCTACTGGTCCCTACTTAAGCCAGCGGGAAACGGCAGTTGGTTTTCGATTCTTTTTGATGATGAACCGGAGGACTATATAGAAGAGATGCCTGGTGGGGATGGCAAAAGATGGTGCATATTGAGAAAATCCATGCTTGCAATGGGAAGCTTAGCGTTTCTTTGTCTTCTGGCTTTTGTATTTGAAATGTGGACAGATATTACTGTGTTTACAGATTCTACTTATATTACGATAGGATTTCTCAACATAAATAAAAAATATATGTTTGATCCAATTCTCTTTATTGTATTTCCATTGTGGACGCAGATGATCTTTAGAGGGATCCGTGAAGAATACTATAGCATGAAAGCAGTAATATCAGGTGTTATGCAGCTGCTAATGCTTTCACTGATCTCATATCTGCTTTTTATGAAGTTGCCAAACATCTGGCTGATTGAGTTGGCTGCTATTGAAATTATTACTGTGATTGTTGCAGTCAGAAAATATGCATGGAGTTGTTGCAATAAAAAAGGCAATGTACTTGCCCTCATAGGGTTATATATATTCTTTTGGGGTGCTTTATTAGTTGTGTTTTATCGTACGGGTATGTCATTTGATCAGTATTCGTATGGCAAGGATTGGAGAGTCTATCAGAATAATATAAAGCAAATCATTACCGGAGCGTCTGCATTTGGGTGTTCATCTGAACTGATTTCTAATAGTACGGTAACAGCTTTTCTGGCTGATAGAAATAATTACTTCCTTGCTGGACTATATTATGGCGGTTGGGTAGTTGGGGTGGCTATTGTCATAGTATTGCTCTTGTTTCTGATTGCGTCATATCGACTTTTAGGTAAAAATGTAGTCTTTAACAGAAATTATCTCGTGTATAAAGCTGCCTGGTGGACGTTAGCAATGAGGGTGATTTGGGGGATTCCATATAGCATAGGTGTTCTTCCGCTGCCAATCGCTCTTCCATTTGCGGGTAGAATAGGATTTTACATGGACACAATTGCTTTGGGATTGTTAATCTGGTCTGTAATCGAATCAAAGTGTATTGATGAGAGTTTTTATGCTGATAAAAGAGTATCCGATATATTTGAAGGGGCAGAGATTAAGCTTATGGACTGGGATGAGGATAATGTATTTAAGATTGTACTGACTTGTGCTGAAGAAGCTACAGTGATTTGTTTTGCTGAAGAATATAAAGAGCATAATGTAATGGTACTAAGACCAATAGATTTGGATGAAACTTGTGTGCTTATTGTTGAAAAATCAGCTGATACAGATCTTTGGCATGATGTTGAGGACGACACTGTTAGAAGTGAAATACTTCAGAAATATATGGAGAATAATAGACCTGATTGTATGGAGGTGGTTGAATGATTAAGAAGATGAAGAATTGTTTTACAAATAACCAGATATTAAGTGTTGCTTTGGTGATCTTTGGGATTATAGTTGCGTGCTTGGCATGGAAATATACACTACATATTGCCACAGGTGCTGTTCCAGCGATTAACCAGATGAACGAACAAATTGCATATGAAACAGATTGTGCGAAGAATACATCTGAAGAAAATAGATTTGAGTATACCCAATTTGGCACTATATACCATGCCCCCACGGGTATTGATGTAGGGCCGTTCAAGTATCTGTATACGGATGAATTCTATTTTTCCTGGGAGAATGTTGCAAGATACATCGGCAATAACGGGAAATACGGATACCTCAAGAAAGATGGAAACCTTTTGACGGATCCTATTTTTGTAGAAGCAGCTGAATTTGCAGATGGAACAGCAAGAGTTCAAGAAACATCGGGAAAAATTTATTACATTAATGAAGAAGGAAAAAGAATAACCAAAGATTATCAAGATGGATCACTAACATTTGAAATGCAAGGATTATATTGCAGAGTTCAAGAAGAGGATGGTACATGGGAAATTATTAATCGTGACGATAAGGTCATTTTTTCTGGTGCAGAAATGATTGGAGATTTGCCAAACGTAACGTGTTTAGGAAGTGCAATAGTCGATGGAAAAGCAGTTTTGTTTGAATTACTTCCGTTTGAACAAAACGAAGAAGAAATAAGAATTATTGCAAATTATGAATCTTTTGTGAGAATTTCCTGTGTTTATAATGGTCAATTTGCTTTTGTTTGGACAGAGGACAACCTGATGGGAGTTGTTGATTATGATGGCAATGTAATTGTGACACCAGAGTATCAAAAAATTGAATATGCATATCGGGGAGGAGATTATACAATGGATGAACTTGTTTTCATAGCTCATGGTAACAATGGAATAATTCAGGTGATCAATGCAAGAAACCAGGAAAAAATAATAGAAAGCTGATTATTGCATCAGGGATATCCGTGAGAGCAAAGATACATTTGTTTAATAATTGTTGAAGAGCGCAGATTAAACTGGCTGAGGAAAATTAATAAGTATATGGAGGAGAAATAAATTGACTGATAGACATAAAGAATTTGCAGAAGCAATGAGGAATATTATGCGTCATAATGAGGAAAAAGAAAAGAAACAGAGGAATGTTGATAATGATTTTGATGAAGAAGACTGTTCCTTGCAGGAAATTTTGGAAGCTAAGTTCGATGAGCTTTTTGGAACAGCACAAATCGATGAAGAAAATTCATAATTAAATTTGAGGATGCGAAAAAGAAAAGATGTTACTGGTATGTACGATGATTAAATAACAAAATAATCAGTAAATGCAACAAAAATTAGAGATGAAGAGAGTGGAGTCTATTGAAATTCTTGATTCCAATACATTTTATATCGGATTCTTTAAGTGAGACAAAAGATAGGAATTTATACATTAAAGAGTTTCCTGATATGTAGAATATCGCTATCTACAAAGTTGAAGAAATCTGTATAGAAAAATATAAAAACTTAGGAAAAATATTATGAAAATGTGATTATACGAGTAGAGAGAAATGATAAAATGGAAATTTAAAGATAAGTCAGAACAGATAACTCGGACATCTTTGAAAGCAAAAGCTATAATTGGAGTAGTGCTGTGTGTGATGCTGATAAGTATTTTTGTAGTTGATGACTGGCAGCAAAAAAGATTTGCAATACTACAATATGGTTATTGTTCTATGGAACAGAGGCAGTATGAGGAAGCAATAGTAGCTTTTAAGGAATATTTAAATGTTGATTCTGATATATACTGGTATCTGATAGAGTATAGCAATAATGAAAATTATTCTAGAAAAAAAGTCAAGGAATGCTTGGAAAAGTGTATGTTATTACAGAAAAAATATTAGGAAGAGTCGAGGAATAAATGGAGGTACCATGTTGGCACCTCTATTTTTTATAGAATTTTTTCTGCTTTGGATACTGGAATTTGCATTACCGGAACATTGAGCAGTGCGGAAAAATTCTGTTGAATGATTCCATGTTTTTTCTGTAATTCTTGCTTTTCGCAGATAACAGCAGCCTGTTCCGATTCAAGGCTTTCAATCCGCTTCTGGATTTTTTCAGAGGTTGGGATTTTGGTAACGCCCAGATCTTGAAGCTCTTTTTTTAGTGAAATTTCACCGAATGGTCGCATGATAGCAACCATACTTTTACCTTTTGAAACATCGATACCTACTGCGTTCATAAATTGTCACTCCTTAAGATTATTGCAATGGATAAATACCAGTTTTACTCATTGCCTATTCAATCTACTGTGGTGTGACGCGAATGCACCTATGGCGATTCAACCTGCATAAAACGAACGCTGCGAATGAGGAGCTGGTTATCAGTCTTAATTGCGGACGCGATGTCCAAGAAAAGGGACGATATACCAATTGCTCCATCATTATACAGCTTAAGCAACAAGATGGATAAATCCTTACTGGCTGTAAGGGATATTAACCATAAATATATTGTAGTAGATCAGGAGTAATCTTGAGATTAAGAGGAAAAAAGGTGAGTGTGTGACCCCGTTTGTAGCTTTTGGATACAGGAAGACAAAGACAGATAAGCATAAATTAGAGATTGATCCATCTGCAGGCAGTGTAGTACAGGATATTTTTAAGATGAAGCTGCAGGGAATGAGTCAGGATGCGATCGCTAATCGTTTAAATGAACTGGGTATTCTTTCCCCATTTGAGTATAAAATCAGCAACGGCAGTCGTTATGAAACAGGCTTCCGGCAGAAGGAACAGGCACTTTGGAGTTCCGTTACCGTCCGCAGGATACTGGAAAACGAGGTTTATATCGGAAACCTTGTGCAGGGAAAAAGGACGACACCGAACCATAAAGTGAAGCAGACTTATGTGAAACCGGAAGATGACTGGATCCGGATTGAGAAAAATCATGAACCACTGGTGAGTGACCGCGATTTTGAAATAGTTCAGAGGCTTCTTGGCATGGATACACGTACTTCACCTGACCAAAAGCAAGTATATCTGTTATCCGGAATTGCTATATGTGCGGATTGTGGAGCACCTATGACAAGAAAAGTTTCTACTGTGGCAGGAAAAAAATATGCTTATTATTTATGTATGAAACCAGATAAGGAGAAAACGTAAATTGTGTTAATGATAGCAGACATGAGTATGGAGTGAATATCTTATTTGGAGGAAAAACAAATGGTACAATCAATCTTTGAGGAAAT
>NZ_QJHD01000028.1:0-65316 GCF_003184505.1 Blautia sp. BCRC 81119 | reverse complement strand
TTTGTGGTGTCAGCAGAGCGGTAGTAAACCAGGTAGTTCGTAGCATTGATGGATTTTGTCCAAGTAACAGTAGTCTGCTTATAGTTGTTCGCTTTCACGCGGGTTTTTACAATAGACGGAACGGCCGGGATAGTAACGGTCTTGCCTTTCTTGTCGTAAGAACTCCATTTTCTGCCATACTTGTTATATGCCCTGACGGTGTAGGTATATTTTTTGCCACCCTTGAGTGGGTACTTTCTGGAAGATTTGTGAGTGTACTTCAGATTTTTACTGCTGATAGTTGCCAGCGTGGTCCACTTCTTCGCACCGGCCTGTTTGTAATAAATCCGGTAAGAAGTGGCATACTTGGACTTCTTCCAGGTGACCGTTGCGGAATTCTTGGTCGCGGTCACTTTCGTAATCGCCGGTCTTGCGGGCGTTCGCTTGGAGGCCGCCGGGGTGGTGGACTGAAAGACTGCCGGGACAATCAGTGTGATGGCCAGCAGGACGACAATCAGGCCGTTGAGCAGCCGGGTCTTGCTTAGTTTCTTTATCATAAATATTTTCCCTCCTTGTATAATTTTTTTTGCTTATATATATTTTACAACATATATATATGGTTTGCAAATATTTAAGACAAATGTAATATGCAGAAAAAATGAGTCGCAAAAAAAATGGAAAATCGGCATAATATTTTATAAACAAGAAAAAAAACAGGAGGCAAAGTAAGGATGCAGGACGAAGGATATTTATCAAGACCATTTGGCAGGACTTATGATACACAGGCTGAAAAGGATATTCTGGACGGCAAGATATCCATTAGCCAAATTCCCTTTGAATACCGATATTCCACGCCATACCGATATGCGTTTCGGAGACTTCGAGGATTAAAACAAATAGGGCAAGATGATGCCGCAGAAAGAAAGGTGTTTAAAAAATGTCTTTTGGATGATATAATGGAATGCAAAAAAAGGAAAGAAAAGAGCGGTAATCTTCCGCAATGTTATCCAATGTGGGATTTGGATAAGAGAAGACGCGTACTGGAAAATATATGGAGAAGTGCAGCGGAAGTAGGGTTCTTTGTAGAAGAATAATAATGTTTAAAATACCAGATTTTGACGAATTGTTTTACGGAAAAAAAGATTTAAAAGAAATTGATAAAATTTGCAGCACAAACGAATATGCTTTCATTAAAAAAAAGCTTAACACAAAAAATTTGGTATCGTTAAGAAATCCCAGGTTTTGCGGAGTAAGCGAAACGAAAAGAAAAAACGTACATATTGTATTTTTCCTAGAATACCGAATAAAACTTCGTGAGTCCATGGAGCAGATATCATACGAATATGCTATATGCGGATTCATGGAACATGGCCAAAGAGTGTATGAAGCCTATGTAGAGCATGTACTGACTATCAACGGAGAACGGGAAATTCCAGGCCGACAAAAAATCGTCCGCGGGTCAAATACTCCGGTTTTAGCTTCGCACGCGGGTCTGAATCCCCGCTCGAAGTCTGGTTACGAGCGCGAAGCACAAGTTATCAATAGCAATTTTGCGATATTAAGAGACAACTATGTAACAGACAGAATATATGAGAATCAAGGGATTGGGAGCGCCGGATTGTTTTACGTACACCAATTAGCTAAACAATTACATTGTTCATATATAGAAGGCGTAAAACATCCTGTCAAAGTTAAAGAAGATGAAAGAAAAGATGAAATGGATAGACTAACTTATTTTTATCAAAAAAATGGGTATAAACAAGAAAGCGGAAATGCAAGAATATATATGAAGTTATAAAACGATTATCTGCTTTTTTGAGGTGCAGGTCGCTGGCAAAAAGATTGGATTAGAATCTGCCAGTGACCTGGCATGTTATTCGTATGCATATATAGGATAACATAATTAACGGAGAATGGGAAGTCCCCGGCCGACAAAAAGTTGTCCGCGGGTCAAATATTTCGGTTTTAACTTCGCACGTGGGTCAGAATCCCCGTTCGTGCACTGCACTCAGCCTTACGGCTTCGCTTGTCAGCCTCTGCGAGGCTTGGTTACGAGCCGGAACGGCGAGTTATCAAAAGAAAAAAACAATGGGTGTAATTATTCGCTGCGCAATCTTTTCCTCAAAAATCCAAAACCTTATCAATATTTCAGCATATTGTATCCGAAAAAAACAACTAAAAAAAATACTCAAGAAAGGATAGACAATATGCGGAACAATCTAAACGCGCAGACAAGGTCTGTGTCTGCAAATCCACAAAAGAAAAAGAAAAAAATACTTAAAACAAGCATCGGGATAGCAGCGGCGGCTGCGGTGACATTCCTGCTGCTAGGAAGGACTGATGCAGTTATATTCCTGCAGTGGGAATTTTATATGTTGCTGATGATGCTGGTCTCTATGCCGTTGGCGGTGGCGGTGTTTGGAGAGAATAAATGCCTGCTGCCGTTTGGCAAGACTTTCGGGGTTCTGATTCCCGGATTTATGATGTGGGCTGCAGGGGTCTGTTTACACATACCGTTCACCAGAAAAACTGGAATCATTGCAATCTGCCTGTATTTCATGCTGTGTATGGCTGTCGGGAAGAAACGGAAGAGATGCCTGGAAGATTGGAAGCAGTGCTTTTCCGGATGCTTAAAATATGAAGTGATTTTCTTTGTCGTATTTCTGTTCTGGGCTTACCTTATCGGGTTCAACCCTTCCGGATACGGTACTGAAAAGTTTATGGACTATGGATTCCTGCAAAAGATGCTGACGACATCAAAACTTCCACCGGACGACATCTGGTATGCCGGAAAGAGTATCAATTATTACTACGGCGGGCAGTATTACGCAGCGTTTATTGCAAAAACGATGTTATAGAAAACAACGAAGGCAGAATATGCTTATAATATGATGCGGGCTTTGATTCCGGCACTGATGTTCACGGGTATTTTCGGAATCGCAGAACAAATGCTGAAAGACAGGTTTGAAAAAATAAGCAGAAAAGAGAGTGTTATTTTTTCTGCGCTGTCAGCGGCAGCGGTAGTGTTTGGAGGAAACGGGCATTATATCGTGTATGGACTGCTGAAGCCTTTTATCTCTATTGGCCTAACGAACACAACTTCTTATACGTGGCATAAAGATATTGATGTGGACAGCATGTCTTATTGGTTCCCGGATGCAACACGCTATATCGGTTATAACCCGGATGTTGACGATAAGACTATTCATGAGTTTCCGTGCTATTCATTCGTGCTCGGTGACTTGCATGCGCATATGGTAAATATCATGATTGTCATACTGATTGCGGCTTTACTGTATGCTTTTTTGAAGAACAATAGCAACGGAAAAAAGAAGTTCTGCCTGCCGCAGTTGTGCATGCTCGGCTTAGCCTGGGGCTTATGTAATTTTACGAATTATTGGGACTACATCATTTATGCAGTTGTGATTATAATTACAATCATCTTTGGAAATCTGCATTCAGGAAAATCTAAAATGCTGAAGCGTATGGTTTCACAATTTGGAATCATTCTGATTACAGGATATCTGACAGCACTGCCATTTACAATGAATTTTAAAAGTATCTTTAAGGGCGTTGGCGTTGCAGGTCATCACTCGGCAATCTATCAGTTGATAATCCTCTGGGGAATTCCGGTTGCGATAGCGGCTATGTTTGTTGTCCTGATGGTGTACCGCTGGCTGAAATCAAAAGGCGGGCTGATAAAACGCCTGCAAGCACTCCGTACTCCAGATGTGTTTGCGTTTATCCTGTGCTGTTGCGCAATCGGACTTATCGCCATTCCGGAACTGGTATATGTCCGGGATATCTATGAGGGGTCTTATTCGCGAGCAAATACGATGTTCAAACTGACTTATCAGGCGTTCATCCTGCTGAATATATGTAGTGGATACATTCTGTATTCATTGTTACAAACCCGAAAAAAGCCTTTACATATTGCCGCATTCATCCTGCTCGCTTTGCAGATTTTACTGTTCGGGTACTTTTTCAATGCTGCCGGTTCATGGTTTGGGGTGTTGATGAATCCGATGGAAAGGACCGGGCTGAATGCCCTAAATTATCTGGATAACGAAGAATTTGCGGACGAAAAAGATGCCCTGCTGTGGTTAAAAGACAAGGCTGAAAAAGAAGAAATAAAAGAAGCAATAGCAGAGGCTCCAGGGGACAGCTATACTGCATATGAAAGGGTTTCTGTTATTACTGGAATCTCAACACCTGCCGGTTGGAAAGTTCATGAATGGCTGTGGAGAGACAGCCTGAATGGGATTGAGAAGAGGACAAAAGATATAGATGGATTTTTTGATGGAACAAAAGATGCGGAAAAGATAATAAAAAAATATAATATCAAATATGTGTTCTGCGGATTGCGTGAAGTTGAGAAATACGGAAAGGATGTAAAAGATAGAGTAAGGAAAATGGGAAAAGTGGTTTATGAAAAGAGCGGGGCGATGGTGGTAGAAATAGACTAGATAAAACAAAACATATTGACTTTTAAAAAATATCAGCATATAATATAAGCATAATCCAAGGTTTCTGTTGCCGTAAAACAGGACTTAATGCTTGGTGTTCTTCAGCCGTAAATGAAGGGATTAATGCTTGGTGTTTCGCGACCGTAATAGCGAGAATTTAATTAATAGGGCGAAATTTTTAATAATTTCGTCCTATTTTATATTTATTGGAGAAATATGATTAAATTTTACGATGTAGATAAAAATTACATAAATTTTCTTAAAACTATTGATGGCCAAATACCAAATATCGAATACGAAGGAAACAATAAATTTGTTTGCGGAATAGTACTGACGATTAGCAACATTAATTATTACGCCCCGATATCCCACATGACAAATAGGCAGAGAACAAACATTCAGATAACTGAAAATGGAAGAGTCTTATCTACAATCCGATTCTCTTTTATGTTTCCGGCTATGAAAAATGTTCTGACTGTAAAAGATTTCTCTGTAATCGCTCAAAATAATCAACAGTATGCGGACTTGTTAAATGCCGAATACAGATTCTGCAGAGCACATGAAGCCGAAATATACAATAAGGCATTGCAGGTATATAGGATTGGATGCAACAAAAATCATGTATTAAACTATACCTGCTGCGATTTCAAAAAACTCGAGGAACATTATCTGGAATATGCGACCCAGGAAACCAGAACAAGCAACAGAATAGACTAGTATATCTTAAAAATAAAGGAGAAAGAAAGTGAAAAAGAATACATTTGCGATAGTTGCCGGTGGCATTGTTGCTTTAATGGCCATGCTTGCCTTTGCGATGGTAGCAGCCATTCGGTAATGCGAAAAAAGGAGCCAAAAGATGGCTCCTTTTTTATTACATAAAAAATCCCGCATATTTTATACAAATAATTTTTACAAAGAAAGGAAAAAAGAGAATATGAAAAAAACAATGATTATCGCGGTTGCTATTTGTGTAGTTCTACTTGGAGGTGTATTCGTATTTAATACATCCTCTACCCAGAGACAGATGAAATCTTTGCGCAGCGACATCGGTGGCGGGCTGGAAAGGACCGTGACGGTTTATGACTATAACGGTAAAGAAATCCGCCACTGGACAGGAAAGTTTGATGTTTCCGAATCCGAGAGTGAAACATATTTC
This sequence comes from Blautia sp. BCRC 81119, assembly GCF_003184505.1. Taxonomy (NCBI): domain Bacteria; kingdom Bacillati; phylum Bacillota; class Clostridia; order Lachnospirales; family Lachnospiraceae; genus Blautia; species Blautia sp. BCRC 81119. Next base: position 59,715 of record NZ_QJHD01000028.1, on the reverse strand, counting down.
GATGATGAAAATGGAAAACGTGTTGTCATTCATGGTGGTATCGTAATCAACGAAGAACAGTAGCGCAGTCTCAAAAAAAGAGCCTCTTTGAGGCTCTTCTTTTGTTGCAAAAATCGGCATACTGAAGAAAATACAAAAAGAGAGGAGACATAATTTTATGACAAATTTTATTGGATATGGAAACGAAGTTCCTGCTCCACCGATTCGGAGAAAAACGAAGCCCAACATGAGCAAGGCAGAGAAACAGCAATTCTATTCACAAAAAATCCAAAAAGATGGGACAAAAATAGAGGACATACCATCGGAATTTAGAACCATCGAAGTATATGTGCTAGCGTTAGGCAATGTGAAAAATCTGGCAGAAAAACGGCATGTTGTGAAGTTAATGATACAGGATGCCAAAGAATACAGAGAAGCTGGGATAGAAGAGAAGGCTGTTGTCCTGGAAAGCCTGAAAGGATTGGTGTTTGGGAAGGTGACGATGCAGGAAAATTCTGAAAATAGAAAGTAAAATTCCGGGACTTTTATTTTTTTGTGAAAATCAGGCATATTATATATGCAATACAAAACAGGCTCAGCTGCGAGCCCGCCTTTGTATATGTCCTGCATATACAGTGTGAGTACAGGGATAAGCTTCATCTGCTTATTTTATCGACGGGCGGGAAACCCCGCCCGCGTCTGGTACACGCGAGTTTAGCTCGCGGTATCATGGAAAGCTTAAGAGGTAAAATCCATTGTCCAATATAATCGTCTTATAACCCTGCAACACGGTCATTTCCGTCGGGCGCGGAGGATGAAAAACGGTGGCGTATGGAGACATCTAGCGGTTCTCTTTTGGGAACCCGCCAGATTTATCTGTGCGGAGCAGTCAGGCCAAGAAATCCCGTGGAGGGATTTCTTTTTTTTGTGCTCTTTCTGAAAAAATTCAGCATATTGTATATACCCCGGCTGCCTGCGGCAGCCGGTTTTTCTTTTCCATAAAATACAGCATATTAAAAATGTAATAAAACAGCACAAAGAAAGGAAGAAAAATAATGGAAAAAATGGTGAGGTCTTATGATTATGATAAAGGCTGCTGGAGTAGTTATACAGGCAATGGTATATCATATTCATCTCTGCATGCATTTAACAGCAGCATGAATTGTTTTATCAGTGATATCGATATTGAACCAGGAGTTAAGGAAGCTCGGTTTGTCTGCCTGGATGGCGAAAACGCAATGCTGTTTCTACTGGAAAAATGTATGAAACAGTTTCCTGATGTAGAACAAATCTATATTGGTCCTGGCGTAAATTCGCTTCATTTCTCAAATTTTATGTTCCCGAATGTAAAATATGTAGAATCAGACAGCAAATCGTTTCTTTCAGGACAAATGCTGGTTTCAAGAAGCGGCTCTCTGTACAATGTGTTCTGTAGAAAACCGGAAGATGTGATTGACCTGAATAAAGTTATATTTATTGAAGATAAAGCGTTCGCTGGCTGTATGTCCACAAATATCATTAACACAGACAATGTAAGTCTTGTTGACAGCATGGCTTTTGATGGCTCGGCTGTCAGCATGGCTGATTTCGAAGATGGTGTCGTTATGGTTGGCGATAATATAATCATCGATGTCAACGAAGATGCAGACGAAATCGTTTTGCCGCGTAATTGTGTAGTAAGCCATGCTATAGAAAAACGGCATTTGAAAAAAGCGGTAATAAAAGATATGAAAATGCTCTCTGGCCTTCAGCTTAACGCTGACACTATCGTCATTGATGACGACAATGAACGCGACATGGAATCCCTGGCGAAATATGGACTAACTTATGCTAAGACAATAGAGTTGACAGAGAAGACACGGTCTCTTGGCTATATTGATGTTGATGGCATTGTATATTCAGCTGACAGAAAGACTCTTCTTGTATGTCCGGGAAGAAGAACGAAGCCTGTAAACATACCGGAAGGGACAGAAATAATTTCAGCATTTGCGTTTGCGGGCTCAATGATTGAATCTGTATCCATGCCTGACTCATTAAAACGAATAGAGCAGCATGCCTTTAATGGCTGCAAATGCCTAATGCATGTTGATATTGGAAAAGGGCTTACTAACCTTGGCGAGCCATTCAGTTCAGGAGCTATGTTTAACGGATGCCGAAACTTACAGTATATAGACATCCCGGAAAATATTAAATATATCTCTTCAAACTGTTTCAGTAACTCAGGCCTTACTTCCGTGACTTTGCATGAAGGCCTTGAAACGATTGACAGCGATGCGTTTAACTGCCCGATTCAAAATGTGGAAATCCCGAAATCTGTTAAAAATATAGACCTGTGGAATTTCCCTATGCTTGATGAGGCTAATATTAAAACACACAGTATGCCGGCTATCACAAACATTGTCAAGTCAAACTGCAAGAAATGGAACTGCAGAAGCAATATGGCTGACTTGAAAATCAATATTGACTGTATAGCTTATCCGGTTTTTGTTCCAGCAAAGCTTACAAGCGCCGGATTGAGAAGATTAAACAGCCTACTTGGTAAAGCACTGTTTAGGGATACCGATTCTAATGATGTAAACCAGACGACATTCCTCTGTATTACATCTGAACCGAGGATAAAACAGAGACTTGCATTAAAAATGTATGACGCCGTAGAGAGTAATGAAATCAAAGCCTATCTTCGCCGGGCGGGAAAAAGTATTGCTGAATGGATGATTCTTGATAAAGATGAAGAGGCTTTAATTCGGTTCCTGAAAAAAGATATCATAACAGCCAATACTATTGACAAATTAATACCACAGATGGATGCTGCTGAAATGATTAACGCCAAGGCATATGCCCTGGAGTACATAAGAAAGAGCACAAAAGAAAAAAGTTTCCGTATTTGAAAAAAGCGCCTTGCGGCGCTTTTTCGTTGCCAGTAAAAAATCCGACAAAAATTTGCGTACACCGGAAAATCTGGTATACTGTATATAAGAGATGAGGAAGAGAAATCTTCCTGGTTCATAAGACGGATTCGCCGCCGAAAAAATTCCTTTCTTTGTTTAAATGCCGCTGCCGCATGCAGCGGCATTTGTGTTTTCTTGGATAAAAAATTCGGCATATAAAAATATCGTTTACGATGTTTTATTTCTCTACATTTCGGTGTAGAGATTTTTTATTTCCCATTAAAATTTTTTCGTAAAAAATCGTCCCGTTTTTAATTTTTTCAGCATATTAAAAGCATATTAAATATGTAAGGAAAATACATGAGAAGAGGAAACAGAATGCATACTTTAAGATTAAAACTAAATGTTGATGATGATACTGCAGCGGTGCTTGAAAAGCGTTTTCATATTTTAGAGAAACCAGACAGAAATAAATGCATCAAATTGTTTGATAACTTTGTAAAAATGCAGGATGAGCTGATAAACGAAATGAAAGCAGCCGGCGTCTCATATCCAGCCTGCTTCGGTTTCTAGTAAACTGCAAAAGGTTTCCGGCAAGCACTAGAAGATTCCGATATTTGCCGGGAGTCTTTTGCGGACATAACATACAGACAAAGATTTCCCAGTAACCCGTTAATTGCACAGGAGGCAGAAACCGCTCCTTCGGTTGCGAATAAGGGAGCCTGAACCTTCGGGTTCTTGTCATCTCTGAAAGCTGAGCCCGTAAAATGGAAGAGAGTCATGCAAAACCGTGTACCAGGTCATGCCTGAAAGATTGGCCGTCTGTTTCCCGGGGATATACCTGCAGGGGTTCGCCTGCTGCAGTGAAACCCGAGTCCTCTTCAAGTAACTGCTTGCAGGTGCGGGGATTCTGCGGTTTTAACCGTTGGAGGTTTCAACAAAAAACAGAAAGACTTCTTATGTCAATAATCCGCGCCCGAGATAAATCTCGGACGGGGCTTGTAAAAACATGCATATTTTTATTCTGTATTTTTTATTAGTCCTGTCCATATTTATTAGAGGCGTTGGCCGCAAGGCCTTATTGATTAGCCTCAGTATTAAACGAAGCCTTCCGGGCTAGTTTAATACTACGTTACCGGTAAAATAGGCACCGTGGAATGCTCCTCAAGTCTCACGCTCTGCGGCATGCTGTTAACCATCTCTTAGGGTAGGAGAAGTGCAGTATGCGATAAACTATCGGATAACATTGGCGATGAGGACAACCGATTCTGACTAGGCGCCGGCTTGCCGAAGCCGAAAGGATAGAGAATCTGTATGGGCTGCTTTTAAATATCTTCTGATGTTTGGAAGCAGCTGGTACAGAAGGCGTAAGCCATCCCGGCTTGCCGGGAAAATATAAATACAAAAGAGGGCAGCTTATGTCAGTTGCAGTCATTAATAAGACAGGCGAAAGATTGATGCCAACAAGTGAACACAGAGCACGCAAGCTGCTCAAATCAGGTAAAGCAATTAAACATAGTTATCATCCGTTTACCATACAGCTTACCGAAAGGGAATCTGGAGATGCTCAGCCCATAGAGCTCTGTATGGATACCGGATATATACATATTGGAACATCTGTAAAATCAGAGAAGCACGAATATCTGGCTGAACAGATTGATACATTAACAGACGAAAAAGCCAGGCATGATGCATGCAGGATGTACCGCAGACAGAGACGAAGCAGAAAGAGATACCGCCAGCCACGGTTTAATAACCGGAAACGTAATGACAGGTGGATTGCTCCATCTCTGGAGCATAAGAAAAGTATCCACATCCAGGCAATTTTACGTATCTGTAAAGCAATGCCAGTTACTGATATTACCTTAGAGATGGGCAACTTTGATACTCAGGTTTTGAAGGCCAGAGAAGAAGGTAAACCATTACCACATGGTGCAGATTATCAGCACGGCGAACGTTACGGCATCGCAACACTTCGCGAAGCAGTTTTTACCCGTGATGACTATAAATGCCAGTGCTGCGGCAGGACAATAAAAGATGGGGCGATACTCCATGTTCATCATATTAAATACAGGAGCCAGGGCGGAACAAACCGTATGTCAAATCTCATCACTGTATGTGATAAATGCCACACACCGGCAAATCACAAGCAAGGCGGTAAGTTGTATAACTGGAAACCAAAGATTGCATCATTTAAGGGTGCAACATACATGACTACTATTCGATGGAAACTATATAACGAAGCAAGAGCGTTGTTTCCAGATATTGATATTCATATTACATATGGCGCTGAAACGAAAGAACGGCGCAGGGCATTGGATATTGACAAATCACACGTTAATGATGCTTTTGTAATTGGACAGTTTCATCCAAAGCACCGTTCAAAACCTATATGCTATAAGAAAAAGCGCAGGAACAACCGGTGTCTGGAGAAATTCTACGATGCAAAATATATCGACAGCCGTGACGGTAAAAAGCGAAGCGGTCAAGAGTTGTTTAATGGCAGAATCAGCAGGAATCATAAGAAAGACTCAGAGAATTTACACCAGTATCGGTTACAAAAAGTAACTCCCGGAAGAAGAGCAATCAGGAGGCAACATTACCCCATTCAGCCTCATGACATTATCGTTTATAACGGTAATAAAATTGAAGTTTCAGGATGCCAGCACAAAGGTACAAGAGTCGTTTTTTCTAAAACTAAAAAGTCAGTACAGATATCAAAAATTAAACTATTTAAATACGCTGGCGGTTATTCCAAATCAGTATTTAATTAATAGAAAAGGAGGAAGCAGGAGGAATGTAAAACCGCGCATTCCTCCACACCCGACTGCGAAACAATGAATATTGTTTCTACGTCGGATGGGGTACCCTGCGCGAAAAAAGATGGATACTTTTTGGATATGGGAATGACAAAGCGGGCAGAAGAATTCGTAAAAGATAACGCGTAATACAGCAATAAAACTTAGCAGCGAGACATTCGGTCTCGCTTTTTTGCTGCATTTTCGCCTCATTTTTCCAGCAAACATATTGATTCTGCGGGCATAAAGATGAAGGCAAGCGAGTGAAAATGAGCTTCCCGAATCGCATATGTAAACAACAAGCTGTTTGCATATAATCGCAAATATGACCGTTCCTCGTAGCCAAAGAAAAGGAGATGCGATGAAAAAAGTTTTACGCGCCATTGTGATAATGATTCGGGATGCCAAAGAATACAGAGAAGCCGGGATAGAAGAGAAGGCTGTTGTCCTGGAAAGCCTGAAAGGATTGGTGTTTGGGAAGGTGACGATGCAGGAAAATCCTGAAAATAGAAAGTAAAAAGCAATAGGATACAAAAAAACAAAAAAATAAAAGCCTCGGTAAAGTTCCGGGGCTTTTGTTTAAGAGATATAAAATATGAAATTCTCTTTTTCGATGGCTGCTATAAAATTAAAATAATTACATTCAATATAGGTTCTAACTAGATGAACCCAGAGTTGAATATCTGCCCGCAACGGTCGCGGTAATCCATAAAAGCCCTCCTCCCTTGTATACAAAACAACAGTTCCTTAAATTAAATTATCAGAATTATATTATGTTTTGTCTCTGGCTAGATGAACCCAGAAGGAAAGTCTACGGTATTTAATCTCATCGCTACAACAAACTCCTTTCTTTTTTTTTAAGACAATAATAATATGCCGGAAAAATATAAGAATAAAAAAAGAATTTGCAAAAATACAAAAAAAAGAGCCGGCCACTTTCGTGGTCGGCAAATTTGCGGGAAATCTTACAGCAGCCCGGTGGCTACAACACTGATTCCCCAAAGGAGAAACAGTACAGCGCCAGCTTTGACAAGTCCGAAGTGAAAATCACTTTCATAGTCACAGAAGTCATCTGCATCATCATCGTCAATGATGGTATGAGCCAGAAGCTGGTGTGTTAAATCTGTCCGGCGGTCAAGTTCGTTGACCTGCCAAGCAATCTCAGATACAATCGCATGCATAATGCGGCGTCCGCGTCTTACGATGGCAACCTGATTTCTTTTTGCTCTTACGATTTCATTTTTTCTCATAATTCTTTTCTCCTTTTCTTTCCGTTCCTTTTCGTTACTTTGTGACAGATTCAATATGCCGAAAGGGTGACGAAATAAAAAAGAAACGGCAAGACCGTTTTGGCGAAAAAAAAGACAGCAAAAAAATTTTTTTTCTTTGTTTTTTATGCACGTATTTTTTAAGCATATTAATTTTGTATCTAGAAAATAGAAAAGACAAAGAAAAGGAGATTTAAAATTATGAACATCAAAGAAGCAAAAATGGAAGTCGAGAAAACAGTTAAGGTTTATCTTGAGAAAGATGAGTGTGGTGAGTACCGTGTACCGCTTGTTCGCCAGAGACCTTTGTTCCTGGTCGGTGCACCTGGAATCGGTAAAACAGCCATCATGGAACAGGTGGCAGAAGACCTTGACCTTGCTCTGGTCAGCTACTCTATGACTCATCATACAAGACAGTCTGCTATCGGCCTTCCATATCTGAAGGAAGTTGAATATGGCGGCAAGAAATTCACCAAGTCCGAATACACGATGTCTGAAATCATCGCATCTGTATATGATGTGATGGAGAAGACTGGTAGAAAAGAAGGCATCCTATTCCTGGATGAGATTAACTGCGTATCCGAGACACTGGCTCCGGCTATGCTGCAGTTCCTGCAGTATAAAGTATTTGGCAATCAGCAGGTTCCGGAAGGATGGGTTGTCGTTACCGCTGGTAACCCGCCACAGTTCAACAAATCCGTTAAAGAGTTTGATGTGGCTACCCAGGACCGTCTGAAGATGGTTCCGATTGATGCAGACTTCGGATGCTGGAAAGAGTATGCATATAACGCAGGTATCCACCCGGCTATCATGGCATTCCTGGCTAACAATGAAAAGTGGTTCTACAGCATCAAAACGACTGTTGATGGACAGCAGTACATTACAGCACGTGGCTGGGAAGATTTATCATCCCAGATTCAGGCATATGAAAGAATGGGATTCCCTGTAAGCCAGGACCTCATCATGGAGTATATTACGGACAAAGAATGTGCCCGTAAATTTGCAGTTTATTACGACTTATTTAAAAAGTACCGTGTAGATTATGCAATCTCCGATATCCTGAAAGGCAATATTTCTTCCGGTGCCATCCAGAAAGCACAGAATGCACCATTTGATGAACGACTGTCTATCATCTCCATGTTGATGGAAGCAATCGGCGGATTAGCGAAATCCGTTGTCATTGATGGTGAAGCATTCGAACAGGTTGTTAAGAATCTGCGTGTAGTAAAGAAAAAACTTGCTGGCAGTGATAGTGTTTACGAAATGCTTGCAAACGACATTGCAGACGTCAAAGACGAGATGGATAAGGACAAACAGGCAAATGCACTGTCCTCTGAAAAGAAATCCATCATGCGCAGAAAAATCAATCTCTATGAGTCTTATAAAAATAAGATTGAAGAAGAGAAACTGGTTTCTGCTGGAAACAAAGAGCAGTTCGCTATGCTGAAGGCGACTTTCGACAAAGATATCAAGAAGTACAAGGCTTCTGCAGCGAAGACAACTGCGGCGATGGAGAACGCTTTCAAATATATGGAAGGCGCGTTTGGTGATGAGCAGGAGATGACATTGTTTGTTGCGGAGTTAACAATCAATAAAAACATCGCAAACTTCATTACGAAGCACGGCAGCGAGTCCTACTTCAAGCATAACAAGAGTCTGCTCATCTACAACGAGGATGACAAACTCAACAATGAGATTGACACTATGCTTGAAGAAGCAGTGTGATGTTCTCTCAAAATACACAAAGAACCCCGGGGATTACTCCCTGGGTTCTTTTTTTTGTGCTGTTAAAAATCAGGCATATTAAAAGAGAAGCAAAATTAAACAAAAAGAAAGGAAGTAAAAAAAATTATGGATTTAAAAATCAACAAAGCAAAAACAACTGTAGCACCAGGACAGAGTCTTACAAATTTTGAGGCAATTGCGAACAAGTGCCTGAAACAGATTAAAAACAAACTGTACTTTCAGTACAAAGCGTTAAGCCCGGTAATTTACCGTATGCCAATCCAGTTTACAGAACCTGGGGCGGGGGCCTTTGGTACTGATGCTGTGAGAATATATGCGGACCCAATGGACGTCATCCTGAGATATAAAAAGTCACAGGATGAACTGAGCAGGGCGTATCTGCATATGCTGTTCCATTGTATCTATCTTCATCCATTCCAGCCGGTAAAAAACATTGACACCGGTGTTTGGAATATCGCTATGGATATCTGCAGTGAGGCCGCTGTCCAGAGGTTGAACCCGAAACAGATTGCTGGGGACAACGACCGAAGCCGTATCATTAACGACATCAAGAGCCGGATTAAGATGTTTATTCCGGCTTTGGTATACAAAGAGCTGATGGATAACTCTATGAATTATGATTTTGAAGAGTTAATCTCTCTGTTCCATATGGATGACCATTACTGGTTAAAGGACCAGACCCCTAATGTTAACGGCGACGGCAATGACAATGGCGATGGTAACGGTCATGGCAATGATAATGGCGACGGTGACGGCGATGGCGACGGCGACGGCGATGGCGACGGCGACAGCGATGGCGACGGCGACAGCGATGGAAACGGTAACGGTGGTGGAAACGGTAACGGCAATGGGGATAATGATGGACCAGAAGGCGGCGACAGTTCCCAGCACACGGACCGTGAGATTCAGCAGAAACAGCAGGAATGGCAGGATGCTGCAAGACAGGTTGCTTCAGACATGCAGAATTTCCACCACCAGGGAAAAGATGCCGGAGATATCGCAGCAGAAATCGACTTTCTGACCCAGGATAAGATGGACTACGAAGAATTCCTCCGCACGTTCTCTGTTATGGAAGAGAAAATGATGGTCAACCAGGATGAGTTTGACAATATGTATTATATGTACGGATTGAATGGCTTACCCAGTGTTGACGGAAAAAAGGCGGTAGACAAAAAAGTGCTGCTGATTGAGCCTTTGGAGTACAAGGAAGACAAAGTCATTAAAGACTTTGTTATCGCCATTGATACATCTGGTTCATGTGCAGGAGAACTTGTTAAGAAATTCCTTAACAAGACTTACAGCATTTTAAAAGAGACTGAGAGCTTTGCTTCCCGTGTAAACATTCACATCATCCAGTGTGATGCGGCTATCCAGAATGATACCAAAATCACAAACATGAAAGAAATGGAACAATTCATGCAGAACATGAAACTGTATGGCTTCGGCGGAACAGACTTCAGACCTGTATTTGAGTACGTTGATACCCTTATCAAAAACAAAGAGTTTGACAACCTTTGTGGGCTCATCTACTTTACTGATGGATATGGAACATATCCGACAAAGCCAACACCATACAAAACGGCATTTGCTTTCCTGCAGGATTACAACAACCGTGACGATGTTCCGTCATGGGCTATGTCTGTATTCTGGGATGAAGACCAGGAATAAATCTATAAAGAGAAATTTATGCAGAGCACAAGAACTGTGCTCTGTTTTTTCTTTTTCGTTTTGGATTTTGCATATTAAAGAAGAGACAAAAATAACAAAGAAAGAGAGGAGCTGGAACTATGGATAGAGATACGGCTAAAGAGATTATTTTGGCCAGTCTGCCAAATTACCTGGCTCAGAAAGGCATTAATATTTCAAGAAAGTTCTTATGCTTGAGCCCTGACCATCAGGACCATTCACCGAGCATGTGCTACGACCGGAGAAGGAACCGCTGTCATTGTTTTTCATGCGGATGCGATGTTGATATCTTTCATCTCATCCAATGGGATTACAATACCACATCATTCCCGGAAACATTCAACCTTGCCTGTGACATCTTCGGAATCGATGTAGATGACCGAAGGGAAAAACCAAAAGAAAGGCCAAAAATAAAACCGGCCAAACAGGGAAGGACGAGGGTTTCCGAGATTAAACGGGCGGAGCCTGAAGTCTGCGACAAAGTATACAGGACTTTAAAGATGTTATCACCTTTGACTGAGGCCGATAAAAAATATCTGAAAGAAAAGAGGGGACTGTCCAAAGAACGGATTGAAAAAGATTACATGAGGATGGTTGTCGCACCGGAAGAACGTGCAAAAATTGCCCGGAAGATTTCAAAATTGACTGGGTACACGAAAGATGTATTGAAGTATGTCCCCGGATTTTTTATCGACAAAAGAACAGGTATGCTTGACTATTCCGGAGAGGACACTCCTTCGGTGTCTCACGGCACAAGGTGGTGCAATAACGCGGGTATCGGAATCTTAATCCACGATGCTGACGGGTATGCGGTTGCAGTTCAAATCAGACGGGATACGGCAAGTAAAGGAAATAGATATTGCTGGTTCACTTCCATTTTTGCCGTTGACAGCATTGATTATGACGGCGGCAGCACACCTGGGGCAGCAAAGGACATTATCATTCCGGAAAACCCGCGGGGCTGCCTGTGTATAACAGAGGGCCGGTTTAAATCCGAAATCCTGGCAGCAAACAGGAATATCACTATTTCAATCCAGGGCGTTTCCTCATGGAAGGGGATTGACGAAATCATCAATAAACTTAGAGAACAGCACGAGATAAAAAGTATTTATCTGATGTTTGATTCTGACATCCTTGGTAATAGACAGGTATTCAATACCATCTCAGAAATGGCAAGGATGCTGATGGAGAAAGTCCCGGATTTAAAGATTAAATTTGCAATCTGGAAAATCGGATACGGGAAAGGGATTGATGACTGTATCCTCGCCGGGAACATAAAGGAAGTGCGATATATTGATGCGATATCTTTTATGAATACCTGCAATGAGGCTTTTGACATGCTGCTTAAAAAATATGAGGTTAAGTCTTTTAAGAAGATGAAAAGCGAAGACAGAAAAGTATTTGCAAAATACCTTCAGGCAGAGAATGAGAAAAGGCTTTTTGACGAAAAGGCAGGAAAGAAACCAGAAGAAGCCGCGTAGGAACAGAAACCGTTTGTTGTTGTAATGACAGACGGTTTTTTTTTGTGTAAAAAAACAGGAATGCCAGCAGTTTTTCAGGAAGATTTGGCATACTGGAGGTAGGAACAAACTACAAAAAAATAGCTACAAAAAAAAGGGAAAAGGAGGACGGCGAAAGAGCCGAAGAGGAAGAAAATGAGAAACAGATGTATGTTTGAGAAGATGGCTGCCGGGATGGCGCTTGCGGCAGCGGTGATGGCCGGCGTGATGATAATACCTGGAAGCGGACGTGGGCTGGTGGTTGAGGCTTATTCCGCAGATGCAAGTAATCAGAATAGTCAGAATATTTCGGGGGGGTACCAGGAGTAAAGATGGCGTAGACAAGACGGACGAAGCGGGTAGCAAAGAGGGAAATGCTGAAGTTGGCGCGGAGAGTGAGGAAGACGGAAGTGGAATCTACGATTTCAAGGATAATAAGACGACCAGTACTGTGACCATCACCAAGAAATGGGATGACGGGCTGACCAATGCGGAGCGTGAAATCCCGGATATGTATCTAAGCACCGAAAAGCCAAGTAAGAGTACAAAGGGATATACCATCACGTTCCACGGGAACGGGCTAAAGTTTGCCGACGGGACCGACGAGAATATGGTGGTTTACAACTCTTCAGGGCAAATTGTGGAGGGGAGTTATAAAGAAGTGGTCGGAACCGGGGTAGCGTGGTACAGTGATGAGACATGTAAAAACAGGATAATGATTTCTGATGATGGTATGCCGCAGGTCGAACTGACCGGGGATTTGGAATTGTGGGCGAAAGAGATGACATTTACGCTCGTCAACGGAAACACCTTCAATGCTAAAATACCAAAGAATACTACTGAGGTTATTTTCACTGATGAAGTAAAGCCAAAAGGTAAAGAGATTATTGATGTAGACGCGGACGGGGACGTCGGTGTTATTGCATGGATGGATGATGACGAAGGGACGGTCATGAAAGTATCCACACAGATTCCGGGCGTAAAAGTACAGGCGAATGAATACAGTGGAAATATGTTTAGTTATGCCAGAGAACTTCAAAAAATCGACTTCAAAATGCTGGATACACAGAACGTAACGGATATGAGAGGTATGTTCTACGGCTGTTTTGGTTTGGCTAATCTGGATTTGACACCGTTGGACACACAGAACGTAAAGAATATGCAGTACATGTTCTACGGCTGTTCCGGCTTGACTAGCCTGAATGTGTCGCCGCTGAATACACAGAAGGTGACGGATATGAGAGGTATGTTCTACGGCTGTTCCGGTTTGACTAGTCTGAATTTGTCACCGCTGAATACACAGAAGGTGACGGATATGAGCTGGATGTTTGACGGCTGTTCCGGCCTCACAAACCTGGATTTGACTCCACTGGATACACAGAAGGTGACGGATATGGGTTGCATGTTTTGCAATTGTTACGGCCTGACAAGTCTGGATTTATCGTCGCTGAATACACAGAAGGTGACGGATATGAGTAGAATGTTTCAGTATTGTTCTGGCCTGACTAGCCTGGATTTATCATCATTAAATACACAGAAAGTGACGAATATGAGTAAAATGTTCTCCGTCTGCTCTGGTCTGACAAGCTTGAATCTGACGTCGTTAAATACGCAGAACGTGACGGATATGAGTGGAATGTTCTCTAATTGTCGTGGCCTGACAAACCTAGATTTATCACCGCTGGATACACAGAACGTGACGAATATGAGTAATATGTTCTGCTATACCGGTTTCACGAGCCTAGATTTAACCACGCTGGATACGTCAAAAGCAACGAACATGAACGGCATATTCGAAGGCTGTTCTAGTCTAACAAGCCTGGATTTGACGCCGTTAAATACACAGAACGTAACGGATATGAGTGAAATGTTCTGCGACTGCTCCGGCCTGACGAGCCTGGATTTGACGCCGCTAAATACACAGAAAGTGACAGATATGGATAGTATGTTTCAAGGCTGCTCCAGTTTGACTAGTCTAGATTTGACTCCACTGGATACACAAAGGGTGACGAGCATGAGGCGTATATTTTACTACTGTTCCGGTTTGACAAGTCTGGATTTGACACCGCTGGATACGCAAAACGTGACGGATATGAGTGGAATGTTCGAAGCCTGCTCCGGCCTAACAGACTTGGATTCCTCTCTGCTAGATACACAGAACGTAAAAGACATGAGTGGTATGTTCTATGGGTGCAGTGGTCTTGTAGAATTAGATTTATCTAATTTTGACACAAGTAATGCGACAGCAATGGGTAGTCCTGCTGGGTATAAGGAAAACAGCGCTTATAGTTCTATCAGAAGTGGCATGTTTGAAAACTGTTCTTCTTTAACATCTTTAATTATTCCGTTTAATACATCGCACGTAATTGATTTTGGCAGAATGTTTAAAAAATGCAGCGCATTAACCACACTTGATATTTCAACATTTGATACGACCGCCGCTAAAGATATGGGTTGTATGTTTGAAGGTTGTAATAACTTAACGAATATAAACTTATCAAAAATAAGTACCAAAAACGCAACAAGTTTAAGCGGCATGTTTAATGATTGCAGCAGTTTAAAGAGTCTTGATTTTTCATCATTTGACACATCAAATGTAACTAATATGGTCTATATGCTTCGTAACTGTTCCTCCCTAACCAGTCTCACCACCGGCACCACCTTTAAATTCGTCGGAACGAACTATGAGCTTCCCGGCACCTGGCAGAACACCGCCGGTGAAACCTTCACCTCCGGAACGTTCCCTTCCAACGTTACTGATACCTATACGAAAGTTTCATCTTAGCATACATCAAGCCTGTAGCGCTACGCGCTGCAGGCTCTTTTGTATATTCTTTTCGTTTGCTTATTTGCAAATGGGCGTATTTCTCCGTAACTTTTTTGCATATTAGATGTATACAGATTGATTCAGAAGGAGGAAGAAAATGAGAAACAAGTATATGTTTGAGAAGATGGCCGCCGGGATGGCACTGGCTGCGGCAGTGATGGCCGGCGTGATGGTGATGCCCGTGGACGGGCATGGGCCGGTGGTTATGGCTTATGCTGCAGACGTGAATAATCAGAATAGTCAGAATATTTCGGGGGGGGTACCAGGAACGAAGATGGCGTAGATAAGACAGACGAATCGGGCAGCAAAGAGAGTGATAGTGTAGAGAGCGGGGAAGACGGCAATGCCGATGAGGGCATCTACGATTTCAAGGATAATAAGACGACCGGTACCGTAACCATCACCAAGAAATGGGATGACGGGCTGACCAATGCGGAGCGTGAAATCCCGGATATGTATTTAAGCACCGAAAAGCCGAGCAAGAGCACGAAGGGGTATACCGTCACGTTCCACGGGAACGGCTTGACGTTTGCCGACGGGACTGATGAAAATATGGTGGTTTACAACTCTGCCGGACAGATTGTGGAGGGGAGTTATAAGGAAGCAGTCGGGACCGGGGTTGCGTGGTACAGTGATGAGGCGCGTGAAAACAGAGTGATGATTTCTGATGATGGCGTACCGCAGGTCAATCTGACTGGGGACTTGGATTTGTGGGCGAAAGAGATGACGTTTACGCTTGTCGATGGAAGCAGTTTCCACAATAAAATACCAAATAGTGCTACCGAGGTTATTTTTACCGATGAAGTAAAGCCAAAAGAGAAGGAGATTATTGACGTTGATGCGAACGGAGATGGCGGTGTTGTTGCATGGCTGAATGATGACGCAGGAACTGTCATGAAGGTGTCTACACAGATTCCGGGTATGAAAGCGCAAGCGGCTGAAAACAGCAGCTACATGTTTTACTATAAAAACAAACTTCAAAAAATCGATTTCAAAATGCTGGATACGCAGGACGTAAGAAACATGGAGCGTATGTTCCAAGGTTGCTCCGACCTGAAGAGCCTGGATTTGACACCACTGAATACGCAGAATGTAACGAGTATGGCCAATATGTTCTCCAGCTGCTCCGGCCTGAAGAGCCTGGATTTGGCACCACTGAATACGCAGAATGTGACGAGTATGGCCAACATGTTCTCCAGCTGTGTCAGCCTGACAAGTTTGGATTTGGCATCGCTGGATACACAGGAGGTGACGGATATGAGGGGTATGTTCTCCAGCTGTTATAGGCTGACGAGTTTGGACTTGACACTGCTGGATACACAGAACGTGACGAATATGAGTGGTATGTTTCAGTATTGTTCTGGTCTAACGAGCCTGGATTTATCATCGTTAAATACACAGAACGTAACAAGTATGAGTTATATATTTTACGACTGCTCTTGTTTAACAAACCTGGATTTAACACATCTAGATACATCGAAAGTAACAAGCATGTATTTCTTATTTTACGACTGTTCCGCCCTCACCAGTCTCACCACCGGCACCACCTTCAAATTTGTCGGAATAGATTATTCTCTTCCCGGCACATGGCAGAACACCGCAGGTGAAACCTTCACATCCGGAACGTTCCCCTCCAACGTTGCCGACACCTACACAAAAGTTTCAAGCTGACGTTTCTGGTTTGAACTACAAAAACAAAAAAGACTCGCAAAATTTGCAGAAAAAGAAAGAGTATGGCATACTGTACTTGTCAGGAAGGAGTAATGTTTGAAACGCTTCCGGACCACGTAATAAATTCTTCATCGATGGACAGGAAAACCCGTCCACGGCTCTACACTCCGACTGCGTCGTCGTTTGTCAGCGGTCATGACCGCTTGGTACACGCGAGCATAGCTCGCGGTATCATATGTATACACGATATGTGCCGGCGATTCTGGCGAATTTGGGTTATTTTTCGAACAGGTTCTACCCAAATGGCAGGTTCGATTCCTGTCATCGCCTTCCTGGGTGCCTGGCATCCTGACTTAAATTTGTACCTTTCTTTGTTTGGCAGGACCGGTGGCTGCAATGGCTGCCGGTTTTGTTTTGTAAAAATCTGGCATATTACATATGAAAAAACGTTAAAAAAAATGAGGTAAAAAATATGGAAAGACTAACACTGAACGAATCGGCATACAAAGAAATACAAAATGCAAAAAAATGTGGAAAAATGACTGCGCCGGAATACGATAATCTGACTGAAGGAGCGACGAAACGCATACGCAAGCACAGACTGGAGCAGGCGCGGGCATATGCGGAAGCAGAAGGATTTTTTGCAAATAAGAAAAAACAAGGAAGAATATTGACTCTTCCTTGTTTTGCTTCTGTTCCTATTCGTCTCCAGACATGCGATATTTTCTGATTCCTTTGTATGGCATATGATACCCATCAGGAATATTATCCTGCCACCGCGGAATGCAAATTGCTCCAAATCCAATATGTTTCTGGAGTAATTTACAGGCCTCTTTCAGTGATTTTGCGCCGACGAAATAAACTCCCTTGACATTTGGCCGCTGATACAGCCAGTCTTTCATGTCCCGGTAGCAAAATCCATTGTTCCTGAACATATCCACCTGTAAACGATATGTATTAATTGGTTTCATTTTTTTACTCCTTTTTTTCGTTTTTTGCAATATGCGCGTTTTTGTATAAATGTAAAATTCTGCATATTGCAGGGGATAAAAAGAAAGTACAAAGAAAGGAGAAAAAATATGATAGAAAACTTAACAAAAGAGCAGTATGACAGAATCAAGAGGGCCAAAAACCTCCTTTGCTCTTACTGCGAAACTGAAATATGTAAGGCTTTTCCGGAATCATGTATGGTAATGGACATAATGACAAAACTGGAATCTCAAGCAAAAGAATCAGACATTGTAAGGACTTATGAAGTCGCTTTTGTTGTGTTTGGATATATTCAGAACAAGGATGATGATATCGGATGCATCGAATGCAACGGATTGACAAAGGCAGGCGAAAACTATGTCCTTAAAGATGGAAGAATTTATTATAATGTCGTTGAAAAAAGTCCTCAGGCAGCATACGAACACGGAGTTTGGCTTATGCAATCTGGCGGGACCAACCTCGGAGACGCAGAAATAGTAGACTGGTACTTGGAGCACGTGTCTTGTGAGGATGAATACTGGTACAAAGAAGACCTGGAAGGCTGAAACAATAGACTTGGTGCGATTGCATCAGGTCTTTTTTTTATATTTTTCTTACTTTTGTAAAATTTGGCATATTAAACCTGAAAAAGAAAATTAAAAAAAACGAAAGGAAAAATGGTTATGATTAACACAAAAAGAATAAGTAAAGAATATGGCGACAGTACTGCTGACTACGAAATACTGATGGACCAGGAATATACTGTTGAAGAGTTCATTAACGATGTACTAAAAATTTACCCAAATAACTGGGGCGAATTCCTCATTTCTGATAATCCCGATTCTTTTTTCTCTGCGCATATCGAAGAACGGGAAATCTCAGGCCGACAAAAAGTCGTCCGCGGGTCAAATGCTACGGTTCTAACTTCGAAGTCTGGCGACGAGCCGGAACGGCGAGTTGTCAAAGACTATCAGATTTGGAGTTATAGCCATGGAGAATTCGATATGCTATCTCTTCCGGAAGAAATCAAAAAAGCTAAAATAACAAAGATTTCTGGGAGTGGTGGTTGGACAAGAATGGATTACTGTATGACAATCGCATATCAGAAAAGCCCGCAGACAATCGTTTTCGCAACACACAACGAGAATAAAATAAAAGAGATTAAAAAAATCGTTAAAAATTTTCCGAATTTGGAAAATATTAACTTCATCTCCATGGCTGAAGCAGGAATCGGCGAAGACATTGTGGAAGATGGAAAAACATACGAAGAGAATGCTCTACTGAAAGCAAAGTATGTATGCGAAAAAACTGGTATGATTGCATTGGCGGATGATTCAGGGGTGGAGATAGAAGCCCTGCATGGAATGCCTGGCATTTTTTCAGCCAGATTCCTTGGAGAGCAGACACCGCAAGAAGTTAAAAATGCTTACATTTTGGACAAACTGGAGGATGTCCCATACGACGAAAGAAATATCAAGTATGTGTGCTGTATTGCAGCCGCGTTTCCTGATGGAAGCACAAAAACTACGTTTGGAAAGTTGTACGGCAAGATTGCAGAGAGGATTTCTGATGGTAAAAGCGGCTTTGCATATGACTCCATTGTATATCTTCCTGTATATCGAAAAACGATTTCTGAAATGTCCATGGAAGAAAAATGCAAAGTCAGCCATCGCGGGAAGGCATTGCGGAATATGCTGAAATTTTTAGACGAAAAACTGAAGTAACACCAGGCACTACATCACTAGATGTAGTGCTTTTGTTTTCACAAAAAAAAGCAAATCCTAAAAAATCCTGCATATTGTAGATACACACTGCCGGCCTGCATGCGGGGCAGGAGAACAGACCTGCGGCTTGGCTGCTGAGAAAAAAAACAGCAACCCGTACGATACGGAAAGAATATATCGTTACCTGTTCCGCAGACTTTGCGAGAACAGGCTCCGGCGGTGAAAAAAACAAAAGAAGGTGGAAAAATGGGAGAAAAATTAAACCTGAGGCAGGCTTCTTACGAAGGACTCCAGAATGTGAAAAGAGTAGAGAAAATAACATCTCCGGAATATGACCGGCTGGCAGAAGAAGCGAACAAAAGAATACGGAAAAACCAGTTAAAACAGGCAAAAGCATATGCGGAAGCAGGAATGTATTTTTGCAAGAAATAGCCCTCCATGCAGTGGAATGCTGCATGGAGGGTTGTTTTTTACATAAGTGACAGGAAACCGAGACTTCTTAAATCTGTCAGTCTGGCAATACATCTTTCTCCTGATACCGTATTTTCAGCGAGAGCTGTTTTGTAATCCAAAGCGATTTCTCGGACTGAGTTCTTCAGGATTTTATACACTTCGTCGCTTGGATTGGCCTTGTAAGAAGAAATCAGAACATCATATCTTGCGAATTTGTCAACGTCCAGATGGCCATCCAATGCAAAGAAGGCCGGGTGCTTGTCGCAAAAATTGCCGGAATCCCATAAAAACGACAGCATCTCAATGTTGTAGTCATGACAATCCGGATTCATAATCCTTGGAAGACAGAATGTCTTTCCGGTCATTTCGTCGTTAATCCGTAAAATCCATGGGTCGGAAAAATTGAAAAGACTCCATTTATCTCTGTAACCTAAGCAGGCCTTAATTAATCCGGATGGTATGGTCCAACTGCGGTCTACTGTAATGCTCTGGATGTGAGAGAAGGCATCCTGACCAATGTCAGAAACATAAGGCGGCAGGACAACATTTCGAAAATCTGTCTCCAAAAATGCCTTTTCGCATATATGCGTCAGGCTGCCATGCAAAACTACATGTCTTAAGTTGTGACAGCGGGCAAAGGCAGAAGCCCCGATTGTCTGGACTTGCTCGGGAATCTCTACAGATTCAAGGTTGTCGCAATGAGCGAATATGGATGTTTCCGTAAGGCTGCCGATGTGTTCAATCCCGAGGCCAAATTCAATGCACTTTAAGCCGACCATGTCGGAGCAGGCCTTTGTTCCGATATGTCTTAAGGAATCCGGAAAATGCAATTCCCGGATGTTACAGTTGCCGGAAAAAGCATATGGGGAGATAAATTCCGTTCCGTCAGGGATATGGAGAACTTCTGTTCTCAGCATAGCCGGGCAAGCGATAAGGGTTTTCCCGTCTTTGGAATATAAGATGCCGTCCACGGATTTAAGATATTTGTTCTGCGGCGTTATCTTAATAGTAGAAACACGCCCCAAGATGTGTTTATACACCAGGTCGTACAATGTATTGCCCTTGATTTTCCCCGTAAAATTCAGAAACAGTTCTTCTGTGGCGAGCATATGCCGCAGGCCATGAAGTTCTTCCGAGTCCTGGACCTCAATACAGTATATAAATGAGTAGTCGTAGTTCTTAGATAAGATATAATTTGGTGATGTCTCTATATTTTTCTGCATATTTTATTCTCCTTTTTAAGTTTTTCTTTCCGTAATATGCAGAATTTCTGGCATCTTGCACTGAAAAAATTTTCTTTCGCAAAAAAATTCCCATTCTGGTAAAAATCCTGCATATTGTAAGCACAACAAAAACAGGAGGAAAGCAGGCAAAGGTCCTGCGCTAAAAAAAATGAAAAATAAAAACAGATTTTTAGCGGTATTATGCTCCGCACTGATGGCAACGGCGTCACTTCCAGCCGTAGCCTTGCAGCCGGTTCTCGCCGATGCATCTAAAGTGGTATCTATCGGAAACGACCTGACAGATGCCCAGAAAAAGACAATGATGAAATATTTCGGGATTTCCGGCGATAAGAGTGTGCAGGAAATCACTGTCACAAACAAAGATGAGGTTTCACACCTTTCCGGGTACATCCCGCTTGAACAGATTGGAACAAGGACGGTAAGCTGTGCTTACATTAAACCAACCGAATCCGGTGGCATCAAGGTAAGGACCGCAAATCTGCAGTATGTCACTGCAAACATGATTGCTTCTACACTGGCAGACCTTGGAATCAAGAACTGCGAAGTTGTTTCCGCATGTCCATTCCAGGTATCCGGGACCGGAGCACTCACGGGCGTTATGATGGCTTATGAAAAGGCAACCGGAACGGTCATCAATAAAGATAAAAAGGATATCGCCACGCAGGAAGTCGTTATCACGAAAGATATTGCAAAAGACATTGGCACCGCACAGGCCGAGAACATCGTAAACCAGGCGAAGACCGAGATAGTGCAGAACAATATCACAAACAAGACTGACATCCAGAATACCGTAACGAACATCATCAACAATAACAACGTCAATATCACAGAACAGCAGATTGACAATATCGTGGACCTGGCTGAAGATGTTGCTAACCAGGATTACGATGATTCTTATGTAAAGAACCTGGAGGAGATTGGCGACAATATCAAACAGGAACTGGAAGCAATAAAGAACGACAAAAAAGAAGATACGGATAAATCAGACAAGCAGAAAGAAAAGAAAGAAACAAAAGACAGCGACAGTATTACGGACCAGGTGGACGACAGTGTGCTTGGAGATAATGTTATCTCTTCCTCAACAGATGACCCTGAAATGATTGTCAATACAACAGAGGACGATATGAGCGACATTGATAACGCTGCAGTGATTGAAGATGACATGGACGAAGGCTCAAGCGACACTGGCACGGACGACAGTTCATCCGATGATTCACTTTCTTCCACAGATGTCAGCGACGAACAGGGTGACGACGAGATGACCCCGGTGACAGAAGATACATACGAAGAGCAGACAGAAGGCTCTGAAGATATCAGCAAAGAAGACAGCGTAGAACCTACACAGGAAGATGCCGATAATACGGATGCAACTGACGAAACAGTTACTACCGAGAAAGACAAAAAAGACAAATCCGTGTCTATCTTTGGGTATGATTTATCTGAAATCACAAAAAACGCTGGGGAAGAAGCCTCAAAAGGATTTTCAAAGATTGAAAAATATTTAAAGGAGCATTTTGCCTTTAATGAAGAAAGCAATGACGACAAGGACGCAAATGTCGAAAATCCAAATACGGACGAAAAGATTTCAAACGTAGCAAAAACGCTTTTAGATGCATATTATGATGCGCTGGCTACTGAGAAGGATAGCGCTGAAGATGCAAGCGAAAGCACAGGTGAAGATACAGAGACTGAAAAAACAGAACAGGCGTCCGAGGCCTTTCTGAATAAGGTAAAAGAACTCCTGAATGACGGTAAGATTTCTGAAGACGATGCAAAGAAACTGGAAAAAGAATTTGCAAAAACAGATGCTGACGATGGCGATATTGAAGACGAAGTAACAGAAAGCAATGCCGGAAATGGCAATAGTAATGACAACGGCACAGAGGCTGCAAACGCGGAGTAATACGTTAGCAGAAAAACAAAAGAACCGAAAACAGGAAGACAAAAAAAAAGGAGAAGACCAAAGGTCTTCTCCTTTTTTTTTGTCTAAAATTCAGGAAGCCATTTTCCGTCGTTAGAAAACTGGCATTTCTCGAAACGAAATTCCTGTTTTGCGTCCGGGTATTTATCTTTATCGACTGGGCTGAGAAACATAGCCATTGGGCGGGCGTAGGTCTGAAAATCGCCATACATCGCTTGATAAACAACCATATATTCGTTTGTCTCTGTATGCTTGGCTTCGGCGATGATTCGGTAAAGATATTCGTTTGCCTGCATATCGTCAGTACGCTTAAAATGCTGGACAATGTCACCTGGCTTGATTTCCTCTGCAATATTTTTTTTGTTTACTTTTCTGATTCTGAACATGTTTTTTCTCCTCTCTTAATAAAAAATCAATCGCAATACACATACGCACAACTGTTTGGCTGAATTTCCAGATATGGGACTTTTGCATATAAATCTCTCATCGGTAACGGTTTTCCATTAATTTCAATACTGTCAATGATTATGCATTTTTTCTTAATTTTTCGGATAGTCCCGATACATTTGTCTCCAGTATCTGCCAGGACGAAAGAGATATCTGTTCCAACTGAGAAACGCTTTCCATTATCTGCGCAAAACGTTTTTTCAACTTTCTTCTTGATTTCTTTAACTTCCATTTTACTTTACGGTTCCTTTCTTTTTTAAAGATTTTTCTTACATACTTAATATGCTGAATTTTGCATCGTAGAAAATCATACATATTATTCTTGACGCAAAAAAAATATCTACAAAGAAAGGGAGAAAAGAAATGAAAATGACAGAGGAGAAATACCAGGAATTAACAAAGGCGGGAAATATTCTCTGCAATTGGTGTGAAAACGACGAATGCGAGAAATGCCAGGTGCAGATACTGCTGGATGAGGCGTATGCTGAAGCATTAGAGGAAGGAGTTGTTGAAGAATGAGAGAATACGAAGTTGTTTTTAACGTCTACGGCTATACTCAGTTGTGGTATCACAGTGTCGGAAGTGTATCTTATAGTAGAAAGATAGAACGTAAAGATGACGATGGAAACATTGTTTATATGCTTGAAAATGGCCATATCTCATTCACAGTTGAAGCAAATTCGCCTGAAGCTGCATATGAAAAGGCTATCATCCTATGGATGAAAACTGACACAGGACTTCTTACAATCAATGGTTGGAATCTCCGATGGGTATGCAATGGTGAAAATCGCTGGACGAAGGATGACATGGACGAAGACGGAAATGTTGCACTTGCAGTTGCATGCGAATACGTTAGAGATTTGTCAAAGCCAAAATATAAAGGCAACTACCGGATTGAGGTCACTTTTTCCTGGAACGAAAAAGATGATACAGTATATGATGGATTTTCTACAAAACAGGAAGCATTCAAAGAGGCATGTACTCTGGCCTGTAAAGAAGCATATACACAGAACGAAGAAGCCGCACACGAAAGGACCTGTATGGTCTATTTCGATGCAGCAAATGGAGTTATCCGGCTTCATTACACTTATGACGGAACGTTTTGCCAATACGAAGTCATTCCAGTCAACGAGGAAGAAAAAGAAATCTAAAATATACAAGCCGAAATACTTCCAATTTTCTTAACGGCAGCAGTGATGCTGCCGTTTTTTGTAACACAAAATTAAATAATACTTAAAAATTTTTGCCAAAAAATTCCGCATATTGTATAAAAACAAAAAGGAACGGCAAAAGAAATGACACAAAATACAACATACAGAATCAGGCATTCCGCAAGTCCATATCGTCAGGGAGCGGGAAGACCGCAGTCAGGTCATCAGCCGTATATTTACGGAAATGCGGCAAGAAAATTGGAAATGCTTCCGGACAGTAAAAACACTTACAAAAGAAAAACGGCAAAGCCGGATGTGGTGCAGAGGCCAAAGAAACAGACAAGCAAAGCGGTTTTGAAGAACAGGGCAGCGGCAAAAAGCATGAGCCCGGGATTCGTTATATTCCTTTCTCTAATGTCAGTAGTGCTTATTTTCTGCTGCATCAGTTATCTCCAGGCGAAGTCTGGTTTGACATATAGAATAAAAGAGGTTGCGAATGCAGAGTCACAGTTGGCAGAAATGAGACAGGATAACACAGCTTATGAAGCGCAGCTGAATTCAAGTGTAGATATTAATAAAGTAAAAGAAATCGCGATTAAAAATCTTGGAATGAAGTATCCATCCAACGAACAGAAGATGACATATAAACTGGACCACGAACAAGGGTATGTCAAACAATACATCTTCGATATTGAGGAATAGCCATTTTTCTTTTTTCTGCTTGTTTTGCATATTACAAAGGTATAACATTAAGACTGGAGGAATACAATATGCAAAACAAAGCAGTATTGGACTACATGTACACAATTCTTTGCCATAAGGATGAAGGCACCGCTGAACATTCTTCGCGTGTCGCCGCTATAGCACACACTATTGGAAAGAAGATGCGGCTTTATGATGATGATATGGAGTTGTTGGATGAAGCATCAAGACTTCATGATATTGGAAAAATCCGCGTGGACACAAATATCCTGAACAAGCCGGGGAAACTTACCGAAGAAGAGTTTTCCGAAATCAAGAAACACACCATGTACGGATATTCCATCGTAAGCCAGCAGGACTCTGCAGTGGCAAATGTCGTTCTGTCGCATCACGAAAGATACGACGGCAATGGATATCCGAATGGGATTTCCGGAACCGATATTCCGCTATCTGCAAGGATTATTGCAGTCGCGGATTCGCTGGACGCTATGGCATCTGACCGCTGCTACCGGAAAGCGCTGCCATGGGCTGTATGCGCTAAAGAAATAGATAAGAACGCAGGAAAGATGTATGACCCGGATGTCGTGCACGCATTCGATTGTTGTGCAGAAGAAATCAAATCCATACTCACATGCTGAAAGAATTGCAGGAACCAGGCAAAGCGCCTGGTTTTTTTTGTTTTTTGGGAAATCCTGCATGCTGAAACAGATAAGAAAAATAAGGAGGCCAAGCTTATGAGTAACGAAAAAAAGAGAAATGCAAATAAAATAATAAAAAATACAGAACGGAAACTTGAGGGTGCTGAGAAGTATATGGATGGCGATATCACAGCGAAAGGCCTGTCTGTAGCTGCTGGTATGGCAAAAACAGCAGAAAAAACAGGTCATACATTCTTTGACATACATAAAGCATTAAAAGCATCCAAAAAAGAAGACGAAAATATGTCCAGAAGTGAAAATAAAGCGCAAAAGCAATTTGTAAAGACAGATGATGCCATGCGTGATGTTGACACGGCACAGCAGCAAAAAGGAGGAGAACGCCAGGAACGGCCAAGGTTTATCAGAAAAAGACAGACTGAGAATCAGGAAAAAGAGCCTGAAAGGAATAAGACGGATGAATCACGACTGGAGCGTGAACGGGCTGCAAGGCAGAGAGAGGTGGAACAGCAGCGCCAAAGAATGAAAGAGGAGGCACAACGAAATGGAAGGCTGCATGATGGGAAAGAACAGGCGATGGTACATGATATGACAGAGCAGGTCCTCGGGCAGACGTACAAAGTGCCTGGAACAAATATCAGTTATGACGATGCGTCAATCATGGCAAAAAATAATATCCGTGATTCTGCTGAATTAACAGGAATATCTCTGGAAGACGATGGTTTCGCAAATTCTGTTGAAGAAGTCCAGGAAATGATGAAAGGATACGTATTCAACGGGGTTCCGGATATTGATGAGGTTTATGACATGACAAAAGACAAAGGCCCTGATGTTATTGCTCAGGCGTATGTAAATGTCCTGAAAGAGACAGACGTAAAAAGCAATATTCATACACTGACAAAGATTGATGAAAAGTTCTGTTTTGAGCATCAGGCTTTTGAGAAACAGTTTGATTATATCCGTGAGCACGATTCTGCTGCGGACCGGGTGCTTGACAAAGTTGAAATGGAAATGGGCAGAGACCGAGCCGATGGATAAAAACCTATCGGATTCGATAGGTTTAGAATTTTACGGGCAGCCGCTTCGCGGCTGCTTTTTATTTTTTCCCTCAAAACTCATATTGAAAGTGTAAAAAAAGATTCCTTCTCAAAGAAGGACACACAAAGAAAGGGGAACAAAAAATGAAAAAAAGCGCAAAAAGAGGATTGGTAATGTTATTGACACTGGTGATGACACTGATAGTATCAGCACTTCCGGCGGCTGCCTGCAGAAACAACTTCGTATTCAGCAAGTACGGGGTATGCAGTGGAGCAACGAGGGAAGACGCAGTCATTGGATACTGGCAGGCGAAAACCAAATCTGGTATTTCTAATCTGGAAGTCAAAGCAAACAAGACATTCACAATGACGACTGGACGAAATAAAAAATCCGGAAAATGGACACTCGATAATCTGCTAACACTTTCAAGCGGAAAGGAAAAGGTAAGATTCTATTACGGAAATAAAACACTTGAATCCGTAAGGACATCTGAGACTATCGTTTACCACTATGTCAGCAAAGTATCACTTCCCAAAAACATCAAAAAGAATGTCAGGATTAATAATTTTTCTGGCAAGTGGGAAGCAAGAGAAGTCGATACTGATGACCAGTTAAGATTTACTCGGCTTGTCATTTCCGTAAGGAACGGAAAGGCTGATATCTACATGAGACGTGGTTTTACCGGAAAGACGGTACGCGTAGCAAAAAAAGTCAAACTTAATCTCTCCAAAAAAACCGGTGCTGCTTCCTTCACAACGAAAATTTGCGGAAGAAAGGTGTCCGGAAAATTGTATGTGCTGTCAAATGGCAACAGATACATCTATGCGAATTACCAGGTTGGAACGGCCGGCATCCGCATGATAAAAACGCGCTAAGTTGTTCAGAAGGAGACCAGATGGTCTCCTTTTTGCGTGCAAAAAAAAGAGAGATTCAAAATCTCTCTTAAAGACTTTGGCAGGACTAGAAACGCTGCAGCGCTCCACAACCAATGATGCGGCCTGCCTCGTCGCGGCGAAGGTCTGCCGGGACAAGAACGTCAGTTCTGTCCGGCACAGCCTGTGCCACAAGTGTAGAAGTCAGATAGATGACTCCCTCCTGTGGCTCTGGCAGGTCTGTTACAACGGTGTCAAACACCGTTTTCGTTACTGGAATGCATCCAAGTATTCCGACCTGTTCTGAATGACATCCAACACGAGCGATAATTCCAGAGGCTGGGATTGTAAAGATAGTCTCATCCGGAAGGATGAGATTTACGTCGTGCGGAGTCAGATTCGCAAATTTTACGTGTCCGCCGTTTTCAAAAATCATTCCTGTCATTTTAAGATTTTCATTTGTCATAATAATAATTCCTTTCTTGTTTAAAAATTCACATAATCAACACTTAATATGCAAAAGAAATTACGCAGTGAAAAACGCTATCGATGGACGGAAAAACCCCGTCCACGCTCTACACTCCGACTTCGTCGTCGTTTGTCAGCGGATAAAGCCGTACTGCGTTCAGCCTAACGGCTTCACTTGTCAGCCTCTACGAGGCTTGGTACACGCGAGCTATGCTCGCGGTATCATCGTCGGGCGGGAACTTCCCGCCCGTGTCTGGTGAAGGTGAGTGTGAATTCACCGAATCATACGAAAAAAAATATTTAAAAAAAACGTCTCTTTGGGATTTTATTTGGCATATTATATATGCAGGTAACAGGGCAGTAAAGAAGCCTTGTCAACCTGTGAAAAATGCAGGTCTGCTCCGGCCGGGCGGAAACCACATTTTTTAAGTGCATCGGGCACAATTCTGGCGCCGAGTGCCGGATGCGCAGGCTAATCTGCATGGTAGTGCAAAAAATGGCCAAAATGTCGACAAAAAAAGCAAAAAAAAGCGGCCAGTGTCCGCTAAATGCATGAATTAAGTTTTTTTTGGGAACTGCGAATGTAAGAAACGAGGTATTCGCATGCCCCGCAAGTGGAAGGGTGTTAGGATATAAAGCGGGAATCCTCGGCAATTAAATTACCGAGATGAAAGCGACTAATAAATAAAAGTATCGCTTGCGATTTTTTTAAAAAAATATATCCAAACAAGCAAATTTTTCAGCATATTATATATGAGCATAAAAGAGACGTTCTCTTACCTTAAGAATAGGTTGCTCATTACAATATAAAGCAGCGACCTGAAGCAAGTATGCAAAAAAGAAACAGTCTCTGACTGTTACACCTTCTGTTTAAAACTTCAGGTCCATAGGAGCCTCGTCGTGTCCTGCTGTGGCATGTCTGCAGCCGGGCCTCTGTCCAGGGATATTTCTGGTGCATACGCTTGCATATGCGTTGGTTGTATTTCTCGCAGATAAAAGCAGTTGTTAGTTTACCTGGGTGTTTTCGGATGCTCGGTGATTCATATTTATTCTGGTAACGACTCCGGCAAAGCCGGGGAGCTATCAATTGCCGAGAGGTTCACAGCGCGGCGATAAGTTTTTGTCCCATTGTAGTTTTTCAGCATAGGTTGGTCGAGAGGTGAGAATCCGTGACGCTAAGGACGCGCTGTACCTGGCGATGACGTAAGCCAGAAGGAGGCAGAAGTTAAGCGAAGCGATGTATTCCGTGTAGCTGAACAAGGGACAGGTTGTTCTTGCCCGATGAAAGATAGCAGGTATGGCCTGCTTCTGAATGGGGAAACCTGAGCAAGATATGCTATCTGCTCCAGTCGTAGACTTGGAACAGAGGGACAAGAACAACAAAAAAGCAACAAGAAACAGTTTTGGCGGGCCTGGCGGCCCACCGGTAAATTCTATTTTTACTGCCAGCCTGCGTACAAGCAGGTAGTTAAGCTTCCGGCGGGGAAACTCCCCGGGAAAAACTGACTGCGGCAGGTGGCTGTCAGTTGCAGAGAGAGAGATGAAATCTCGTGTATACGACAAAAACAGCCACAAAAAAGAGCAAAAAAAAGCAGCGTGGGGCTTCGTGTAATCTGCAGTAGCACGTGGCAGCGCTGGAATGTATAAGCGTGGGGCTTCGTGTAATCTGCAGTAGCACGTGGCAGCGCTGGAATGTATAATGGAAAGAAAAACGGCATGCCGGCTTAATCCGGAGCAACATGCCGTTTTTTTGCTGCTTATTTTCAGGCATATTGTAAAAAACTAAAAAGAAAGGAACAAAAGATATGCCAAAAACAGAATACGAAAAAGGTTACGAAGATGGGTTTTCTGACGGCTTTAGGCTTTGCCAGAAGATATATTCCAATGTGATAGACCTTCTCTGCAAGGCGTTTCAGAAAAAAGAACAAAAAGAAAGAAAACTGATTTCCGAACAGCCACAAAGAAGAAGCGAAAGAAGAGGTTTCCGGGACATTCCAATTGACGGAAACCTGCAGGTTGGAGATGTTATCTACACCAAGGCAAATACCGTGCTGGATATCGGTATTGTCAAAAGTGTCAGTCCCCTGGAAGTATATTCTAGATGTACACGATACGATTACGGCTATCCGAGCCTCTACGGGGCGCCGGAACTCTGCCGCTGGTACAATTCAGGCGTTAATGTATCTTTTACACGATGGAAAGAAATTTCTTATGACGCCGGAACGGACGATGTCTGCCGGGCGATTGGAATAGCATATTTGCGATGCTGATTTTGCTGGCGGCTTTGGCTGCCGGCATTTTTTATGCGTTTTTTTGCTGCTTATTTTCCGGCATACTGTAAGAAACTAAAAAAGAAAGAGGAAGTATAATATGGAAAAACCAGAATATGAAAAAGGATACGAAGCCGGATATCACGACGGGGCGAAAGATTGTCAGAAATTGTACGGCAAAATTTTGGACTATGTTTGCAGTATGTTTCAGGAACAGGAAAAGAAAAAAGAATACAGAGAACGAATGGATAGATGTAAAGAAAGACGAAAAACGATTGAAAAGATTATAAGTGGCAGGCCAGTTAGACCAATGATTCTCAACAAGCCAATTGACGGAAGCCTTAAGGTTGGAGATATCGTCTTCACAAAATCTCATGTCGTTCTGGATGTCGGTTTTGTGAAAAGCACATTTCCACTGAGGATATACTCGCGAAGTACTAAATATGATTTTGGCGGAGTTCCTGGCGAGGTCGAGCTCGCATTAGGACGCGTAAACCATTACCACTGGTATTATTCCGGGGTTAATATGTCTTTAGACAAGTGGAAAGAAATATCATTAGACGCCAGTGCTGAAGAGGTGTGTAAAAAAATTGGGATTTCGTATCGAAGGGAGTAAGAAAAAGAGCCTATCGGCTCTTTTTCTTTGCGCGCAAAAACAAAACATTTCGCAAATGTTACATTTTATTTAAAATTCGGCATATTATATTTGTTGCACAAGAAAAGCAACAAGTATAACAAAGAAAAAGAGGTAATATAAAAGATGAGAAAAAAAATTGTAACTTTAACTTTAGCGATGATGCTGAGCGCTGCCATGCCTGCTGCAAGTGTTTATGCTGACAGGGAAGATGACCTGCGGGCTGAGCAGGAGGCCACAAGCCAGCAGTTAAACGAAACTTATTCACAGATTGATAACTTATATTCACAGAAGCAGCAGCTGGAAAACGAAATCAACTCTCTGGATGCGAACCTCGTTAACGTGATGGTGTCCATCCAGACGCTGGAAGGAGATATCGCTAACAAAGAAACCGATATCTCAAAAACAGAAGACAACATAAAAAAGGCAAAAAAAGCAAAAGAAAAACAGTACGAAGCGATGAAGAAACGTATTCAGTATCTATACGAAAAGGGTGGCGACACAGCCTGGTTTCAGATGATGATGAATTCAGAGAGCCTGACTGACCTTCTTAATAATGCTGAGTACACACAAAAAATGTATACATACGACCGAAAATGTTTGGACAAATATGCAAATACCATTACAGAAGTACAGAAACTGGAAGACCGTTATCAGCAGGAAAAAGCTGAACTTGAAGGGATGAAGCAGGAGCAGGAGACCGAGCAGGCAAACCTGCAGGCTGCGATTGATTCCAAGCATGCAAGTTCTGCAGACTGTGACAATGAAATTGCCTATGCTCAACAGATGGCGAATGATTACGCAGCACTGATTCAACAGCAGCAGGCCGAGATTGAGCAGATTGTCGCAGAGAAAGAGGCTGCGGCGAGGGCAGAGGCAGAGAGGATTGCGGCAGAGCAGGCTGCGGCTGAAGCAGCGGCCGAAGAAGCAGCGAAAGAACAAGAGGACGGCTCAGATGAATATGAAGAAGATAAAAACAACGGTGAGAATGATGAAGAGCCGGAAGATGATGACAATGAGTATGATGAGGAATCAGATAGAGAGGACGAAGAGTCAGATGACGCTGGGGAAGAGGAGGATACTTCAGGCGAAAGCGATGACATGAATGGAGAAGGAAATCAAGAAGAGGATTATGGCGAAGATGAGGCGGAAAGTAATGAAACAGATGAAGCCGAATCAGACAGCGAAACAAGTGATGAGCCAAGCAATGAAGCGGCAGATTCAAGCGATAGCAGCACAGAAAGCAGCAGTGAAAGTGCTTCAGGTTCCGGCTCCGGCTCTTCCGTTGTAGATTATGCGACTCAATTTGTCGGAAATCCTTATGTCTGGGGCGGTACATCCCTGACAAATGGCGCTGACTGCTCAGGATTCGTACAAAGTG
This sequence comes from Blautia sp. BCRC 81119, assembly GCF_003184505.1. Taxonomy (NCBI): domain Bacteria; kingdom Bacillati; phylum Bacillota; class Clostridia; order Lachnospirales; family Lachnospiraceae; genus Blautia; species Blautia sp. BCRC 81119. The sequence goes on along the minus strand of NZ_QJHD01000028.1, from coordinate 27,423 downwards.
TCTATTCAAACTTTGGCGTGAGCCTTCCAAGAACATCTTATGAACAGCAGAACGCAGGGCGTGAAGTCTCTTATGCAGATGCACAGCCAGGAGATTTGATTTGCTACGGCGGCCATGTGGCTATCTATATGGGGAATGGACAGATTGTTCATGCGTCAAATTCAAGAGACGGAATTAAAATAAGCGATAATGCGGCTTATAGAACAATTTTGAGTGTTAGGAGATTAGTATAAAACCAACAAGACCCGGTGTAAAAACACCGGGTCTTGCATCGATGGTAATGCCTCCATTACCAACTGCCCTTAAGGGCTGTCTTGCGCATGGATATAGTATATCAGGAAGCCAGAAAAATTTCAAGTTATAAGTTTACAGGCACCGGATTTATCCGGTGCTTTTTCTTATGCCACAGAATCTCGCATATTGCAATAGAAAACAAAAAACTAGCAACAAAGAGAGGAGAAGAAAAATGGAAATAGAATACGACTGGAGTGAACTACTCGGCAATTAAATTACCGAGCATCTGATGTGCGGAGCCTGGGCCCCGTAGATTCAGGGTGGGTCCATACCACCACTACTGTTTTTTACGCAGCTACCTTTAAGACATAAGGATGTGAGATAGATTTGGCATCAAATGTTAGGTCTATCTCTTTTTGTTTCAGATAAAGTCGCAATATGTTGAATGCTCCAACGCAATCTGCATTCCAGGCAAAATCATTATCTAGGTATAATCCACGCTCCACACGATTCGACTTTTTCGCATATCTCCGGATGACATCTGGAGCCAATGGACTTGTCTGGCTGGAATATGCTTCGCTGATTACTTCCAGACGGATTCCTTCCAAAGCCAGTTTATAAGCCAGCATGGTTGTCAGCTGTTTAAATGGCAGGCTGTGAAGTTTCTGATTCGTCTTATCTCCAAAGTCTTTGTCTTTTCGTATATTGGTCCAATCGCCAATGATGACTGTGTGGATGTTGTGCAGTTTGCAATACATGGTCATACAGCGTGTGACTTTATGAAGATAATCATGGATGTGGTTTCGTTTACTCTGATATAGCCTTTGCGCATGTTTGGATAATTTCGGATATTTTACTCCATGCTCCGCCTGAGTTCTTGCCCACTGGGACTGTATCCTTGCAATCTCTTTATCGTAATATCTACAAATAGAAAGGTATTTTCGTCCAATGATAAAAGTATTGGCTTTTTCAGATGTGCTGTCGTAACAGGTCATCAGGTTGTGGACGCCAAGGTCAATGGACAGATACCGGCCATTATCTGACAGCATATCCTCATCTGGAATTTCATAGACAACAATGACTTCGCATACCCCATTTTCAGGTGGATACAATTTTATCTGTTTTATCATATCAACGTCCTTAAAAATACGGTTTTTAAGGTAAAGGAAAGTATCGTTGATTTGGTAAGTTTCAGACATGTATTTCCTGAGATTTTTGGATATGGAGAGCCTTATGGTGTCGCTTCCGGGCTCATGCACAATCCCATTCTGCATATAAGTAATGGCGATATTGTCATGTTTAAAACGTGGCGGTTTAGGGTCCTCAATGCCTCCTGATTTCTTCAGGAAATAAAAAGACTTCCAGGCCTTATCCAGTTGCTTACATATTTCCTGTGCTGTTTGCGACGGAAGCTGTTTAAACCACAAACCATCCTTGTGCGCAGACTTCTGATAATACCAGTCAGGATATTTTACTGGCAGTGATAAGCCTTTGTAATTCTGTCGCTCATAGTTACAGACATTCCAAAGTTTATATGCTGCATAGCACATATGCCCAATGATATTAGATTCTGCGTTATTTAATTTGATAGTTGTTTTTTGTGATAGCAGCATATAGATTCCTCCTTCCTTGAATTTCTTATTTATATTTAATATGCCAAATTTGTGATAAAATGTAAAATTTTGCGAAAAAAAATCTCCGCATGAGATGCGGAGATAAAAAAGTCGTATACGATATTTTTATTTTTTATGCACTTTCATCTCGGATATAGAATAACCGAGGATTCCCGCTTTAAATCCTAAAAAATACGAAATCGGTAAGATGATTGACGCTGCATTATCAGATGGAAACGGGGACCATGATACCGCGAGCTGCGCTCGCGTGTACCAGACGCGGGCGGGTTTCCCGCCCGTCGATAGGGCCTGCATTAGTGTTCCAGATACGAGACGCGGAACGTTCATGCTGTACGAGATTATCTCTGGCTTTTATGTCGATTACTGCCACCGTGGAGCACATGACGGTTTATGTTTGCAGGTCAATTTTGGAAAAGAGAAATTTTTCATTCCACAGATGGACTTAAAATCAACCAAAGCTACATTGGCCGTGATTGATGCACTGGATGTAAAGATATTTTTTCGAAGAAGATGCCGAGAGGGACTGACAAAACATATGGAGCAAATATATCTCCAAGCAGAGCATGATAATGGATGTCTGACTGCAATAAACATATACAAAAATATGCCACAAAAGAGGTTGGAATCTGAAGCAGGGCAGGAGATAAGAGAGTATCTGACCGCAATGAGCGAATCCATTCTGTTGTGGGACTTAGAAATGCAGCTGCCAAAACAATTAGGCGATTTCCTACAGTTGGATTGCGCTCCTCCTGAAATCCTTGAGAAGGTTTTTTCAGCGAAATATGATGACATGTCTATTGACGAAAAATCATACATGCTAGACGCAATGAGGAGAGCGGAAAAGCGGGAGGCAAATGAATTTTCTTTGTAAAAAAATAAGAGCAGGCCGAATGGCTTTGCTCTTTTTTTACACTTCCCTGAAATACAGCATACTGTAAGCAGGAAGAAACACAAAGAAAGGAAGAAAAGAAAATGACAAAAACAGTATTTACTGACTCACAGAACATTTTTGTTTCTGGAGGACCATTTAAAACAGAATCGAAAAAAGAAAAATTTCCTCCTAAAATAACTCTGCAAAACACTAAAAAAGGCTTCCACAAATTATATGAACTCGTCATGGATTTATCTAATATCCAGGTTATACCATATGGTGAATTCATTGATTATCTTGCCAGAGAAGGAGACCCTAGAGACATTGAGATTAACATGGATGGAATTTCTATTTTTGTTCCAATTATGAATGACGTTCAAAGAGAACTTTTGCTGTCAAAGATACTTGATATTTCGCGGAGCATGTTTCCAAAGAAAAGGTTAAAATCATTACAAAATCTTGCAGAAAAATCGTATATTTATTCAAGTTATGATTCTGCAGAAAAGGTTGCGTTCAATACTTACCGCAAAATGACTGATGAAAGAAAGTCTTCTAAAAATGGAAGAGAGTTAGAACATTACCTGATAGTCATGAGCGAAAAGATTTTATGCGCAATAGTTGAAACTCAGGATGTAAAAGCACTGAATGAATTTTTAGACTTCGGATTTGCCAGTCAGAAAACATTGGAGCAGGTTTTTGATGAATTGTGTGATGATGTACCGGTCGTTATGAAAGCGTATCTCTTGGAGCAGATTAGCAAAGAGCGAGGTATTTCCGATAAGACAGAAACCGAAACTTTCAGTGTATAAAAAAAAGAAAGGGAAATTAAAAAAATGGAAAAAGTAATTATCCGGGATATTGAAGAACCGGAAAAAACTGAAATACATACAAAAATCGAAAATACAAAAGAAGGATTAAAAAAACTGGCACGTTTTTTTTCGCTCCTTGTTTCTGACTACAATACCAACAATATATACTGCGACGAACACAACAAAATAATGTCTGTGGAAATAAATTCCGAGCGATTTTGGCTTCCGTTGGATATCTCATATGACGAAGAAAATATCATTGTTTCAGGAATTCGGGCAATTTCATCAATTCCAGTCGCTAAATTGCGAAAGCAGTGTCTTCTCAACTATATGGAGACGATGTACCGTTTCTCAAAAAACGACTATGGGCGGACGTTGGCAATTCTGATTTATAAAAACATGAGCGAAGAAAGAAAGCGGGCGAAAAACGGCAGGACATTAAAACAATATCTTGCTGTGATGAGTCAGACAATACTGCTATGGAACATGACGGCAGGTAATGTACCGGATTTATTAGACTTTTGGGAATTGGGTTTATCATCCGCAAAAGATTTAAAATTGTTGTTTGACAACCGCTTTGCGAAACTATCCATTCCGATGCAAGCATGTATCATGCAATTGTTAAATGATTCTACTTGTAGAGATACAGATTCTGAATATTCCTTGTAAGTTTTCTTTGCACCGCCGAAGGCGGTGCTTTTTCTTATGCTCCAGAATCTCGCATATTACTGACAATTGAAAATTTAGCTGCCGCATTCTCGTGACTTCAGTCGTGAGTTAGGCGGTTTTTCTTTTAAATACATAAAAATATCGTTTACGACTTTTTAAAACTGCTCCATACTTATGCGAAGTTTTTCTCGCAAATATTTTACATTTTGGAAAAAATCCGGCATACTGTACGTATAACAGAAAACAAATCAGAAGGGAGGTAATCAGCATGGCAAATACAAATAAGAACACCGTCTGCAAGAGAAAGACTGTTGATAAGACACAAAAACAACCTTCGGAATCAAAATCACCAGTCACTGTCAAACAGCTGCCGGACGGTACTTTTGAGTTCAGTGGCGGAAAAGGCGGTTTCAATATCGTTGAACGGAAGAATAATGCCCTGGAGCCGTATGGCAAATGCATCTGGAATTACGGTGTAGTCCTGGAGCTTATTCCTGGCGAAAAACAAGCGGATATTAACCAGCAGATTGGGAATGCCCGTTTTGTACGTAATAATTATTTACATGAGCGCAAGGAATACTATGCCCAATATAAGAAAACACTTACGGTCAGCCAGTATCAGAAAGATTACCTTCCGAAACTGAAAAAAGAGAACGAGTTCCTGAAAACATCGGATAAATTTGTTTATGAAAACGCCTGCCGGAATGTTGATAACGCATATAAGCGGTTTTTCAAAGGCGAAGCCGGGTTTCCAAAGTACGCATCTTACAATAAACCAAACGGCAGCAGTTTCACGACGAACTACACAAACAACAACATTGAGCTGAAGATGGTTGACGGACTGCCATATATAAAACTTCCAAGACTTGGATATATAAGGTTCGTGCTACCAAAAGGTAAGACTCTTGCAGACATCCAGCCGCATGGCACTTCTATCAAGGTGGCAACAGTAACAAGGTTAAATAATACATACCGTATTTCTCTCAGGATGGAGACTGTGATTGACAAGCCAGTATTTCAGACTATCGTTCACAAAGACGATATCATCTCAGTGGACCTTGGATTAAAATATTTCGGCGTTTTCGGAAATCTTAAAGAAACCAGCACAGTACCAAACCCAAGATGGATTCAGGTACACGCCAAACGGCTCCGCAGATTTCAGAAGAGTCTTTCCAGAAAGCAGTACGACAAGAAAACACATACTGGTTCCAAGAACTGGGAAAAGGCACGTCTGAAGGTTGCAAAGGAACAGCGCAAGACTGCGGACCAGCGAAAGGATTTTCATCACAAGCTGGCAAGGGCAATCACTGATAGCTGCACGGCTTTTATCTGTGAAGACCTGGCAGTTAAAAACATGATGAAGAACCGATGCCTGGCAAAGTCCATTGCCTCTGTTGGCTGGTCCCAGTTCCTGGGCATGGTGAAATATAAAATGGAACGTTCCGGAAAGTATTTCCGTAAGGTCAGCAGATGGTACCCATCTTCCCAGACATGCGGATGCTGCGGACATAAAAATATAAACGTGAAGGACCTGGCGGTCCGGAAGTGGATTTGCCCGAAATGCGGAACACTGCATGACCGTGATGTCAACGCACAGCAGAATATATTCAGAGCAGGCGTAGAACTACTACAGGCGGAAGGAATCCAGGTAATCCAGTAAACTGAAGATTTCAGAAGTAACTATTAACCCAGCAACGGATAAAACCGGTCACATGCAAACAAACACTCCGGAAACGGAAATAGCCAGACAATGAAGCAACGGTACCTCGGGGAAGCGTGGGAGCCGTGGTGAAAGTCCACTTCTAAAGCCTGCACCGCAGTAGGACTGCCAGGATAAGGGTCCTGACAGAGAGCCTGAGTAAGACTAAAGCCGGCCGGCAATGCATCGGGCAGATGAAGCAGGAAACAGATAAGAGCAAAACGTAATCCTACAAATAAAGGTTTTTGTTTTTTATCAGAAGCCCGTGACTTCAGTCGTGGGTTCTTCACGTTAAAACTTGAGGCAATCAATAATAATAAAATAAGAATTGACATTCCTTTACAGCGAGAGGATTCCGATTATTGTTGCTATGCCGGAAAAAATAAACTGTGTATCCGTTATGACGGAAAGGTATTCGGATGTGAAACATTCAAGTATATTCAATTAGCTGACGAAAATAATAGAATAGTTAATCCGGATTCTATTTATAACAAATCTTTAGAGGATATTTATTATCATTCGGAGTATTTGAAGTATGAAAGAAAGTTTGTGGAGCATCAAATGGCACTTAGTGGATGTGGAGAAAAATGCCCTGTTCAAAGAAAAATGAGGAGAGTGACAGGAATATAATCTGATATGGAAGAAGAAATTGTATATTCAGAGCCGGCAGCACCAGACAGGCGATTGAAAAAATCATCAGCTTTGCTAATGAGACAGAGGGGCTGTCGTTAAAAGCATACGCACTGGATGCATTAAACAGAATGGATACAAAAACTGATTTTAGAATTTAGCATTTGCGCCTGGTTCCCAGGCGCTTTTTTATGGTGCTGATTTTTTCTGGATTTTCTGCATATTGTATACATAAATAAAAAAGGATGCAGAAAATGAAAAAGAAAAATATCTCAAAGAACTTAAAAAAACTGGCTGAAAAAATATCGGAAAAAATATTCAGACGGAAGATGGAGTGGCATATCTGGAAGAAGATGTAAGCGGCGGAATCCGGAAAGCGAATAAAGAGATGGAGAAAAAGAAAAAAGAAAAAAAAGAAGCCCGGCAGCTTCGCTGCCGGGCTGTTGTGCGTTTACAATTTAAAAGAGGTTTTCTTGGAGTTGTCAAGGTTACTTATTGCCTGTAAGACATACACATTGATATCAACCTTGCCGAGCTTGTTTGCATCATTTGCAAGGGTCTTTAGCGCGTTCTCTGTACATAAATTATATGACAGATATTTGAACAATAACTTATCATTGCTGTTGTCATTGATTTTATTGCCGGAAGCGTCGGTATCGGAAAGACACATTTTAAATATACTTCGCTAAAAGGCTCTGAGCTTTTTCCCGATTTCTGTCTTTACCTTCTGGTTATCAATTGTAGGGTAGAGTTCTATAAGAAATCTTCTGATAAGCTCTGGTTCCCTGTCGTCAATATCCTGGTAAAAATTCCAGATGATGTCTTCGTCAAACGGAATCATTTTGAAATACTCGTCCCATTTGGACAAACGACCGCCTGCAAAAGGAATTAGATAATCTTTGCCGTCTACAGTCAGCTTTGTAGATATCCTCTTGAATGAATTGTTTCCGGTGCCGATGGCATCAAACAGGTTATGAGGAAGCATTCCGTTACTGTCGGTTGTGACTATGATGTGCTTTACACCGTAAAGACTATGGCTGTCAAGTTTTTTAATTGACGCTGGTAGTATAACTTCAGTATCGTAATCGCAGTCCGGATTGAATATAAATGCATTCGCCCCAATCTCGGTTAAACCTTCAGAAAGTTCAACTGAATGTATTTTGATATTGCTGAATGCATATTTTTCGATTTTCCTGATGTGTGCCGGTATTTTTATATCCGTAAGGTTCCGGCATGAATTAAACATTGACTCCGTAATAGTATCCATACTTTTACTAAATGTAAAGGACTCAATGTCGGTTGATACAAATGCATATGCGCCAATCTCCGTAACTGAATCTGGAATGACGATGTCTGTGATTTTACAACCATAAAATGCAGATTCGTTGATTTCTTTAACCCCGTCGGGGATAACAACCTTTCCAGCTCTTCCTGACGGGCACCCGAATAAATAAGTACGGTCATGGTTGTATACGATACCGTCATGTGTTAAATAATACGGATTGCCGGAAGAGATTTCTATGCTTGCAATTCCAGAATTTCTTAATACCGTACGCAAATCCTGTGGATTGATTACCCCGTCGTTGTCAATGATGACTTTGCTTGGACGATACTCGGAATAAATCCGGGAAATAATAGATATGTCATGCACGGTAAGTGTCCTGCCTGAAAAGTCAACGCTTTTACTGATATTCCTGGCACTGTCAGGTACCCTGTCACAAACCTCCATCACCATATTGCCGAGCATATGAACGCCTTCCACAACAGGCAGGTCACCAACGCCTTCATACCCTTTAAATGCATCAACGTCGCAAGAAATATCTTCAAACTTCATATTGACGAAATTTGCACTTTTGCATCCAGCAAAAGCCATAGACGTAATTGCCACAACATTTTTCATATCCATAGGCTCGCCTGGTTTTTTGCAGAATGTATTGATAAGCGTGCCAGTATTCTTGCCGGTAATACGCATCAGCATTCCGGCGCCGGTATTTTTGTATGTGTCGTTGTCTGAGACGATTTCCTCAACATTCGGAAATAGCTGGTTGTCCATCTGAATGCCGCGGACGTTTTTGTCAATATAGATTCTTCTGACATTCGGGAAAGATTTGTTGATATCCCGCAGATAGTAGTATTTGATGCCTGTATACGGTGCTTCTCCGAGAAACTTAAATTCGGTTGCATCTGGTAAGACGTCAATATCCTTAACGTACATATCGTTGCCATACAGTGTGGCTCCTTCGTATAACTTTTTTGTAAACTTCATATTTTTTTGTTCCTTTCTTTATGATTTTTTTGTGCTTCAAGATTAATATGCTGAAAAAAGGGGAGGGTGAAAGAGGGGTGAAAAATCAAACAACAAAAACCAAAGGCCAGGGGGAGCGAAGCTCCCCCTGGCTGCGTTTCTCTTTACGTTTTTGTAATTTTTCTGCATATTGGAATTAACGGAGAACGGGAAGTCCCCGGCCGACGAAAAGTCGTCCGCGGGTCAAATGTTTTGGTTTTAATTTCGCACGTGGGCCAGAATCCCCGTTCGTGCACTGCACTTAGCCTTACGGCTTCGCTTGTCAGCCTCTGCGAGGCTTGGTTATATTTATTCTGGTAACGAAGGCGTAAGCCTGAGTTATCACGAGCCGAAACGGCGAGTTATCAAAGATAAAAAAAAGGAGCAAAGAATGCCAAACTCAGCAATTAGGACAAAGACAATATTCCTTTTTGGAGCATATCCGGAATATCTCCAGAAAAAAGTGATAAAAGAAATGCACAAAAGAAAATATATCGTCAAGCAGCCGAAGACGCTGGATGGTCTGGAATTGGATGGCGACGATATTATCGTTGTAGATGTGAGAGATATGGATGACTGGAAAGAGCAGATTGGACGGCGAAAAGATGCAAATTATGTCCCGATAGAGACGTATGTTTCGTCTGGCACTACCCTGTCAAGAAGAGAACTGCTTGAGCGCGCACGAATAAATGCCGGGTATCTCGAAAAAACAATTAAAAAATGCAGCTGCGGGAAAGATGGGATGGTCTTATCCAAAAAAGACTACGAAAAAGAAATTAAGGCAGAGGCAGATACACTGCTAAAAGATGCGTACGGAAATGAGATAAGACAGATTGGGCTGCTGAAAGCGGCGCTGCTGAACCTAAGACACCGGCCGACAAGATGTCTGGCGATGAAATATGAGTTAGAAAATGGATATCTGCTGCAGCGCCTGCTGGTGAACAGAAGTTCGTTAAGAACAGTGGAAGAAGCAGTGGAGGCGGTGGAGGATTTTTTGTGGTTTTGAAAAATAAGTGCTCCGTGTAGCGACTGAAAAACCCGTTCTTTTTTTGTTTTCCGCAAAAAAAATCAGCATATTAAAAAAAGCACACATGAATGCTAAAAGAAATATCGAAACAAGAGGAAGAACAATGACAACAAAAGCAATTTTTCTACTGGCCGGAAAGCCAGATAAAGCAATAAAGATAACAGTAAAAAAGTTAAAAAAGTTGGGACATCATATTAAATTTTGCAAAAGCATAAAATCTCTTCCTGCTTTGGATGGAGATGATGTTCTGGTAGTGAACATCAATAATGTTTCTGAAATCAAAAGAGAACTGGAAAACAGAACAGATGCAGTTTATATTGTGCATAACTACATCTCGTGCTGCTATACAAAAGGAATCCAGGAAACATACCGTGACGCGAAAGAAAATGCAGAAAGGATTGATGGTCTCGTACTCAAATATGCACTTGGCCCAGATGGGATGGACCTGTCTAAGGAAAAATACCGGAAACAGGTAATGGAAGAATATACAGCATTGATAGGCCACGCGACACGTGAGCAGACGGAGCAGTTGACAACATTAAAAAGTGTGCTGCTGAATATCAACGGCCGGAATATGATATACAACGCCATGCGGTTCCAGGAGATGAATGGGCTGATATTGAAACGGTTATATTTTTTCTGCTGCAGGCATGAAGATTACGACTGTAAGAACAAGGAAGATGCTTATGATTTGCTGGATGAGTTTTTGAGATAAAAATGCAAAAGATATTGCGATAGAATTTCCAGAAGAGTATGTATTGTCAATATTGAAAATGGATATTTTTAATACTGATGCATTAATGCAGATGCTGGAGGCAGTACAAGCAAAAGGATACAAAATAGCAGCAGCATATATACTGGAAAAAATCAATACATGTAATAAAAATGACGACGAACGTTTCAAAAAGTTCGATTGTTGATGCAGAGGGCTGATTTGATTGGCAAAACAAATAGTTGAAATTTGTGTATCACATGAAAAAACAAAAGATTGTTACAAAGAACTGGTTAGCATAATAAATGACCATTCTACCGATAGCGAAGCATATTTTTTCAGGTATTATGCACCAAGAAAGATTTTCAAATTAACCGTCTTTGGAATGTGCTTCTATCTCCCAATAATGATAAATTCTTACAGAACAATTTCAATATGCCAGGAAATAGAAAAAATATCAAAAAAAATATTAAAATCAGCACGTAGAAAAAAATTAACTAATACCATGGAAACGCTCTATAAGTATGCGTTTGGAGACGAGGGGAAAGAAGCTGCCCTTAACACATATCTGAACATGAGCGAAAAAAGAAGAAAAAGTAAAAATGGAAAAGAACTGAGAGAATATCTTGAAGAATACGCTACTGAAATTATTCGCTGGCATGTTGAAAATGCAGAACCGGAAGAAGTATACACTGTCTTAAAATTGAATCTTGTATCAGCCGATGTATTGCAAGCAATATATTCTGAATTGGAAGAGGATATGGGTATCGAAGTGAAAGCTTATTTTCTGGAAATGATTGGCAAAGAGTCCAGCATCAATGCGTCAAAGGAAGAGAAATGGACACTTTAAGATACGTAAACTACAAATATTAAGCTATTTTCATAACAAAAAAAAGAAAGTCTTTTTCCACATGTTATCAATGTTATCAAATCCAGCATATTGGATTTGTAAAAATAAGCATAAAGAAAGGCGGAAATATTTATGAGTTACGATATTGAATTGGTAAACAAAGTCACAGGCGAAACAGCAAAGATGAAGCATCCCCAGTATGTGAGAGGAGGAACGGTTCCAGCAAGAGTGAATCCTGTAACAAAAGAACTGGAGCAGGCCGAGCAGGTGGAAGCGCATATCAACATTACATATAACTACAGCCATTATTACTATGAGGCGACAGATGGCGATATTCGGTTTGCGCATGACGAGGTCTCTGCATACTATGCTGACGGAACCCAGGGCCCGGTTGAGACCAAATATGGAATCCGTGGACTGTATGGTACAACACCCGCAGAGTCAATCCCGATGCTGATGGGCATGATTGAAAAAATCAAAGCCAAATACACAGATGAAAACGGTGAGTGGATTGACACTGAAAGAACAAAGACTGTTTATTACAAAAATGGAAAAGAGATTAAAGAAAGAAATGTCCTGGATGCTATCTTAAACCACGATTATGACCGGAAAGAAGAAGTGACTTATTCAGTCAACGAAGGAGATATTTCCAGTTACTATATGGCAACGGCAGCAAATGCAATCATGGCACTGAAACAGATGATGGTTATGGCAACGGATAATCTGACTGAGAAAAATATTGTTTGGGATGGTGATTGAGATTGACAAAAAAAGACAAAAAGAAAAAAGGAAATAAATTTGCGCCGGAACTCGGTATACCGATATCAACATGGATTCTGAATGTCATGTATGTAGTCATTGAATTTGTGCTGGCGTTTTCCATGCTGTCCAGTGGCAGTCTTGGCAAATACAAATTTGTGGTCTATGCGGTGGCAGCGATACTGGCGGTTGGAATGTTTTTATATATCTTTTTTAAGATAAAAAAGCAGGAACAAAAAACAGCAAAAACGTTTCAGATTACAATAATTGAAGTCGTTGTTTTGGTATTGCCATTTGTCCTGGCTGCAAGGATGTAACAAAAAAAAGAAAAGAAGAGAAAAAAGAAAGAGCGTCCGGCCGAAGGCCGGGTGCTTAATACTCAATTTCAAGAAATAAAAATAAAAATAAAGAAAGGAGATTTGTAATGTCTTATGATACCGCGAACTGCGCTCGCGTATACCAGCACGACGTGCGTGCGAAGCAGACAAAAGTCTGCGATGCTGAGCGGGCGAGGTTTCAGACCCCTACGCATTCGTCCAATTACCTCAAGACCGACGGACAACTAATTGTTCAGGGTCGGTCTGCCTTCAGCACCCCTTCCCTGGCGGCAAGCCTGGCTGTATTTCCACGTCCGTCGATGGATAAAAATGGACAAAAATGTACAAGCAATTTACAGATGCCGGTATTTGCGATTACAGATGATAGAAAGGCGTTAAGGTCTATTTTTCGTATTTTTATACTATATGCAGGGCAGCATTCCTGTATGTATAAGAGTTCCTGTCTGTTTTCCTTGGATTCATTTGGCAAAGAAATTAAACGGCCATCGGCATCCGGAAATATTCTTGCATTGGAATACTGCGGACAGATATTCTGTATTCCTCTTGGATTAACAGAAAAAGATAAGGTCGAAATTACAAAACGGTTTGATAAAATCTCATTTCTGGTACATGGCAAGCAAAGACGAAAAAGGGCAATCTGGAATTTTCTGGATTCTTTATACAAATATGTAAATGATACAGATATGTCAAAAATAGTTGCTGTAACTACATACAAAAACATGAACCAGGAAAGAAGAGAAGGCAAAAGCGGAAAAGTATTAAAAAAATATCTGGACACCATCGGCCCTGCTGCGATTTCATGGTGTGTATCTGAAAATGATGCCGAAGCACTGAAAAATCTGCTGGATGTATGCGAGATAAAGCAGGAAACACTGAAAAATGCTTATGAAATGTATGGTGTAGATGCAGACGTCCAGGTAAAAGCGTATCTTTTGGATGCGATTGGTAAAGCAAAAAGTGATAAAGAAACATTCGATATTTGAAACATGAGCCGAATTTTTTCGGCTCTTTTTTTGCAAAGCCATGCATAGTGAACCTCTCGGCGATTAAATTACCGAGCATCCGAAGACACTCAGGTAAAACAACTACTTTTATCTGCGAGAAATACAACCAACGCATATGCAAGCGTATGCACCAGAAATATCCCTGGACAGAGGCCCGGCTGCAGACATGCCACAGCAGGACACGGCGAGGCTCCTATGGACCTGAAGTTTTAAACAGAAGGTGTAACAGTCAGAGACTATTTCTTTTTTGCATACTTGCTTCAGGTCGCTGCTTTATATTGTAATGAGCAACCTATTCTTAAGGTAAGAGAACGTCTCTTTTATGCTCATATATAATATGCTGAAAAATTTGCTTGTTTGGATATATTTTTTAAAAAATCGCAAGCGATACTTTTATTTATTAGTCGCTTTCATCTCGGTAATTTAATTGCCGAGGATTCCCGCTTTATATCCTAAGTATACAAAAAAAACTGCAAATAAGGAGAAAAAAATAATGAGAAAAAAGATATTGGTTTCTGATACCGTATATGTTTTGCTCCAGCCGTGGCTGGTATATTTCGCATTCGGAAGCGGGAGGGGTAGTATACCTCATCAGGTAAGATTTGTGCTGATGGCGTTAACTGGCCTGATGATGATTGTCAATCTCTATTTTTGCGAAGAAAACTGCTTTCAGAAAACACAAAAAGAAGAAGCAAAAGAAAACGGTAATGCATGGGTGCTGACTTTCGCTTTGCTTGTGCAGAGTGTGATTTTGGTTGTGCCAATGATGATTGGGATACATATCAAAATCTGATATTGAAAAATAAACCGGAAAATAAAACAAAGAAAAAGGCGAAAAAAGAAAAAGCGTCCGGCCGAAGGCCGGGCGATTAGTTTTATAATTTATACGTTTTTTCAGTTTTCGTTTCATACGCCTGAAGTGCAATCAGGGCGTATGCCTTAATCTCAGGCTTGCCGTCCCGTTCTGATGCAGCAACGAGGCTTTCAAGCATTTTCTTTGTTGATAAATTGTATGATAAATACCTTACCAACAGTTTAAATTCGCCTTTTTTGTAAAGACCGTTGACAGATGCACGCTGTAAGCGTTTAAATGTCTTTTCTATGTCTTTTTTAATTTCTGCATTTTCAACAGTAGGATACAATAGAATCAAAAATCTAAACAGCCTTTCGTTTGTATTAATTTTTTCGTACTGTCTCCATATAACATCTGGGTTAAACGGAAGGAAACGAAAATACCTGTCAAGCTTGTCTAACTGAACATCGATGTATGGAATCAAATATGATTTTCCGTTCACAGTCAGATAAGACACAATCCTGTGCGCTTCTTTTATATCATTCATATTTACACGCCCAACACAGCCTATTGAACTGAAGAATCCATTTGGCAGCATGCCAGTTTCTGTATCTATGGCCAGATTTTTCAGGTTTCCAAAACATCGACAGCCAAGTTTTTTGATGGTTGATGGGAGAGCGACTGTTAGGTCATTACCTGGAGTAAAGCGGAATGCCTCTGTTTCGATTTCTTCAACGCCTTCTGACAAATCAAGATGAGGGTCTTTAATCCCTCTAAATGCACTTTCACCTATAACCTTGATGTGTCCAGGAATGTTGATATCATGAAGGCTAATACATTCGGAAAATGTGTATGCTTTAATACATGACATGTTTTTGCTGAATGTGATTTTCTCTAGATTATGGCAACAGCGGAACGCCCATTGTTCAACATCTGTAACGGAATCTGGTATTACTACTTCACTGATAGAACAATTATAGAATGCACATTCACTGATAGCCTTTACCCCATCCGGGATAATAATTTTCCCAGTCCGACCCGCTGGACATCGTACCAACACTGTCATATCAGAATTGTAGAGTATTCCGTCGTGAGATGTAAAATATGGATTGTCCGGTGAAATCTCAATTTCGGAAATAGCCTCTCGCTGCAACACACCGTCCACATCGTTCATATCAATTACGCCATTATTATTCAGGATTATTTTCTGGGGTAATTTTTTTGGATTCATTGTTTTTACGACAGATATGTCTTGGACTGTGACTGGCTTGCCTGTGAAATCAATATCATAATTGAAGAGCCTGGCCTGTTTTGGAATAATAGGACCATGATGCAGCAAGCTACGCTCGCGTGTATCAAGCCCGTTAGGGCTGACAGACGACGAAGTCGGAGTGTATGGCGCGGGCGGGCAATCCATGACGATGTTACCAAGCATACGCACCCCATCCACGACTGGAAGTTCCGAAATTTTTTCGTATCCATAAAAAGCATTTTGGTAAACCTCTTTAATACCGCCTGCATTAATGATATTTGAAGATTCACAGCCGTCAAATGCGTTATCGGCAATTGTTTCAACACCGTTCAAATCAATCAGTTCGTCGGTTCTTTTGCAAAACGTATTGAACAGACATACACCTTTCGCATAGCCAAGCGCTTTCCTAATCAACAGACTGCCTGATTGAAAAGATTTGCTGTCAGAAATGATTTCCTTAACATTTGGAAACATTTTATTCGGAATCCGGATTGACATTACGCTATCTGCGATATAGATACGTTCTATCTGAGGAAATCTTTTCTCATTTCCATACATACGGACTTCCTTAATAACATAATGTTGCGCTTTGTCCCCTGACAGGTGCAGTTCTGTAACATCCTGGTCAATATCAATGTCGTAAACATTTCCGGTAAAGCTGTCTGTGTAAAACGTTACTCCTTCCTGAAACTGTCTTTTTGTATAAATCATTTTTTTCATTCCTTTCTTTGTTGTTTTTACGAAATCAATATGCTGGAACGACGAGAAAGAAAAAAATCCGCAAAAAATAATCGGCGAGGGTGTTTTTTCGGCATATTAAATATGTGACGAGGATAGTAAAAGGTTTTTGTGCAAATTGCATAACGAGGTATTTGAGATGGCTGAAATCCGCATAAACACTAAGTCTTCCCTCACTGTATGTGAGGGTATATCGCCTGAACAAAATCAAGGGAGCAACGAAACACGCCTTCCCTCACTGTATGTGAGGGTATATCGTACGTGCAGCAGTTGTGTAAACTCATTGAGCACTTCCCTCACTGTATGTGAGGGTATATCGCCAGATTTTATTTTATAATTCTGACTTAGATACTTCCCTCACTGTATGTGAGGGTATATCGTATCGGCAGGGCATCGCACATTAATTTTATAAACTTCCCTCACTGTATATGAGGGTATATCGGCGGAACAGGCAGAGAAGCGAGCGCGGGCTGCGGCTTCCCTCACTGTATGTGAGGGTATATCGTCTGTGACGAAGACCCGATTGCTTATCAAAATCTTGAGGGTGTATCGCCCGGTATAGAGTTTTCTTCCCAATTCTTCAACTTCCCCCACTGTGTGTGAGGGTATATCTGTTTTTAAATTCCCCACACTGCACGGCGGGTACTTCCCCGACGGCAAGCCTGGCCGCGGTTTTCCCGCCCGTCGATAATTAAATTTTTGCATACCTCGTCACAAAAAAAATAAAAAAAATAATATCCCTTAATCATTTTCCAGCATATTAATATAAAACACAAAAAAAAGGAGAAAAAATGTTTAACGTATTATATGAACCGTGGATGGGTGTGATTGACATGGACGGAAACGAAACGTTAGTTGGATTACGTGATTATCTAGTAAATGCCCATCTGTATAAATGCAGTGCAGAAAACAAACAGTTTGCGGTGCTAAGACGACTCCAGCAGCGGCTGGCTGAAACATTTGTAATGGATATCTTTGGAATTAATATTGACGCTGAGACAGCTCTGATAAATGCTGGACATTTTGATGCAGACGAGATTGATGCGTATATCAGAAATTGTGAAAATTCAGGCGTTTCATTTGATTTATTTGATGAAAATAGACCATTTATGCAGACAGACAAAAAAACATTTGAAAAAATATTTAAAAGCAAAAAATCTGTATCTGTGGCGACAATCAATCCGCGAATGGGAAGCGGAAACAATAAGGTATTTTTCAATAATGTCAGTACAAAAAATTATATAAAAAATACTGCCGCAGAAGACTGCAGAGATTCATATTATGACAGTGTATATAACAAAAAATACACAGTAGAAAACGCCGAAGTGGTATCATTTGCAGAATATATGAATTTACTGTTAATCGCGCATTGCATCGCCGGGCAGGGAGGTGCTGGTTATCGTTCAGGGTTAATGTGTGTTGGAGTACCGCCGATTTTATATCACATTGATTCGGATAAAAATCAGACGTTATTTCACAGCATTTTGATGAACATTGCCTTTGACAGTAAACATAATGTAAAAAATGACGCGCCATTATGGAGATGGGCTACATATGAGAGAGGAAAGGAAAATTTAAATTCCTGCAAAACCGATACTGTGAATGTTCCCAAAATGGAAGGTATGTTTTTCCCTGTAATGTATTTATATCCAGATTTAAGTTCTATTGATGAAACTAATAAAACGATTTCAAAAGTTTACAAAATCAATATTGACCTCGGGGAAGCAGATTTAATCGCCGCAGCAAGAGAACGGTGGATTGAAGAAACAGAACCGTCAGTTAGTATAAAGGAGATTAAAACGGCCTCACGAACATTCAAAACGGGCACTCGCTTTGCGGAGTCCAATCGGTCATGGCTGGATATTAAAACATATGCAGATGTGTATGATGGCGGCGCACCAAAATGTTTAGCTGGTTTTAAATTGACAAGCGGTTACGACAGCTTTGATATGGAAGACGTCTTCGGGCGCCCAATAATGACCGCTTATTATCTGGCTATGGAACAGGCTAAATATCTTGTGCAAGGAGAATACCAGTGTTATTTGCCATTATGCATTTTGCGCGACCAAAATAAAAAAATTGTGTCCAAAGGCTTTATCACAGCGGCAGAAAATATGGCATATCAATTAATAAGAGATATTAAAACCGTAGATAAAGCATTAAACTCGTCAGACCCGGCTAACGATAATAATAAACACGAAATCCAAACAGTTGAGCGGGTGCTAGGAAATCGTTTTATGCGATATTGCGAGGGACTATTCAAAAAAGAATTTATTCCTGAAATCGCTAAAATTGACGAGGACGATGATTTTTACACAGAGACTCTAAAAGAAAAACTGAATAACTATATCTCAAAAATGGCCGGCTATTCCTGGCAGTTGATTTATCAGGTTCCGGTACCATATGGGAAATCAATTGAAGCACAAAAAATATACGAAAAAATCAGAACAGAAAGGAAGAAGAAGCGTGAACAGCACAGTAACAAATCAAATTGATGTGATATCAATTTTTGAAAAGGTAAAGGCGTTGAGTAATGACGACAAAATGTTATTAAGAAGAACATGGAAAATTCCGTTTAATCGGCTGCGGATGCCGCAGAAGGCGTTACTATTTAGTATCATCGGAAATGACAATGTCGCGATTTATAAAATGGATTTTTTATCAGATATGATGGCAATATACATTAAACAAGGCTGCGAATCCGGAAAGCCGTTTGAATGCGTGCTAAAAATAATGTATGATGCCGGAAATGCGGCAGCGAGGCAGAAAATTGGATATATGATTGATGAACGTGATAAACGAATTTTCATCAACTATGTAACCCGTTATGTTGAGTTGTGCAGCAAAGAAAACAGCATTGATATCATAAAATTAACATCTGACGTTTTAAACTGGTCATATAAAACAAAAGATGAATGGACAAAAACAATTGCAGGAATCTATAAAGAAGAAAAAATGGAGGAAAAGACAAATGAATAAAAAACTGGTGATTGAGGTACATGTAGGTAAACGATACGGCATTTCCCGTCTGAACTGTGACGGTGCAGGACAGGTGAAGGATGTTTTAATTGACAATTCAAGATACAACAGGATTTCGTCTCAGTCAAAAAAGAGGGTATGGCGTGAGCATCTGGAGGAATGTCTCGGAGAGATGGAACATGTATACAGAACCCGTGCAATCAAAGATATCCTGATGAAAAAATTTGCGGCAATGGAATCTCCGTTATATCAGGAAAATGCAGAAGAGATGGCAGAATATATCGTAAAAAATATTCTCAAATGTGACCTGAAAAATAAAGCAATCGATGTAACCAGCCAGATTCTCGTTTTTACAGAATATGACATTAAAGACATCATGAATGTCTTTTGTGAGGTTATTACAGGCCAGGAAGAATGGGACAAACTGAAAAAAGAAACTGAAAAAGGAAAAAAGAAAAAAGATGACGGTTCTGGATATGCAGCGCAGATTATCAGCGCGGTTAAGAAAAAATTACCTCTGCGGTCATATGGTGTTGACTGCTCTATGTTCGGACGTATGACAACATCTGACGTTATGGAGTCCGTAGAAAGCGCAGTGTCAGTAAATCATAGCTATTCGCTAGGACAGGCTACTATGGATAATGACTATTTTACTGTTGTAGATAATTATCTCTCTGATATGAAAAATGAACTGGACAGCGGTCAGAGCGGCTCAGCATATCTGGATTCTAAAGACTTCGCAACTCATGTTTACTATGAATACGCCAGCATTGACGTTCGGCAGTTGTATGAGAATATGACCAAAGGTATTGATATGACGGATGAAAGTAACAAGGCACGAGTCAAAGAGATGATGGTTAAGGCTATCTGCTGCGTTGTTCGTGATATTGCATGCTCTGCCCCATCTGGTGGACAGAATGCATTTGCATCATATCCTGACCCGGTCGGAGTTTATATCACAATCAGGGATTGCGGAACAAACAGAACTGCAGATACCTGCTGCATTGAGGAAATGAACAGATACGGTGGAGCTGAAGATGAAAAATTTATTGCTGCAATGCATGAGTTTGTGTCAAACGATTTTTCAGGGCATCAACAGTACATAAAAAAATTATATGCCGGAAAAGATGCAGATAAAATTACCGGCGCGGAGCACGTAAATTTTGGCGATGCGTTAAATATGATTGGGGAGATTGTGAATGAACGATTCTAAAGCATTGAAGCTGATATGCTCTGGAATGCTGCAGTCGTGGAGAAACACAGGCCTCGGTCCAAATTACAGATACACTGAACTGATGCCGACAAAATCTGGGATTGCAGGCATGATTGCCTGCGCCCTGGGATATCCCCGCGGCGATTCCAGAATTGAAAAATTAAAAAACAGTTTTGAGTTGTATATTGACAATAAAGCATCCGCGCCAATAAAACCAGGAGCAAATACGACACCGGATGTTTTATTTGATTTTCAGACTGTATCTGCCCCTGATATGTTGACAGCAGGCGGTGGAATGTTACATTCTCCGTCAATCATCATGCGTGAATATGTTGTGGGGTACAGATATGTATTATATCTGAAAGCAGAAGAAGAACTGTTAAGAAAAATTGAGACAGCATTAAATGAACCGGTCTGGGATTATTACCTTGGTAGTAAATGTTGTATTCCGGCAGAACCGGTATGCCGCGGCATGTGTGAAATGCCAGAAGTGGAGGACGATAATGTATATCAGCACATTCGAATTTAAAAAAGTAAGATTGTTAAGGAATATGGATTTGGTTCACAAAATGGTGATGTTAATGTTCGACGGAAACCGGGCTGAAGAAGGCGTTTTGTATATGATAATGGACTCCAAAAAGAATGGTGCTGAAAGCGCACCGGTACATATGATAGTGCAGTCTAACAGCCAGCCAAAAAACATTCCAAATGATTCATTAAAATTATTAAACAGCAGGGAATGCAGCCATATGATGGACGCTATAAGAAACGGCGATATTGTTAGATTGTATGGCGTGTTTGAACCGCAAAAAAGAAATAAAAAAATGGTAAAAAATCCAAACTGTATGTGGCTGTTGAGAACACCTGGAGAGCGTGCAGAGTGGCTGCAGAAAAAATTTGAACCTGCCGGAAGTCTGATGGCTATCAATGAGGTGGCTAAAACTAATATATATGTCTCAAAAGCAAGTGGCGAATCACATCACACATCATTCTATGGATATGAGTGTATGCTGAATGTGACGGATTCAGAAAAACTGACGGAAATACTCAAAAATGGAATTGGACGCTCGCGCCCGTATGGCGCCGGGCTGTGTCTGGTATTGGGGGTGCAGCATGTATAATCCAAGCAGCAAATCTATTGGCTCCAGGATTACAAATGACATGTTGCCAAGAGTGGAAGACAGGTTCTCGTTTCTGTATATTGAATATGCGAGAATCATTCAGGACGAGTTTTCTATCGCCGCATGTCAAAAAAACAAGAAGACAATTATCCCATTGGCAATGGTGAATGTTTTGCTTTTAGGCCCTGGAACCAGCATTTCCCATGCTGCGATGAAGAATATTGCCGATGCAGGATGTACGGCTATCTGGTGTGGACAGGATATAAAATATATCTATTCGACATCAATGGTATCGTCTGAGTATTCAAAAAATCTGATTATTCAAGCAAAATGTTATTCAGACAATAATAGACACGCTGATGTAGTCCGCAGGATGTATCACCTTAGATATCCAGACGTAAATATGGAAAAATTTTCATTGCAGCAGATGCGCGGTACAGAAGGAAAAAGAGTCAAAGAAAAGTATAGAGAATTGGCAGAACAATACGGCATTGATTGGTATGGCAGAGACTATGACCAAAACGAATGGGATTCCAGTAATGACGTAAACCGATTTTTATCCATGGGAAACAGTCTGCTATACGGAATCTGTCAGGCTGCAATCATTGCGTTTGGAATGTCTCCGGGACTTGGTTTTATTCACAATGGCAGTAGCCGGTCATTTGTATTTGATATTGCAGACTTATATAAGGAAGAGTTTATTTTTCCGGCTGCGTTTCGGTTAGCAGCAGAGCATGGTAATGATGACGATATGCGTGCTGCATGTAGAGAAATATTTGTAAGTGGAAAACTAATGAAGCGAATTGCAAAAAATCTGTCCACATTATTCCAGTTTGATGACATCAATGCAAGGACTCCTGTTAATGTTGGTTTATGGAATCTCGAGGATTGTGTAGAGCTTGGAATTAATTACGGTAAGTAGAAAAAAAAGAAAAATCGAAAAATATTTTTAAAAATTCTGTAATAAAAAATATTAATTTAAGCATATTAAATATGGAGATAAGAGACCAAAAGGACATTTGTGTAATTTGCACAACGAGGTGGTTAAGGCGGCTGAAAGCCGCATAAACACTGAGTGTTCCCTCACTACACGTGAGGGTGTATCATTGTGGTTTGCGACACCCTAAACTTCTCAGCCGTTCCCTCACTACACGTGAGGGTGTATCAACATCATTTCGTTTTCGTTTCTGTATATTCATCGTTCCCTCACTACACGTGAGGGTGTATCGTTCCAAAAAGCAAAAAATCAACTTTTTTTTATGTTCCCTCACTACACGTGAGGGTGTATCGTCGCAGAAAGCGAAATCAGGGGCAATATGGAAGTTCCCTCACTACACGTGAGGGTGTATCAGACGTTTCCCCATGTGCTGCTGTTTATCATCCGTTCCCTCACTACACGTGAGGGTGTATCGTCCACAAGCCTCCAGGTCTAGCAGTGCCTGCAGTTCCCTCACTACACGTGAGGGTGTATCGGGGCGTGGCAGAACTAGAAATTATGCGACTGTGTTCCCTCACTACACGTGAGGGTGTATCGTCTTAGCATTGTCCGTCCCTGTTCCTATCCACGGTTCCCTCACTACACGTGAGGGTGTATCGGTCTTTTAATACAGGAGCAGAAACGGCTATCTGTTCCCTCACTACACGTGAGGGTGTATCGTATCGTAAATGAGTGAACAGCCGTTTTACTCATTAAAAGTTCCCTCACTACACGTGAGGGTGTATCGAGCGGTTCACCTCTTGCGCGTGGATTTCTCGGGTTCCCTCACTACACGTGAGGGTGTATCGGAATTAGAAAGCATATATGCAATAATAATTATGTTCCCTCACTACACGTGAGGGTGTATCGCCGCCCCGGGGCGCGTTCTGTCTGTTATTTTCGTTCCCTCACTACACGTGAGGGTGTATCGAGCAGGCAGAGGCCGAATTACAGAGGTTTGACGTTCCCTCACTACACGTGAGGGTGTATCGCCTATCTGCATGGCCCACGCATAGACCCACTCGTTCCCTCACTACATGTGAGGGTGTATCGCCATTCTGAGCTGGGTATGGTCCCAACCAGCAGTTCCCTCACTACACGTGAGGGTGTATCGCCGAGAAAAAGTTTTCCTGTTGCCGCCGTGTCGTTCCCTCACTACACGTGAGGGTGTATCGGATATCCATACCGAGTTCAACCTTGTTGTTGTGTTCCCCCACTATACGTGAGGGTGTATCGGAGTATATAAAGTCGAGCACGTGGGAGGACTAGTTCCCTCACTATACGTGAGGGTGTATCGAATTGGACGAGTCTCCTGAGCTACGCTGCAGTGTTCCCTCACTATACGTGAGGGTGTATCGAAACGCCAGAGCCGCCGAGGAAAGGAAACGGGGTTCCCTCACTATACGTGAGGGTGTATCGTGTAGTAGATGAGAATAATGCCCCACTTGACGGTTCCCTCACTATACGTGAGGGTGTATCGTAAAGCATAACAAAAGAGCCAAGCGCGCGGATGTTCCCTCATTATATGTGAGGGTGTATCGCCGGGCAAGTTGTCCCGGATATTGAATATCTTGTTCCCTCATTATATGTGAGGGTGTATCAACACGTTGACGAAAATGATAGCAGAAGAATTAGTTCCCTCACTATACGTGAGGGTATTTTTATTTTTTTAGCATATTAAATATAAACAAGAAAAACAGGAGGAAAAGGAAAAATGTTTGTGCTTCATTTAGAGCACGCGCCAGACAGCATCCGTGGTGAATTATCATTATTCTCTCAGGAGATTGCCCCATTCACATTCGTTTCTAACGCCTCAGCCAGGACACGTGACAGATTATGGGAAGATATTACTAATATTGATGGTATCTCGGCCGTTTTAATATATACAGATAAAAATGAACAAAAATACAACGTAAAAAAAATTGGTTATCCATCTTACGAATTTGAAGATTACGACGGATTACAGCTAATTGTAAAACCTGAAAATACATTAACAAAAATGATTTCAGAAAAATTATGGGCAAAATTAAATCCAAAAAAATCATTAATTGACCATATGCTAGAGACAGGAATCGTTGCTGGATGTCTGATGAATGGAATTTTTAAACCGCTGGTCAATAGACTCGTTGAATTAACTGGGATTGACGAAGCAATTTTAAAATCTCAAATTACGTTTATTTGCGCAATGCATGATATTGGTAAAGCGCATCCTGTCTTTCAGGGACGAGATACCGAGACAAACGAGATGCTGCGAGGGTATGAACTAAACCAGGAGGCAGTGTCTACAATGTTCAGGCACGAGGAGTATGCTGAGAAAATGATAAAACAAACGGATTTGTTTGGATTTGATGCGGATACGCGTAGTAAAATAATGATTCGTCAAATAATCAGTTTACATCACCAAAAAGAAAAGGAAAGGAAAAAAGAAGATTTCGTAGAAATAAAACCAAAAACAGCTGAACGATGGGGTAACATGCAAAAATACATCTACAATTACATTAAAGAAATTTTTCCATGCGAAAAAATCGAATTTCCAGATGCTGTTTTTAAAAATCAAAAAACAAAATTTGCTGTAGAAAATGGAATTCTTGGCATCCTTATCACGTCTGACTGGATTGCATCAAATAATGAGGCAATGGACAACAAAACGATTAAAGATTTTTCTGATATTGGACAATATTTAGATTGGAAAAAGAGGGTCGTAACAGTATTTTTATTTGGCGAAAATTTAACACGTTCAGCATTTCCGGATGCTCGTTCGTTTGACAGTCTATTTCATTTTGGAAACGGTCGCCCGGTACAGCGCGATGTTGTTGATATAGTACAGAAAAATAATATCAAGTTAATGTTAATTGAATCTGGCTGCGGCTCTGGCAAAACTGAGGCTGCACTATATGCCGCATCAGTCTTAGGTAATAAAAACGAATTGTCTGGAATTTATATGGGATTGCCAACAGGCACTTCTGCTGAGGCTATTCAGGGCAGAGTTGATGATTTTTTGACTGAGTTACAGATGCGAAAAACAAAATTATATACCTCAAAATCTATGCTATTGAGGGAAAATAATACTGAACCGTCATGGACAGATGTCTCACGACAGAGATTGTTGACTCCATCTGCAGTTGGAACCGTTGACCAGGTAATGACTGCTGCCAGACTAGTAAGATTTGAGAGCGTCAGAATGGCCGGACTGTCGTCCAAAGTGTTAATTATTGATGAAATCCATGCATATGATGCATATATGATTACGGTCATTGAGCGGTTATTGCAGATTTGCAATGTTCTTGGAGTTCCAGTTATTTTGTTATCTGCTACATTGCCAGTATCAACAAAAAAGAAATTATTTTCAACAATAATTAACGAGTCAGATATTGATATGCATAGTGGCTATCCGCTGATTTCATATGTAACAACTGATAATGAATTTTATGAATGCCAGTCCGAATCATATGAGCCAGATAAAAATATTGAATGTGAATCATTACCGATTTTAAATGATTACGAATCAATTGCAGAGCGGGCTGTAAGAAACGTAAAATACGGAGGCTGTGAGTGTGTCATCATGAACACTGTTGCTGATGCAATCAATGTATATGATAGTATTAAAAAAATTGCTGATGATAATTACAACCTTATCCTGTATCATGCACGCATGCCTGAAAAGACAAAGGATGAAAAAATTAAAAAAATTTTAAAATGGTGTGGAAAAAACAGGAGTGAGAGGCCGGAGCGAGCAATTATTGTTGGAACGCAGGTACTAGAGCAGTCAATTGATATTGATGTTGATTATATGATAACAGCAATCTGTCCGGTTGACCTATTGCTGCAGAGAATCGGGCGATATCATCGTCACGGTGATGCGGGGACTATTCGTGAACATATGGATGTAAAAAATGTTGTGCAGGTTTTGATTCCTGATACAGATGATAATGCGGAATATGGCGGGACTGGTCACGTATATAAACCATGCTATTTGGATGCAACGCGCCAGGTGATAGTAGAGCGCCCTGTATTACAGATACCATCATGTACGCCAGAAATTATCAATCGCGTGTATGAATCGGCAGACATCAAAACTATGACAGAAGACAGAATCAAAAATGCGAAATCAGATGCAGGGAATATCAATATTGAAAATGGCTTTGAGCTGTATGAAAAATGTGTGCTTGGAAAATTGTCTGATAGATATATTAATGTGCGAGAGTCCGGAGAGCCGACTGTGCAGATTGCAATTCTGGATGAGGATGAGATGAAGGCGGCAAAAGGAAAATTTAAAGGTATGGATGGCAACGATGAATTTGATGCCATAGAATTATTTAAAAGATGTGTCGTGACAGTTCCATTGCATTATTTGAACGGATTTGATGGAGAAGAATATGGCGTTGGGATTTTTAGAGATGTAAAAATTTTCAACTCAAATGACGCTACCAATTCTGACGGCGATAAACAGATTAACATTGATAACGAATATGGATTCAGTATTTTGAATGTATAAAAATTTAAAAAATATTTTTCAATAATTTTTACGATTTTTGTTCGCTTTACGTATTTTTTCTGCATATTAAATATGTGGAGCAAAGGTGAAAAAATCTTTTGTGCAATTTGCACAACGAGGTGTTTAAGGCGGCTGAAAACCGCATAAACACTGAGTGTTCCCTCACTGCAAGTGAGGGTATATCGAAACGTTCACACACCGGGCAGAAAGCCCAAACGTTCCCTCACTGCAAGTGAGGGTATATCGGCGCGTTCTCGGTTGGTCTGCAGGGTTCTTTGGTTCCCTCACTGCAAGTGAGGGTATATCGGTCATCCGCTTTTGCCGTTTCCATCTCAG
>NZ_QJHD01000027.1:0-65722 GCF_003184505.1 Blautia sp. BCRC 81119 | reverse complement strand
GGAGAGGGAATATATGCAGCGTACTACACGTCAAACCGCCTGAATAAAGGCGAAAGCAGGAGTAAATCTGTACTCCTGCCGATACATATCTATTTTTATCCCTATCTGGTTTAACTCATATATAAAGCAATAAAAAATGCGTAAAATACAAAGATGATTATCGGGAAATGATATATAATTGACGATTATGTTTTGGAAATGTCAGTGCTTTTGAGGGCTGGGTTAAATGTGGACTTTAAATATCGAGTTAATTTGGATAACTATAAATAATTATAAGGAAGAGTTTTACCAAATATTCTCATTTTATTGATAAAATTTTGTTGTATATCTCCCTTGACATAAAGCCTTCCTCCGGGTGTATCATAGTGCTGTGTTAAAGGAGGTAGACTATTATGTTTGAGACATTACAGGAGAAGACGGAAGAGAAAGCAATGGTACAGTTCCTTGAACGCTTTACAGATTATCCATTTCTGGTAAAGTTCAAGAATTCCGAGTATCACATCGGAGAGGGCAAACCTACATTTACGGTGAATTTTAAGAAAGCGATTCCTCTGGCGGATCTGATGAAGAGCACATCCCTTGCACTGGGTGAGGCGTATATGCGTGGGGATCTGGATATCGAGGGAAATCTTTATGAAGCGCTGGATCATTTTCTGGGTCAGATGGGGAAATTTTCTACCAATGAATCTGCTCTGAAAAAGATCATGTTCAGTTCAACATCAAAGAAGAACCAGGAAAAGGAAGTGACCAGCCATTATGATATTGGAAATGACTTTTATAAACTTTGGCTGGATGAGACTATGAGTTATTCCTGTGGGTATTTTATCCATGAGGATGATACGTTGTATCAGGCACAGGTAAATAAAGTTGATTATATCCTTAAAAAATTACATCTGGAAGAGGGTATGAGTCTTTTGGATATCGGCTGCGGCTGGGGTTTTCTGCTGATCGAGGCAGCTAAGAAATATAAGGTTCATGGTACCGGTATCACCTTAAGTCATGAACAGTATGCAGAATTTCAGAGACGGATCAAGGATCAGGGGCTGGAAGATTATCTTACGGTAGAGCTGATGGATTACCGTGATTTGCCGAAGAAGGAGTATCAGTTTGACCGTGTTGTCAGTGTCGGTATGCTGGAGCATGTTGGACGTGATAATTATCAGCTGTTTCTTGATTGTGTGGAAAAGGTTCTGAAGCCGGGTGGACTGTTTCTGCTTCACTTTATCAGTGCTCTGAAGGAGCATCCGGGTGATCCGTGGGTCAAGAAATATATTTTCCCGGGCGGAACTGTTCCGAGCTTACGTGAGATCCTGAACCATATGGCAGAGGACAATTTCCATACCCTGGATATCGAAAATCTCCGTCTGCATTACAATAAGACATTGCTTCACTGGGAAAAGAATTTCCGGGACAATATTGAAAAAGAAAAGACTATGTTTGACGAAGAGTTCCTGCGTATGTGGGATCTGTACCTGTCAGCATGTGCGGCAACCTTCCACAACGGAATTATCGATCTTCACCAGATTCTTATGACCAAGGGTGTGAATAATGATCTGCCGATGACACGCTGGTATTGATAAAAGCCTTTACAAACCTGCCGGAAAGGAATATCATACTTCTATAAAATTATTTATTAAAGCGTATAAGGAGCCTGTGGATTCAGCATATGATTACAGAAATGCTGAATCCGCAGGCTTTGTTTTTTAACCGATAAACCGCGAAGGAGTTATTCGGTCATGAGCAAGTAGCGAAGCGTATTGCGAATATTCGCTTGACTATTCCGTTTACCGATAATTATGGAATGTGCATAAAAACAAAGCTGCAAACTTGTTCAATAAGCAGAATCATAGAAAACTATCTTGACAGATCAGGAGAAAAGAATAATAATGTAATTACTTTAATAAAATAATTAATAAAAGATGATATGCAATAGAAAGAAATTAAAGGAGGAGAATAAGATGCTTCAGCAGGTAATGACAAATCCAGGAGAGATTATTTTCAGAGAGGTTCCAGTTCCGGAAGTGGGAGATGACCAGGTTCTGGTTAAGATCATGAACATTGGTATCTGCGGATCAGATATCCATGTATATCACGGCAAGCATCCTTTTACAAAATATCCGGTAACACAGGGACACGAAGTATCCGGTGAGATCACGGGACTTGGAAAGAATGTGACAGGTTTTAAGGTTGGCCAGAAAGTAACCATCGAGCCTCAGGTATACTGCGGACACTGTTATCCATGCCGCCATGGAAAATATAATCTCTGCGAGGAACTGAAGGTTATGGGCTTCCAGACAACAGGAACAGCTTCTGAATTCTTTGCAGTAGATGCATCTAAGGTAACACCGATCCCGGAGGAGATGTCTTACGAGGAAGGTGCAATGATCGAGCCGCTGGCAGTTGCAGTCCATGCAGTGAAGCAGATGGGCGATGTAAAAGGGATGAACATCACAGTGATCGGTGCAGGTCCCATCGGAAATCTTGTTGCGCAGACAGCCAAAGGAATGGGGGCAGCCAGGGTTATGATCACGGATGTCAGTGACCTTCGTCTTGCAAAAGCAAAAGAGTGCGGCATTGATATCTGTGTAAACACAAAGGAGAAAAATTTCGGAGAGGCACTGGTAGAGGCATTTGGTCCGGATAAGGCAGATGTGATCTATGACTGTGCCGGAAATAACATCACCATGGGACAGGCCATCCAGTATGCGAGAAAAGGCAGCGTGATCGTACTGGTAGCGGTATTTGCGGATATGGCAACCGTTGACCTTGCTGTTGCCAATGACCATGAGCTGGATATCAAGAGTACTATGATGTACCGTCATGATGATTATGTAGATGCCATTGATCTTGTAAATGCGGGAAAGGTTCATTTAAAGCCGCTGATCTCAAAGACATTTAAGTTCGCAGATTATCTGAAGGCTTATCAGTATATTGATGAGAACCGTGAGACAACCATGAAGGTTATCATCAATGTGCAGGAGAAATAATTTCTGAAGATTATAAGTGATATAAGAAAAACTCCCGGATGTTTGGCTGTCCGGGAGTTTTCAGATGGTGGCGGTGTCAGATTATGGGAGAATTTTTGGAACAGTTTTGAGTGATTTGTTTATTGATGTGTGGTATGGTTATTATATCTTATAGGATTCTTGTCTGTATGGACATTCTGAAAGCTTCGTATTCTGGAGCGTTTTCCATTTTAAGTTCCTGTAGAGTTCGTAAAAATACGTTTTATGGGGTTTTTATGTTTTGATGATGTGGTATAATTTGGATATACCGGTGGGAGTGATCAATCGTTTGTTTTTGGATGGACGGTCGGATGAAGTGCAGCGTGTGATGACGGATGTAAAATGGCGTCAGAAGCTGTATGATGAGTATGAATTGTAACAAGTGATATGAGTATGACGAGGAGGAATTAGCATGGAGAATATTTTTCACAGAGTAAGTATTCGTAAATATGAAGATAAATCCGTAGAGAAGGAAAAGATCCTTCAGATTTTGAAGGCAGGTATGCAGGCGCCAAGCGCGTGTAATCAGCAACCTTGGGAATTTTATGTTGTGACAGATAAGGAGAAGATCCTGGAGCTTTCCAAAGCCACTCCCTATTCCGGATGTGCAGCAGGTGCACCGGTTGTGATCGTTCCGGTATATCGGAAAGAGGGATTGCCTGTTCAGGATATGGCACAGATCGATATGTCTATCGCACAGGAGAATATCTGGCTGGAAACGGATGCACTGGGACTTGGCGGCGTGTGGATCGGAATTGCACCGCTTAAGGATCGTATGGCGTTGGTCCATGATATTCTGAAGCTTCCGGAGAATGTGGAGGTATTTTCTCTTTTTGCCCTGGGGTACCCGGCAGAGAGCAGAAAGCAGCAGGATCGTTTTGATAAGAGCAGGATCCACTTTGTAGAATAAAAAAAGCCTTCTTTGAGGAAGATAACATCCGGAAACAGAAGAAGTCTGAATGTAGTGAAAAATACCAATAAATCCTCTGAAAATTTGTGCAGAACGCATTTTGCATGATCGGGATTTTTACGATAAAATGTAAGTATAAGAACTGAAAAACTGCATTAAATGAAAGAGGTGAAGGGTATGAAGGAATATGAGATCATTATTGAAACCATTAATCCCTGCGGCGGCGATCGTCATTCTCAGCAGGAGATCATTGAAGCAAATATCGAGAGCCCGGAAGCTTTCGTAAAAGAAAAAGGAAGATTTCCGATCATTGATAAGATCGAGAATCCCGATGGCGGAGTCGTGATCGTAACCGGTGACGGAAAAGGATACATGGTAAGATATACATTTTCTGAATAATGGATAATGCGGCGTATGTGACGGAAAAAGGATCGTAAAGCAGAGCTGGGATCAGATCTGGCTTCGTTACATACGCCGTGTTTTGGCTTTTACCTAAAAAATGCATAAAAAAACATATGCAAATTTATAAAATATATATAAATTATTTGTTGAATTTTTATAAAAAAAGGAGTAAAACATTAGATAAATAAAAAAGAGAAATGCATGGAACAGGACAGATCACAAGAAGCAGACCGGATCACAGAGAGCCGCAGCTGGTGAGAAGCGGCAGAAGGTATTTTGTGATATCACTTGGGAGCATCCCGCTGAATAGAAAGGTTAAGTAAGCAGGGACGTAGTCTTCACGTTACAGAAGAGGCTGTTTGAAGAGACAGCACTAAGTGGTTGTATTTAGTGATAAATATGATAATACAAAGTGGTACCACGGAACATTCCGCCTTTGTTATCCGAAAGGATAGCAAGGGCTTTTTTAATATATAAAATTATAAAATAAAAAACACAAAGGAAAGAGAGTTGATATTATGAACGGAATAACAATGATGATCATAGCCATTGTAGTTCTCGGAGGCGCATATCTTCTGTATGGCCGTTATCTCCAGAACAAATGGGGCATTGATCCGAAAGCAAAAACTCCGGCATACGAAATGGAGGACGGAGTTGATTATGTACCGGCTGATACAAATGTAGTATTTGGACATCAGTTTGCATCCATAGCAGGTGCAGGTCCCATCAACGGACCGATCCAGGCCGCAATTTTCGGTTGGCTGCCGGTTCTGTTATGGATCCTCATCGGTGGTGTATTTTTCGGAGCTGTGCAGGATTTTGCATCCATGTATGCATCCGTAAAGAATAAAGGACGTACTATCGGATATATCATCGAAGCGTATATCGGAAAGCTTGGAAAAAAATTATTTCTTTTATTCTGTTGGCTGTTCTGTATTCTGGTCGTTGCCGCATTTGCAGATGTTGTAGCAGGAACCTTTAACGGATTTGTCGCAAATGATGCAGGAACAGTTACAAAGGTAGCGGCAAACGGAGCTGTTGCAACCACTTCCATGTTATTTATATTTGAGGCTGTTGCACTTGGATTTTTCCTTAAATATACAAAATTCAACAAATGGGTCAACACTGCAGTCGCAATTTTACTGCTGGTAGCAGCAATTGTGCTGGGACTTAATTTTCCCATGTATGTAAGTCTTGGAACCTGGCATATCATCATTTTTGTATACATCCTGATCGCCAGTGTCGCTCCTGTATGGGCACTGCTTCAGCCACGTGATTATCTGAACAGCTATCTGCTCATTTTTATGATCGTCGGTGCGGTTATCGGTGTATTTGTTGCCAATCCTTCCTGTAACCTGAAGGCATTTACAAGCTTTCACGTAGACGGACAGTATATGTTCCCGATCCTGTTTGTAACCATTGCCTGCGGTGCTGTTTCCGGCTTCCATTCACTGGTATCTTCCGGTACTGCATCCAAGCAGATCAAAAATGAGAAAAACATGCTTCCTGTTTCCTTTGGAGCAATGCTGATGGAAAGTATGCTTGCCATCATCGCACTGATCGCAGTTGCATCCTTTGCAGACGGTGAAGCAGCAGCACAGGGACTTACAACACAGCCGCAGATTTTTGCAGGTGCTATCGCAAACTTCCTTTCTGTAGTTGGCCTTCCGCATTCCCTGGTATTTACCCTGATTAACCTTGCTGTATCCGCATTTGCACTGACCTCTCTTGATTCTGTAGCCAGAGTCGGACGTCTGTCATTCCAGGAATTTTTCCTTGATTCTGATACAGATGAGGAAAACATGAGCCCGTTCCTGAAGGTAGTAACAAATAAATATTTCGCAACAGTCATTACACTGGTACTTGCCTACATGCTTACAAAGGTCGGCTATGCTGAGATCTGGCCGCTGTTCGGCTCCGCAAACCAGCTGTTATCTGTACTCGCTCTTGTAGCCTGTGCAGTATTCTTAAAGAAAACAAAACGTCAGGGCTGTATGCTCTGGATCCCGATGGTATTCATGATGGCAGTTACCTTCACAGCACTTGGCATGACCATCACAAAGCTTTCAAAGGCACTGGTAACAACAGGGCTGGATCTTGGAAACACCTTACAGCTTGTATTTGCAGTATTACTGCTGATCCTTGGTGTACTGGTAGCGATCCAGGGCGTGAAGAAACTGCTTGAGAAGACAGATGATAAAAAAGCAACGGCATAATATTATCGGATGAGATCACGGATTTCTGTTTGGCTGAAGAGGCATGAGTCATATAAATGGCTCATACCTTTTTACATCCATGGAATTTTGAGATATCTAAAGACGATTTATGACTCCATGCGCCTGCATTCATTGGGAGTCATTCCGAATTGCTTTTTGAAAGCAGTCTGAAAGTGGCTCTGGCTGGAGAAGCATAAAAAGGTGCTGATCGTACGGATGGATTTGTTTGTATATTGCAGCAATTCTTTACCTTCCTCCAGCTTGCAGCGCAAAATAAATGCGCTGACAGAAAAACCAAGGGTCTTTTTAAATAATCAGGAAATGATGGCTGCGATGATGGAAGGAATGCCGCTTCGTCAGTTGTTAAGCTTCGTTCCCGGAATTAAAAGAGAAATACTGGAACAGATGGTTGGTGCTTTAAACGAAGGCGTTGCATATAATAAAAAAAATGTATCAATGGAAATAAAAGCCTTATGCCAGACCAGAAATTAGAGAATCTACTTAATCTTGCCATGAATGCCCTGCCGCAGGAACGGGCGAAATCGGAAAATCTGAATGTGGGATATGATCCCACTACCAGGCTGTGGGATGTGATCGTGAAATACAGCGGTCCGGAAAGCGGACTTGGTGGTGAGAGGATCCAGGTGGTCCCGCTGCTTGGCAGCTATGCAGTAGTGACATTGCCGGAAACGGAAATTTCTGCATACTCAGTTAGAGAGCAGATCGAGTTTATAGAAAAGCCTAAGAGACTTTATTTTGAGACCTTTGAAGAGCGGGAGGCAAGCTGCATTTTGCCGGTGCAGAATGGAGCCGATGGCTTAACCGGCAAGGGGATTTTGGTGGGTATTGTGGATTCCGGGGTGGACTATTTTCATCCGGATTTCAGAAATGAGGATGGAAGTACCCGGATCCTGCGACTGTGGGATCAGAGTGTAGCTGGAAATCCACCGGAAAACTATGTATCAGGAACTGAATATACGAAGGAAGAAATTGATGAGGCGCTTGCACTCGGGGAAACCGAAGGCAGGCGCCTTGTTCCGTCTGGGGATTTCAGCGGACATGGAACAGCAGTTCTTGGAATAGCAGCAGGAAATGGGAGAGCATCGGAGGGAGTGAAGCGAGGCGTTGCGTATAGAAGTGATCTTCTGGTGGTAAAGATGGGAAATCCACGGGAAAATTCATTTCCGCGGACAACGGAGCTGATGGAGGGTATTGATTACCTGATACGGCAGGCAGTGAAGATGAGAAAACCGATCGTTATAAACGTCAGCTTTGGGAATAATTATGGTTCTCATGAACCTTATAATTAAGGGAAAACATAAGAAAACACTGATATTTCCTGTGTTTTCAGGCAATTCAGTGTTTTACTCGGATTCATGTTTGGTTGTTGTTTGAGTCTTATAATACTCGGTCAGGATCATGTTAATCTGCTGGGAACGTGTACGATAGTTCGCTTTTGCATCCTTATCAATCTCAGCAACCAGTTCTTTGGACAAAGTAGTATAGACCTGAATATTGTTGGAACTGATAGCCATGTGGCACCTCCGATTCAATTTAATAGAATTATTCTATCATACTTCTTCGGGAGGGGCAATGTGAACTGAAAATTGAAGAATTATTGTTACTGTAAAATTGGAACGGTCGTAAAGAAAATCTATGAATAGAGAACGATAAGAAAGGTAGAACAGACAATGAAGAAAACAATTTTTGAAGAGATGGGCGGTACTTATATCAGACATGGGGATTATCTTATCCCTGCTCTTACCTTACCGAAGGAAGAAGAACAAAGGGTTGTCGGTGTATGGGGACAAAGACATTTGCGGTATTTGAAGGAATACCGCAGATTGCTATATCTGAATATGCTTACAAGCGGCAGGCTGAATGGTTATTTGGCTGATATAGAAGAACAGGCACAGGAACGCTTTGAAAGACTTGTAGAACAGATGAAACAGGCACAAGGCATTACAGAACAGCTAAAGGTGGAAAATGTCTTGGAATGGATAGGAAGAATGAACAATATACAAGTATGTGCGAGGGAGATTGTGGATAAAGAGATAATTTATCAAGAATGAAATGTAAGATAAATAGTGTATAAAATGTAGCAGGGCATCATAAGATAAAATTGTAATTGCATTTTCCACATAGTTCGTGTAAAATGTAATTAGAAAAGCTGTGCATCAGCGGTGGGTTGACACCTAAAATCTGATACGTTTTCCGAACGAAGGTGTCGGAGGTTGGCAGGCAACGGAAAAACCTGATATTTTCCAGACGAAGGTGCTGGAGGTTGGCAGACAACGGAAAAATCAACCATGAGAAGGGAATGTTTAGTGCTGCGGCGTGAACATTCCCTTCTCTAAATTTTATGGGATAAGGATTAAGTTATGGACAAAAGACGTGCAATTCAGATTATGACAAAAGCGGCACAACTATATAAAGAACATCTTGAGGATCAGAAGGTTTTGTTCCTATATGGCTTACCGAAAGAGGTGAATAAGCAATTACAGGAAAGTAATAAGATTTTGTCATCTGTACAGGGATATGAAGTTGTTTTCCATAGATACAATTTTTTACATTTGACAGGAGTTCGATTGAATAAAAAAGAGACAGCTTCTGCAATTCATTTTTACCAGAAATGCCTGGATAAGCGATTAACAGAAAATGATTTTGTTTTTGCAAAAGATGGCTCTACGGGGCAAAAATTGGATATATTGGAACGTATGATGCTTATTAAGAAAAACGTAACAATGATAGGAGAATTTACAGATCGAGGACCGAAATTATATACAGAAAAAGCTGCCGGGAATATATGTGGTTGTATTGGCTTCGTAAAAGATAAAAATACGAAATTAAATGTACCGAACACATTGCTGAAAAAGGACATCAGAGATGTAACAGCACAGCCTACATATAAAGTATTTGCTGTAATATCAAAACACTATACAGATGAGAAATATACAAATCTTGTGAAGATGGACAAAAGTATTGATTTGAAAGAGTGTTGTTTCTCAGAAACAATAGAAAATATGATAGATAGAGAAAATCTATAATGAAATATAAAGAAACCATGCTACTGCTTTTTGTAACAGTATCATGGTTTTATTGTTTGTCGTCTATATTTTAAGTTGATTATTACTTTACAAAATTGGCAATGTTATAATTATCATTGATTTTAGAAGAAGGGAGTATCGAGGGAAATTAGTGGAACTGGTTTTGCAAGCATAGCGTTTGGATATCCAAACGCACTTTGGGAGCCCCCCAAACCCCATTTGTTGGCTTTACAAAGTAGGAATTTTTTGCTCAAGATAAAAAGAGAGTGCGTAAGCGGAAAGAAATCAAATTATGCTTACGCACTTTGTGCCTCACTTTTGCTCGGTGGTTAGCAGTTTGTGAATTATTGGGATGAAGCAATATAACTGTTTTGAGAAAACGGGATATTTTTTATATTAGTAGTTTAAACATTATAGTTCTGTGTTGTGCGATTTTTGCCTGGATTGAACAGGATGTTTTTTTTGCAATTCCTGTTTCCTCTGATATTCAAGTTCCCAGGTACGATGAGAGAAGCTATAGGGATCTTCCATATTGAGATCATCCACTTCATGGGTTGCGATATCACGATAGTGATAGTCATAATATTCACCAAAAGTACCTTTGAGCTGCTCAATCAGTTTCTCTCGGAAAGTAGGTCGTATCTGGATTCTGGCATCCAGTAATTCTGTATATTGCTCTGGTTTAGGCCGGAGTTTTTCCTCTTGGAAAGCGACAGCATCTTTTTCAAGCTGCTCTTTGAGAGCCATATCCTGAGAATCGAGAATATCCAGATTCTTATCCATCTGGTCGTATTTTCTGGAAAGGCTCGCCATATCTTTCTCTGTGGAGCATTCAGCCTGAAACAGCAGCTGTTCTTTGGCAGATTTCAGTTCCTCGATTTCTTCTGTTACGGTTGTAAGCTGCTGGTTTAACTTTATATGCTGGAAAGGATTTAGAATACTGGTTTTACTTTTTTGCACATTTAGTTCTTTCTTTTCAGTAACTTTCGCTTTGAGCTTTTTCTTAATGGTATCATATTTATTTAGGATAGGACGAAAATGCTGCATCCAGTCATGGATCACTTCTTTTTGCATTTCATTATGAAGTAAATGATATTGT
Source organism: Blautia sp. BCRC 81119 (assembly GCF_003184505.1). NCBI lineage: Bacteria > Bacillati > Bacillota > Clostridia > Lachnospirales > Lachnospiraceae > Blautia > Blautia sp. BCRC 81119. The sequence goes on along the minus strand of NZ_QJHD01000027.1, from coordinate 55,043 downwards.
GTAAAAATCATATGATTGCGGATTGCTTCTAATGTTTCTGCAATTACCGGAATAGATTTTTCGACAGCTTGAACCAATTTTTTTATCTGTGTTTTTAATTCCCGTAGTATTCTGTTATCCGCACGAACCCGACGGTTGATTTCACACCGGTCTGCTATCATGCCTTTCTTTTCCATATTCTGGGCAATGTAGCCTTCGTGGATGGTTGGCTGTTCAGTGATTCCCTGAGCTGCAAAACTGCGGTGATCAATGGCGGCATTTATCTGATTAAGGGCAAGCATTTTATTTACGGCATCTGCCCAGTTTGCTCTCCAGAGGCAGAGCTGTTCCTCACTGTTCCATTGTTCGGAAATCGGGTTTTGTCTGCCATACCGGGTGCTTTTTGGATGTTTGTCGATACGTTCATAACCTTTCTCCTGTGCTGCCGAGGGAGTCAGATATACTTTCTTTTTCCCAGCTTTATAACGATACTGTTTTTCCCAGCCCTCTTTCTGAGCATCCTTAAATTCAGAAGCAGTAAATCCCTTTTCCTCTCCATCTTTGATGCATAGATATTCTTTTTCGGTTTTATACTGCCATGTTCCGTTTTCGTTTAATGGACGGACAGTAAGTAGAATGTGTGCATGGGGATTGTGACCATCTGTATCGTGAATGGCGAAATCGGCACACATTCCCATATCTACAAAATTCTTTTGAATAAAATTCTGAAGAAGAGAAATATTGCTGTCTTTATCCAACTCAATAGGGAGTGCGACAACAAATTCTCTTGCCAGTCGGCTGTCTTTTGTTTTTTCAGCAGCTTCTACAGCATTCCAGAGTTGCTCCCGGTTTTTCCATTTAGGCGGAGCCATAGGGGGAAGCATTACTTCCTGATAGATCAGTCCATGTTTTCGGGTGTAGTCATGCTGGATGCCATCGTAATCATTGTATATGCGGCTACAGCTCATATAAGCAGATGCAGCGACAGCAGACCGCCCGGAACCACGGCTGACGACCTTGGCTTGCATATGATAAATTGCCATATCTGGCACCTCCTTTCGATGTTGCCTGCAACAGCGGATAGCCCTCGGCAGAGCGCACGAGCCCCGTAGGGGATACCACCGCCCGATTTATCGGGTGGTGAGTAAGTGCGCCCTTCGGGAGTAGAACTTGTGTATTTACATTCCTCTTAGCCGGAGCATCAGCTCCCGCTTTAGGGTATCTAAATCCATTTCTTTAATATGTGGAGCAATGCTTTCCAGAATCGCTCCTTCTTGAATCAATCTGCGTGTTCTGGCATTACGTTCCTTTTTACGGTTTCTTGCTTCGATTTCTTCCAGTCTGTGTTTTGCCTGTAAAAGCACTTTTTCTTCTGGTGTCATAATTCTTTTATTTGCCATATCTGGCACCTCCTTTTTATGCCCGTATCCGGGCGATTTAGTTTTAAAATCTTGTGGTTTAGTACTATAGTTTTAGATAACTGACAGTGGCATGTCTCTGGTGATAAATAAGAAAAGAAAGTAGTACTACTGTCAGTGAAAAATAGTTATTGTGCGATGCTGCTTTGTTTCAACTCTGGTTTGAAGTGTGATTATCTAACAGAATTTTTTTCGTTTTTTTTAAATTAGCTGTTGCATTGTCCTGACGGATATTCCGGTTATTGATACGGATGGGAACACATCTCTCCAGAATCCGGTCATAAATTCGCTTGTGTGCGATATCAGCGGCGTTATTCAGCTCTGATAAAGTGAGATTGGTTGTTATGATCAGGGGCTTTTTACTGCGGTAACGGCTGTCAATCACATTGAATACCTGTTCCAGTGCAAAGTCAGAGTTCCGTTCAATTCCGAGGTCATCAATGATCAGAAGGCTGTAGCGGTTTAAGCTGTGGATGAACTGATTCCTGTCTTCAAAATGCATTCCGGTAAGGGTATTCAGAATCCGGGAAAAGTTGGTCATCAGTACCGGGACGCCTTTTTCCAGAAGGGCATTGGCAATGCAGCCTGCAAAGAAAGATTTTCCAGTACCGACATCGCCCCAGATGAGAAGTCCGGAAGCGTTTGCTTTCATCTCTTCCCAGTTACTTACATAATTGTGTGCAAGTTTCATTTCCGGATTGCTGCCGTTATCTTTGGCAAAGGTGTAGTCATAAAGTGATTTGTCCTGTAAGCCGCTGGTTTTGAGATGCTCTATTTCCATTTGCTTTTCATGAAGTTTTCTCTGGGCTTCCTCCTGTTCAAAGATCTCCTGCTGGCACTTACAGCGGATGGAAGGAATAAGAACCTTTCCCTGTAATTCATGCCTGCACTGTCTTGGCGTATTGCATTTGGAACAGTAGATCAGGTGATTTGTTTCGTTAAAATATTCATCAGACTGAAGCTCTCTGTTTGGTGTGATAGCTGTTGGTTTTTCTGTAAATGTTGTCATAATGTTTCGTATTCCTCACTTTCATAATTTCGTTGCCGGGAAACAGGATGATCCTGTCTTGCCCAACGGATGATGGTAGCTGCATGGTTTTGGTATTGCTTTCCGGTAGAAGCCATATAACCGGATAAGCGTTCCATATAGTCCTGCCAGTCAGGGATTGTCTGCCGGATATTTTCCAGCTCCGTCTCTGACAGAAAAACATTTTGAAATGTTCCATAGGGTGAGCGTGGCTCTTTACTCCCTCTTATTGTTAAATGGTTCTTTTTTATCTCTTTCTTATTACTGGACAGTTTTCTGTCTGTATCAGGGAAAGAATCCTGTCTGTCAATAGGACAGTTTTCTGTCTGTCTTGAGGAAAGAATTCTGTCTGTATTGCTGAGGGTTTCTTTCGGGATTTTTACATAGATCCGATTAGGGTGTCCGGGTCCCTGCCGTTTTCGGAAGATAAGCTCTTGTTTTTCCAGTACTGCCAGAGCAGTTTTCACCGTCATCTGGCTTTTGTGGAGAACTTCTGCCAGTGCTTCAATCGTAAAGTAGAGGAACACATGACCATTTGTATCTGACCAGCCCTCATTTTTCTGGGAAAGCCTTGCACGGTCGAGCAGGATCATATAAAGCATTTTGGCAGTTTCGTTTATTTCCATGTCCAGAAGAAAACGGGGAAACATCATATAAGATGGCAGGCTTGTGTCTGCTGTCAGAAAGTCCGTCATGTGTTCACCTCCAATCACAATGGTTTATTCTCCAAGAAAATCCCAGTCTATATCACGATCCGGCTGTTCTTTTTCAGGAGCTGGAAAGGGCATCCTGATGGGGGATTCCCTTTCCAACATGCCTGCAGTCAGCCCGGACAGAAAAATCGGCAATGACTGTTTCAGGCTGTGTTCTACTGCTTCTACAATCTGTTTCACAAAAAGTTCTTCCCGTTCCCTTGTTTCCAGATAGGGATCAGCCTGAGTGCGGTAGTAGCGGTCAAAATAATCGACCAGTGCAAGGGAGATTACCTGGCTGTAAGATTTAAAATTCTGTCTGTCCATCGTCTGTAAATATTCCCAGGCTCTCCGCTGCTGGTCTTTGTCCAGATTAAATCGCAGGTTTGTGTTGCGGATATGGTTCTGCATGGCTTATCCCCTCCTTTTCAGGCTCATATAAGCCAGAGATTCATAACCTTTGGCAGTGGCACAGATATCATCAAGGATGGTAACTCGTGATTTGTCATACGCTCCAAAGTTACGGATCAGGCATCCACCGCCTCCGACCACATACAGGCGCATCAGGCCAGGATTGTATTCATATTTGCGGAGCGTGGCAAAAATATCTGTGACATACTGTCTGGCAACAGCAGTAATACAATCCAGATAAGACGCTGAAATGTCAGCGGTTCCAAACCGCAGAATCTGCTCTACGGTAGATTCTTCAATCTTTACTCCGAAGTTGTCCAGAACAGCGTTTTTAGCGGCAATCATGCATTGGTTTACGCCAAACTTTTCTGTCCAGCACCGGCTTTCCTGTGCTTTCTTATTATTGATATACAGAATGTTCATGGTTCCGTTGCCGATATCTGCAAGAAGATTTGTCCCCTTGAAATCTCCAAGTCGGTTTACGATAGCCGGATATCCCTGCGGGTAAAGGCTGCATCCCACAAAACGGAGATGATACTCTTTGCTGTTAAATCGGTAATGGACTTCTGGATTCTGGAGCAGATAGGAACGGAAATCTTCTCTCTGGTTTCTGATCCATGTCAGAGGAAGCCCGGCAGCCAGATGAACGTCTGCTTCACGGATGGAAAAGACATTCAGTTCCCTTGCAATCGCCATGAGAGTTAGAAGATAATATTCTTCGTCCATAGCTTTATCTGGGATAAATTCTTTGTGTCCTTCGCCAATCCGGTAGTAAATGCCGTTATATTCCAGAATATTCCCGGTGAAGATGGGTTCTGTTTCATAGGCTTTGATTCCGGTTGGTGTGACGGTATTTGCTGTTTTCATGTTGCCGTAGCCGTGATCTACAGCAATGATTTTTGTGTTTCTGAGTTCTCGCATAAAAAACACCTCCATTTTCGTATTGATTAATTCAGCAGGCTGTACCGGTGTGGTACTGCTTTGCTGTGAGATAAGCATACGAAAGTTGGAGGAAAAAGACATTGAGGGAAAATTGAGTTGGAATTGAAAAATAGGATATAATTTTGTAAAATAGAGCAATTTCTTTAGTTTTTTATAGCCCTGCATTTTTTTGTTATAAACGTTCATTAAATGTTGACATGTTATTATATAAATGGTAAAATTGTACAATAAAATGTGGAAAGTTGGATGGAATTTATTGAATTATAATAAAACTAATCGTACTTAACTGGCGGCTTATGTATTTGTAGAACTTAGAATAATAGAAAATTTAAAATATTATCAATTTTTACAGCTGTTGCAATGCTTTCAGTAGGAACAACAGTTTTTGCAAGTCCTTAACTGTTGTTTGATAAGGAGTGTAGTTTTATACAAATAGTGATATTATTGCAAAAAACTAGGATTTTATAAAAATAAAAAAATCAAGTCTATAGCTGTTTGAAGTGAGGAGAAAAGCGTATGAGAAATGTGTTGGCAACGGACATAAAAAACAATATTCGAAGCATTCGCTTTATTTTGGGGATTTTTCTAATCGTTTCGGCTACCCTGATGTCTGAGCATGAGATGTTGCAGAAGATCATAAATGCAGGCGGATCTGCAGAAGGACCAGGCTGGTTCGTAGCATACACCTATTGTATGAACAGCGTTAATATGCTTCTGTTTGTTCCCATTGCTGTTGCTTTTGCGGGTGGAGAGAATACGGAGGCTGAGCTGCACAGTCGTTTTTTTCTGTTCAGTTATATCCGTTCAGGGAGAAAACAGTATCTCGTAGGAAAAGCAGCAGGATTGTTGGTCTCCGGAGGTTTGACAGCTTTTTTAGCCATGGTGTTCCTTCTTGTAATCTGTATACTGAGGTTCGGTCAGTATCCTTCTCTGATTGACGGAAATTATGAGATGGCAGTGCTTGTGGGCAGAACGGCGGTAAGCTTTCTGAGATTGTTTTTAAATGGCGCTTTTTGGGCGCTAATTGGCGGTACGTCGGCTGTCATAACAAAAAATCGCTATATGTCCTATGCCGTTCCTTTTATTCTTTATTATGTCCTGACCGTATTTCAGGAGCGTTACTATCAAAAAGCATTCTTTCTGAGTCCCCGCTATTGGGCGGCGTCTATTTACTACAATGATATCTTCTGCATTGCTATATTAGCGGTTGGAAGTTTTTTAACGGCACTGATCTTTATGTGCGCAATAGAAAGAAGGTTGCGGTATGCGTGATATTAAACAGGCTTTTTGGATTGCAGGCCAGAATTTCTATGGATGGAAAAAAAGTCCGAGGATCTGGATGACCTTTATTTTGGCAGCTATATTATGTCTGATGCTGTCGGATCAGATTATTTCCCATGCGATAAAATATGAGACAATCCTTCAGGTATTCGAGCCGTTTATTTGGACATATGGGGATGCATCCTCTGTTATGCTGTCCTCCCTGCTTTTAATCCTGCTCTTTGCGGACATGCCATTTATCAGTCAGGCAACTCCGTATTGGCTTGTACGCACAAAACGGAAGATATGGCTTGCGGGTCAGATTATCTATGTGATCCTGGCGACTGTGATCTATAATATTTTTTTGGCTGTGATGCTTGGAATTATGGGAGCTCCCTTTTCCTTTACGGGAAATGTGTGGAGCGAAACAGCGGCAATGTTGGGCTATGGCGGTGGGGAGAGCATAACCGTTCCTGTTTCCATAAAAACAATGGAAAGCTCAACTCCTTATATGTGCGCAGCAATAGTGTTTGGACTTGTACTTTTATATACTCTTTTTATCGCAGTTCTCATGTTGTTTTTAAATCTGGCTGCGGGAAATATGGCAGGGGTGATCGGTGCTTTTGCAGTCAGTCTGTATGGGCTCCTGCTGAACCCAGATGTTTTCCGGAAACTGTTTCATTTTACAGAAAGTCAGGAATATAGGGCGAACGTGTTCTGCGGCTGGCTGTCTCCGTTGAACCAAGCTACCTTTCCCATGCACAGCTTTGGTTATGATTACCTGCCAGGGATCGGGATGAGCATGTTCATATTTGCAATATTAATCATAGCGCTGATCGGCTTGTCAGCCGTCCGAATTAAGGGCTATAATTTCTCTTTTACGCAGACAAACGAATAAATGGAGGGCAAAATGGAATATGCAATCAGGTTGAAGGGACTGACAAAATCCTTTCAAAAAGAAAAAGTATTAAAGAACATTACCCATGATTTTGAAAAAGGGAAGATTCATGGGATTATGGGGTTTAACGGTTCAGGGAAAACCGTAATGTTTAAATGCATCTGTGGATTTTTACAACCTGAGAGCGGCACAGTGCTCGTAGGGGGAAAACAGATCGGGAAGGAGCTGGACTTTCCAGATTCCGTAGGCATTATCATTGAAAACCCTGGCTTCTTTCTGGATCTCAGCGGTTTTGCGAATTTAAAGAGACTGGCGTCTCTGAAACACCGTATTTCCGATGACGATGTGAGGGCGACGATGCGTGCCCTAGGGCTTGATCCTCTGTCTAAAAAGAAGGTAGGACAGTATTCTCTTGGAATGCGTGAACGTCTTGGTATCGCACAGGCAATCATGGAAGATCCGGAGCTTTTGATATTGGACGAGCCTTTTAATGGTCTGGACAAGCAGGGGGCAGGAGAGGTCTGCGAGCTTTTGCGGGGATTAAAGGAACGAGGGAAGACTATTCTTATCGCAGCACATAACATGCTGGAGATCGAATGGCTCTGCGATACGATCTGTGAGATGGATGCAGGTGTCCTGACGCAGATAAAATAAAAATACGGGGGAAAGAATATGGGAAAGGTATTAATTAAATGCATTCAAACACCAATGCAGAAATATTTTTATGATCGTTCTTTGGATTACTAGTACATAGAACAGACTGCCTTATACATTAAAATAAATAAGGTAGTCTGTTTCTAAAAAATATACGAAAACGTTAATAGTGTCAGGAAGGTATTTATAAGTTAAAGAGTTTATAATTGAAGTTTCGTGAAAAAGCGACAATTCTATAAGATATATGGAGGAAAAATGAAAAAAAGTGTTCTAGCAATTATGGTAGGTGCGTTGTGTATTATTCTTTCCAGCTGTCAGGAAACACCAGAGGAGAGTTCGGTAGTCAGCAAAGTGGATGGGATTAGCGAGGCGGCTGTCTGTGAACCTCTTAAAAAAGGAGAAAAGAGAGAGACAAATGTTCCAACGCATTGGAAATTTGAAGAAAAGAAAAGCAACGACCGTGTGGTTATCCAGGCAGATATTAAGTTGGGCGAACAAAGCATTGGCAATCTTCCAGTCATAGAGATGCAAAATCACGAGTTAACGCAGGAAGAACTGAATGGATTGATTGATTATTTTACGGACGGTGAGGAACTATATATGCCACAGATGGTGACAAAGGATGCGTATCAGGAAGTGTTAGACAGGATTTCCAGCAAGGAAGGAAGTTACTTGCAATCAGCATATTCTACATCGATTGCAGGGATTCAAAACGCAACCCGAGAGGGGATGGAGCTTGCACCGGATGAAGCGTCTGCACCGGAAAAGATGGAGATAAAATTTCAAAAAAAAACAGAGGATCACGGTGTGGAAGCGGCACGGAGTTGGATGAGTACTGAATTGGAAAACACAGATACAGAGGATTATTTTACTGCAGATGTGGGCGAGGACAGGAAGGCATATATAGAAGCAGAGCGGTATAATCAGGAAATTGACAATGACAGTAGTTTTCTCTGGATGGAGGGTTCTAATTTTATAGAAGAAGAAACAATAGAAACTGAGGAAATGCAGAGTGAGTATTACAGTAGCTTTGGCATGGATACCAACGGCTATACAGAGAAATTTCATGAACTGGCAGATGCGTATCGAAAGTGCATGGACAAGATCACCTTTACAGAGGAAGATGGAAAGGAACAGGCAGAACAAGTTTTAGAGGATTTAGGTATCGATGGAATGGGCCTTGTAGATTCTGATCGTACCGTGTGGTTCCCGAATGGCGCATGTTCAGAGCGCAATGGTCTGGGACTTGGTAGTGATGCTTTGTGGCAGGGAGATCTGGATAGAGGATTACCGGGATATCTGTATTGTTTTTCGAAAAGTGTAGAGGGTATTACTTCAGTTCCTGATGGCGTGGTTGCGGAAGAAACAGTGGATAGTTATGTGCCTCCGTTCCAGGTAGAAACAATCTCTATTCTGATAACAGAGGAAGGAATTAAATATTTTAAATGGGATGGGATATCGGAAGAAGTCTGTACGGTGACGGAAAATACAAAGCTTCTGCCTTTTGAAAAAATACAGGCAAAGCTGACAGATCAGATTTTTTATTGGTATTCCGGAAAAGGCCAGTCTGCCAACGACACTACCGCACTGGAGTATGATGTGGTAAACGCAAAATTGCAGTATACTTATACCACAGCCTATCAGGAGCCGAAACACGCATGGTTGGTTCCAGCATGGATTTTTACTGTCAGGGAAAGTATTGGTGGAAATTCTCTACAGGAGCTTTCTTATGTGATCAATGCTTATGATGGCAGTGTGATTGGAGAAGCATATTAGGGTTCAGCGACACTTGAATTTTTATTGACCATAGAATTACAAGGTTTATCATGAGAATAATAAATATGCGATATTTGGCTTGGATATATAACAGGTAAGAATAGGAATAGTGCAAATGATTAAGCTCGCATTGATTGATAACGGTATACCTTATCATATGAGAAATAACAGGAATCAAAGGATTGTTCATAAATCTTTTTTGGCTTCTAAATGCGATCCAAGTGAGTATAAAGACGATAAATCATTCCATGGCGCTGTATGCGTCGGAATTATCACAAGCATATGTAGTGATATAGAATTATGGGACTTGAATGTGACTGACTCTGCAGGAACAACACAGATCACAGTTTTGCTGGAAGCTTTGGAATGGTGTATTCAAAATAAAATAAAGTTAATTCACATGAGTCTTGGAACAATCAATTATTTTGATATTAAACCCTTATGGATTCAAATAAAAAGATTACTTGATGCTGATGCGATTATAGTAGCAGCATATCATAACAGAAATATAAAGACTTATCCAGCTGCATATCCAGGTGTTTTTGGTGTCAGGCAGGATCGTTATGGTCTTTTGGGAAATGGTCAAATTCTGTTTCAAGAACAAAAAGGTTATAATATTGAGAATTCTATTATAGCAAATTTTTCGTGGAATGGGATCGTAAATCAAGCCAATAGTTATGCGGCTCCTGTTGTCACTGGACATATTGCTACATATTTAAACAGAAAGCCCACAGCAGGATTTGATGATGTTATGGACTTTTTGATGACTATAGCAACGCATAAATCTGATTATCCGGATATACTAGAAAATGTAATAAGGGATAAAACCAATATAGAGATACCGGTAATTGCCGGTATTGATTTAGATTACGAGGAAATGATACAGCTAAAAGTGATGTTTAGTCAGAACGGTTATTACGCAATAAATCTGCAGAAAAATCCTTTAGATGAAAATGTAATTCCTTTAGAATATTATGACGATTCCAATGAGTCATTGAACGATATCCTTTATACAGTATATATAGCTTATGAACCTGATATTATTCTTTTGAATCAAGAGGAAGAAATATTTGAAAGTAGTAAGGCATCAGATATAGATATGTATATTGTGCGTAAAAATAATATGTATGAATTGTATGCAGAAGATCGAATAGGAATCACTTACAATATAGAGGATATATATGAGCTTGTTTGTCAATATTTTGCTTAACGAATAGTGAGGATGGCAATTGGATATGAGAGAAAATGGGAAAACATGGTATCGAATTTGTAAAATGTTGTGTGAATATAAAAAGTATTTTCCAGGGATTATCTGTTGCCTTTTGGGTTCATCATTCATAACGTTTATACACCCACTGCTTATAAGACAAATAACAGATTGTGGTATATTGCAGAAAAACATGAAATACATTCTTTTATTTTCTGTTATATTAATAATAATTTCTTTAACCCAGCAAGAGTTAAATATAATCCAAACAAAATTATTTTCAAATGTACATAATCAGTTTACACATTCTCTCTATAAAAAGACTTACTGGAAAATCAATAGGATGAAAATACAGTATTTTGCTGAAAGAGGAAGTGCAGAGATTATAAATACAATTGGTATGGATATTGATAATGTGTCATCTGTTGTGGATCAGATTACTCAGTTTTCTATATCATCAATTCTCCAAATAATAGGAGGAGTAGTTGGGCTGTCCTTATTAGACTGGAAATTAGCAATATTGATAGAAGCAATTATTCCACTGAAATTTATAATAGTGTCCTATTGTGCAAACAAGAAACGGGAAGTGTTTGAACAGTGGATTGAGGATAAACGAAAGTTTATGAGTTGGTTTGCCGAGTGTATAAATGGAATTCATGAAATGAAGCTCTGGAATCTGTTTCAGGTAAAAAAATCTCAATTTGAAGGTCTGCAAAAAGATTTGATGGATTCATATAAAAAGAACGCAATGCTAGATGAATATAGTACTGTCAGTGTTGTAGTAATAGACACGGTTGTAAATGCGTTATTATATATATTAAGTGGGCTTTTTATAATAAAAGGAGAATTCACTATAGGCGGAGCATTTGCTTTTATTACATATAGTGCATATGTTGTAAATCCAATTTCAGCATTGATAAACATTAAATATTATTTTGCGCAAATTGAGCCATCGGCAAAACGTCTTTTTGAGTTATGGGGACAACCGGAAGAATTGGAAATGAAATTATGTGAAATGAAACCTGAGAAAATTTATCAAGATAGGGATATGGTTTTTGAAGTAAAAAATCTTGTCTTTGGTTATGAACCAGGACACCCTATTTTAAATGGTATTTCACTATGTGTAAAAAAAGGGGAACGAATTGCGATCGTAGGAGAAAATGGAAGTGGCAAATCAACACTTTTGAACCTTTTGGCGGGATTCTACCGGCCACAAAAAGGAATAATAAAATTGTATGGAGCTCCTGTGGAATTGATGGATATACAAGATATGAGAAATAGAATTGCGGTTATAAGCCAAAGGCCATATCTATTCCAAGGGACTATAGAGGAGAATGTTAATATCGATGGAAAGGCGTCAAGAGATGCAGTTGTTGAAGCATGTAGAAAAAGTGGTGCTTTAGGTTTTATTGAAAAATTGGATCATGGATTTGGACAAAAAATTGGGCAAGATGGTGCAAAACTTTCTGGAGGAGAAAGACAAAAGATAGCTGTAGCTAGGGCTCTGCTGAAAAATGCAGACATTTTACTTATGGATGAGGCTACAGAAGGATTTGATGTTGAATCAAATGAAGCTTTACGTGAGTTATTACATAGTGAATTAAAAAATAAGACTATCGTTTTTATTACGCATAAGTATAAAGAACTGGAAAGTGTTGATAAAGTATATCGCCTTTCAAAAGGAATTTTAGAATTGGTGCGGAGTTAGAGATATAAATTTCTAATAGAACTGAGCCACTATGCATTTGACATATTGTATCAAACAGTAGGTTGATGACGAGATGATTGTAATGTATCGCAGATTGAACAAGCAGAGGAGCATATTTACAAGTTCTCAGGCATTGATGAAGGCAATATACCTAGACTATAAAAAATTTGAGATAGGAGGAGCGAAAAGTGTCAAAAAAAGAAAAGTGATCCTTATGTAAACGCTCCATGTCTAAGAAAAAATGGAAATGGACAAGCGCCTAGTCTTGGAGTGTATCTCAAAACTAGGCGTTTACATTATTGAGGCAATATATTTTACAAGTGTTTGTAGGAACCGTTAGTGCTTGGTGAGAAGAATACTTTTTGCCAGAGCAATTCCAGCTTGTGGATACAATTCTTGAATTGCTTGATATTTTTCTTCAATCAATTCGGGTTCGTCTGCCCATATATCCTCATAAATTTTCAAGGCTTTTTTAAAATGGGTTTTCGCTTGCGAAATATTTGCAGTGATCAGGCAGATACTTCCAAGGGATTCCTGTACCTGGGCATAATCCAAACAGTGGTTTGAATTATATTCTTTGATAATCTGTGCTAATTTCTGAAGAGCAGACAGGGCAAGGTCAGGTTCTTGTATTTCAATTAAGAGGACAGCATAATTATTAATCTGAGGAATACTGTCATTAGTATAAAGAAGCTGGTATTGTTGTAAAAGAGAGATACCCATTTTCATGTGCCTTTTAGCGAGATCAAGTTGTCCGTTGATTCGGTAAAGCCCTCCAAGATTGGAATGGAGGTTGGAAACCAGGTGGGCATTTTCTTTTGTGGTTTCTTTTATTTGAGCAAGTGCTTCTTTTTCTAATTTTATCGCTTTTTCTGTTTTGGGTTCCAGAGTTGCCTGATAATCCAATAGTAAGGCACGGTCAGATGCAGTCCCGTAAGTATTTGCTTTTATAAAATGCTGTAGTTCCTGGATGATTTTTTTCATACCCTTTTGATAGTGGTACTTCTCCATATATGGAAAAACATCTTCTAAAAATAACAGGTATTGGGGAATATCGTCCTTTTCAATGAAAAGCATGATGTTTTCTACTGTTTGAAATAATTTTTTATAATAGCTAACTTCAATGCCATGCATCAAACATATTTTTTGCAGAGAATCCAATAACGTGTGGCAGCTTGTAACAGAAGGTGCGGTCTCGGAAACTGCAATTTCCTGAATCATTGGATGCAGAGAAATAGTATGCCGGAGACTTGACTGTACAAAACCTGTCTCGATCAGATCATTCACGTCATTTAAAGTAGGCAGCTCCAGCCATTTGGAAAATATACGGGCAGAAATACCAGATGAAGGCATAAAACACATATTGCACATAATATCCTGCTGTTTCCGTGATAAGGAGTATAACGAAAACAGGGTATGGATATGGTTGTAATAGGTGGCTTTTTTGCTCTGACCATCTTTCATTACTTTAATCTTATCTTCATTATGAAGAGAAGCCTTTTCCTCTTGAAGTTTTATCAATAATTGCTCTGGAGTTAAAATTCCATTTTCCAGAAGTTTGGCTGCCAGTTCGACAGCAAAAGTATGGTAGTGTACAGTTTCTATGATTTTTTCTACGATTGCCCGGTTTTCCTCTGCTTCTGAATAAAATACAGATGTCAGTTGAAAAAGAGTGGGTATATCTTTCAGTTCTTTTAATTGAAAACTACAGTATTCAGACAGTTGGCTTCTGGTTGTAAATAAAACCCGGCAACGGTATTTTAATACGACTGACAGGCAACTGTCCTGTGTGGATGTGACATTAAAATTGTCTATGATCAGCAGTGTATCAGATTTCAAAGAGCGTAAGAAACGGTTATGTCTTTGAAAACGTTCCTGCTCACTGATTTCTGGTGGATCATCAATAAAATCCATGTCTACAATATCTTGATATAGATTACCGGTGTATTCCATATAGAGAATATTGGTGTACTGTTTTCTGTATTGCTTTGCATAGGCTTTAGCAAGCTCGCTTTTTCCAATTCCGGCAATTCCATAAAGAAATATATGTCGGTTCTCTTCAAACAAAGTATGGAGTTCATCCAGTTCTTCTTCTCTTCCTAGAAAATGACGGCATGGTTTTGGGACTTCGCTGTCCATAATGTAATCCAGAACAATCGGAGATAGAACACCTCCTGCAATCAGTTTTTGATTTCTTGTATCACGTTTAATAAATTGCCGTTCCATACCAAAAGAAAGTACTTTTGCTAAAAACAACAGCCTTGAATCAGAAGGTTTATATAGAGATACAAGTTCCTGCTTTTTTGTATCCGAAATCGTATCGTCCTGTATGAATAACGTGTAAATGTCCTGTATAACCATGTTGCAGTCTGCCATTAAGGGAAGTAAGTTCCGCTGAATGGTTGTTGCCAGTTTTTTCTGATTGCTGGGTTTTGCATAATATGAGGTTATTTTGGGACTGATTTTTGCTTGTCCGGTTATCCAGCGGCAAATTAGACCATTATCCATAGAAAAATCTTCATTTATCGGATCATTCATAAAATCTTCAAATAATTCGTATAAAAAATCAGGTTGGTTCATCTGATTGCTTTCACTGATTTGATTTTTTAGGCATGTGCTAATAGAAGAAAAATCACATCGTTCCAACAGAAATCCCTCCTTTGGTTTTCGTGTTTTATATTCTTAAAGTCTTTTTATTATAACACGAACAAATGTTCCGGACAATAGGAATTGATACTGTATAGGAAGAAAATGAATCTTAAAAACTCAATCTGCGGTCAATTTCAATTCAATGTGATTGGTGCAGAATAATTTTAGAATGTAATCAGGCTTTCGAAAGCCGAATTCAATTCATACAGAACTTTTGTACAATCCTGCCGGCATAGGATGTAGAGAGAACTGTATGCTGAAGGAGGCATATAGCATGAATACGTTATTTGATTCTGTAGAAGTTCTGGATACAAAAAAAGAAATCCAAAAAGAGAATGTAAGCTATGAACATGCAGGATATCAGATTCGAGTGCATTTTAATGGGGAAAAGACATTGATCCAGTGCATTCAGAATCTTACTGAACGAAAAATTGCAGGTTGATTTTCTTAAGTTCTTGTTGTAAAATAAAGACAATTAAAGACAATGACTACGCAAGACCGATGAAAAGAGGGATAGAATGTATCAGGCAGGAATTTATTGCCGAATTTCCATTGAAGAGCAAAATAAAGAGGGTGAATACAGCAATAGTATTCACTCTCAGATTCAGATGGCAAGAGATTATATTGCAGAGAATAAAGATATTGCAGAGAAAAAAGTTTATGTAGACGATGGGGCTTCTGGAAGTAATTTTGAAAGAACTGAATTTCGGAGGATGCTGGCAGATATTGAGCTTGGTGTTATCAATATGGTGATTTTTAAGGACGTATCTCGACTTGGAAGAGAACATATTGATACCAACTATTATCTAGGCAAATATTTCCCGGAGAAACAGATTCGGATTGTTTCGATTCTGGATAATTATGATTCAGCCGTTGGAACTTATGATGAAATGTTAGAAATAAAAACTTTGCTGAATGATATGTATTTGAGAGATACATCCAGAAAGATTAAGACAACGATTCAGACCAAAAGAAGTATGGGCGAATATACTCCGAAACAGCCCCCCTTTGGATATGTGAAAAGTAAAACAATTCATAATCATCTGGAAATTGATCCTTATGCAGCCGAGGTTGTTCGAAGAATTTACAGAATGTATCAAAATGGATTTGGCTGTACGGTTATTTGCAGGACTTTGAATGAAGATGAAATCCCTTGTCCCGCAAAATATAAAAAGGAAGTTTTAAAAACCAATTATGTATGGGATTCGGGAAAAGGTCTGTGGACATCGTCTACTGTAAGTGGAATTTTAAAGAATCCGGTCTATACTGGGGCGGTTGTGATTCGGAAACATGAAAGACCGTCTTATAAGCTGAAATACAAAAAGGCAATTCCCCTGGAAGAAATGGAGCTGGTGCCGGATGCACATGAGGCAATCATTTCTAAAGAAGAGTTTGATAGGGTTCAGCAAATAAGAAAGGGGCGCAGAGTTTCCTATTTTGATAAAAACAATGAACCACATAAATATGTGGGACTGCTCTTTTGTGGGAAATGTAAAACAGCCATGCGAAAACGTTATCTGGCATCTCATAAAGACTATGACGGATATATGTGTGGTTTTCATCAGAAGCAGGGGCAGAATTACTGTGAGCTGAATCATATTACATTTGAAAAGCTGGATGAACTGGTTGTATTTGCAATCAACCAGCAATTGAAACAGATGAAGATGGATATGAATAATCTGGAAACTCAGATCAGACAGAAACAGCCGGAACTGGATGGTAAAATTGCAAAATTGCAGGCAAAAATAGAAAGAAATCTGGAATACCGGAAACGAGCATATGAACAGTTTATGGATGAAGTACTTTCCAAAGAGGAATATCTGGAATTAAAACAGATGTATGAAACAGAGAATCAGAAATATCAAAAAGAATTATCAGAACTGAACCATGAAGAGCAAAGGCAGCGGGCGGCGGTCAATGAAACAAAGATATGGTTGGAGCACTTTAATCGCAGAAGAATAACGGTAAAGCAGCTTACCAGAGAAGCGCTTGTGGAGTTAGTTGATAAAATTTATGTATATCCAGAGCAGAAAATAGATATATATTTTAAGTTTGCTTCAGTAGAGAGTTCACCAGATAGAATACTTGAGAAAGATGGGGTGATATGATGTATCAGATGGGTGTATATTGTCGTCTGTCGAAGGATGATGGAGAGAATAAAGTTAGTGAGAGTATTGAAAATCAGATGAAACTGATTCGTGAGTATGTGACTAAATCAGAGGATCTGGAAATCGCAGATATTTATATTGATGACGGTTATTCGGGGCTTTATTTTGCGAATAGACCGGAATTTCAGCGGATGATGGAGGATATCTACAAAGGGAAAATTCAAGGCGTTATTACGAAAGATATTTCCCGGCTTGGGCGTGAACATATTGAAACCAGTAACTATATTGAGCGTGTTTTTCCATCTTTGGGTGTGCGTTATATTGCAATTTTGGATGGCGTGGATTCTGTTCATCACAGTAATGAAGAATTGGCACAGTTTAAGACGTTGTTTAATGATATGTATAGTCGTGATATATCTAAGAAAATCAGAGGTGCATTGACCGCCCAGAAGAAACGGGGACAGTTTATGTCTGGGTTTGCCCCATATGGATATGTAAAAGATCCGGCAGATAAGCATCATTTTCTTGTAGATGAAGAAGCAGCTAAAGTGGTACGGAGAATCTTTTATATGAGTTTGGAAGGATATTCCAGGGATGGTATTGCAAAGAAACTGAATCAGGAAGGAATTCTGACACCGTCAGAGTATAAGAGAAAGGTGCAGGGATTGAAATATGCCAATGCATTAGAAAAAGCGGGTGCAAAGGGCTGGGCATATCCTACGATCAATGTAATTTTGCGAAACAGAGTTTATACAGGGGCTATGGTACAGCATAAATCAGAAAAGATATCCTATAAAGTGGAAAAGTATCAATATATTCCAGAGGAACAGCAGTATATTGTGGAAGGAATGCACGAAGCAATTATTAGCAAAGATACTTTTGAGCAGGTACAGGAACTTATGAAGAAAAGAACACGGACACCGGGATTTAATAGCGAAGTGAGAAAGGTAAATCCATACGCAGGAATTATTGTTTGTGGAGATTGCGGATATAATTTCCAGAGGGTTACTTGTCGGGACGGTTATGAGTGCGGTACCTATCACAAAAAAGGAAACACAGTTTGTTATTCTCATTTCATTAAAAAAGAAGTATTGGATTCTATTGTAAAAAATGAAATCCAAAGACAAGCGGAACTGGCACTGAAAGAAAGTGATAAGGATGAAATATTAAAAGTAGCAGATAGGAAGAAGGAGGTGCAGAGACGATGTGCAGAAGCAGACCAGCAGATTGAACGGTTACAAAAAGAACTTGCGGCTGTCCAAAAGTATAAAAAGAAAACTTACGAAAATTATGTAGATGGTGTTCTGGATAAAGAAGAATATCTCTCCTATAAGGCAGAATATGAAAAGCAGGATAAAGATATCAGGGCGAAGATTCAGTTGGCAGAACAAGAGAAAGACAGCTTTGGAGAGGCAGAAGAATCTTATGAAAACTGGATAGAGAAATTTATCAAGTATGGAACATTATCCGAAGTGACAAGAGAAATTGTGACAGAATTGATTGAAAAAATTGTTGTGAATGGAGATAAGAGCATTGATATTGTATTTAAGTATCAGTCGCCTTATCCGGTAGAAAAACAGGCAGTGTAAAGACTGCAAATTTTTTTACAGTAATTTTCCCCTAGTTATAATGAACACACAGAGGGGATTCTCTTCTGGAAAACTATATTGATACAGTTGCGGCCATGGGGCGGACTGTGATCGTTACAGGAACCGGAAATAACGGCAGCCAGCCCTGGCATGCAGGAGGAATCCTGCAGCAGGGGAAAACAGAAGAAATCCAGTTGGCGGTGGGAGCTTTTGAGCCCACATTAAATGTACAGTTATGGAAGGATTATGAAGATGAGATGGAAATTTATCTGGAAAGTCCGTCCGGAGAACGGATCGGTCCATTATATGAAAGGCTGGGTCCACAGCGGCATCTGCTGGAAAATACAGAGCTTTTGATCTATTATGGAAAACCCGGTCCCTATCAGCTGTCCCAGGAAATCTACATAGATTTCATTCCTGAGGGTAATTATGTGGATAGCGGTGTCTGGAAAGTTCTTTTAAGTGGAAAACGTGTGCGCTCCGGACAGTATTTCCTCTGGCTGCCGGGTGGAAATGTACTGAATCGCGGAACCGGGTTTTATTCTCCGCGGGCTGTGGGAACTTTGACGATTCCTTCCACTGCCGGAAAAGTTATTTCTGTTGGAGCTTATGATTCCAGACAGAATGCCTACGCAGATTTTTCCGGAAGGGGAAGTCAGTTCTTGCCGATCCGGAAGCCTGACCTCGCAGCTCCCGGTGTATCCATCTCCGCCCCGGTTCCCGGCGGAGGCTACGCCACTGTCACCGGAACCTCCTTTGCGGCACCCTTTGTCAGCGGAAGCGCAGCTCTGCTTATGGAATGGGGGATCGTGAAAGGAAATGATCCGTTTCTTTATGGGGAAAAGGTGAAGGCGTATCTGAGGAAAGGCGCACAGAGTGTGGGCGGATATGAGGAATATCCGAATGTGGAGGTGGGATGGGGGGAGGACGTTATAATAAGGTTACATTGAAGAAAGTCAGTAAAATCAAGTGTTTCCGTTCATTTTCCCAACACAGAAACGAAGCACTTTTACCATGATTTTGAAGAAAATCTGCCCGGGTTGGATTCAAAATGATATGGAAAGAAAGATTTGTAGCAATGACGTAACATGAACAGTTGGTTCTGTTACAGACAACAGTTTAAACGAAAGAGAGGTCATAGGGATATGAAACTGACTTATACAAATGTAAATGGATACCTGATTCCGAACCTCACCTATAAATCCGGTGAGCAGATGGAGCAGCTTGGCAAATATGGATTCTTACGCAGAGATTATCTGAAGAACCATCGAAATTCAACCTATCAGGTGATGCTTCTGCAGGATACGATTGGAGAGCATCTTCTGGAAGTGGACAAGGCAGCCAGGGAACGGGAAGAAGTGATTCTGAAACAGTTGGAAGAAAAAGAACCACTGCCGGATAAGGAGAAAAATCAGATGGCATGGGTAAGAGCTGCCAATCAGCACAGAGCGATTGCAGAAGAGATTATCCTGAAAGAATTGATTTATGTATAAGGATTGTCAGTAACTAATCTGGCAGGTAACTGATAAAAATAGAATATTGTGAGCGAAGTAAGGCGTGAGTCATAAGATATGGCTTGCGTCTTTTTCTTTGCCTGAAAGGAAGTGATAAGTTTGAACAAGAAGTTTTTGAAGCATTATATGGAAACCAATCCAGAAGGGACAGCACAGACCTATATCTTTCTGGTGGACAATCAGGATATAGCGTTGAATATTGTGATGTCAGGTTATCAGGCACTTTGCCTGGTGCAGGAAGATGACGGATATTATTTCAGTGTAGATTCCTTTATAGAGGAAATGAGGTCTATTCAGTTTACTGGAAGCTGTCAGAGTGCCTATCATTATGTGGCTGCCTGTACGGTGAAGTGGATGAATGATAAGTTACAGACATTTTTCAAAGACGCTGGTCTTGATGGAAAAGCAGGCTGGCAGTTGTTCAAAGAGAAGGAGTACCTTGGCAAACTGGATAATCAGAAAGAAGTTGAGAAATTACTGGAACAGTATATTCTTCGGTTTGAGCGAGATCCAAAAGAAGAACCGGAACTAAGCCGTTTTCACTTATTTGATGCAAAAGGAAATGTGAAAGGTGTCCGGGATATGGAGATTGTAGATTATCTGGTGGAGAATGTTCAGTTTTTTGTGGTGGGAATCACACCGTATTATTATGAGCATGGTGTTTTCCTGGAAGACCATGATGGGGTAAGAATGAAATACCGTATCCAGAAGCTGATCTATCGTGACCAGGTACAGAGTGGAGTGATCAAAAGAATCTATAATCTACTGATCACACAGCCGAAAGTTCACCGGGAGGCATATGAACTAAATAAGCAGCCTGTACGGTGGATTAATTTTAAAAATGGATATTATGATCCGGTTACGGGTGAAATGCTGGAACACAATCCAGATTATCTGACAATCAATCAGATACCATTTCCCTATTATCCGGAGGACAGAGAGCAGGTGTTGCATGGTGGAGAAAATATCAAAAAGTATCTTGCATCGTCTCTTCCTAATAAAGAAGAACAGCAGACATTCTGGGAGTATTTTGGATACTGCATGACACAGGATACGCAGTTTCAGAAATTCCTTACACTGAAAGGAAATGGTGGAACCGGAAAGTCTGTGGCAGTATCGCTGATCCAGCATGTAGTTGGAATCACCAATATGTCCAGTATTTCTTTACAGGATTTAAATAAACGATTCTATGCGACTGGAATGTATGGAAAGCTGTTAAATGCCTGTGCAGATATTCCATGCAAAGCAATGGAGAACACAGATGTATTAAAGAAAGCAGTCGGTGAGGACACACTGATTTATGAGAAAAAAGGACAGGATGCAATTCATTTCCACTCTTATGCGAAGCTGCTTTTTTCTACCAATGAAATGCCGCAGAATCTTGAGGATAAGTCAGATGCTTTTTACCGTAGACTACTGATTCTTGATATGAACCGGGTAGTAAAAAGTGGTGAAAAAGATCTGCACTTAAAGGAAAAGGTACAGGCAGAATCCGATTATGCAATTCATATGGCGATGATTGCATTGAAAAATCTGTACGAACAGGGAAAGTTCACGGAGAGCGAACACAGCAAAGAATGTGTAAGAGAAGTGCAACGGACGTCAGATAGTATCTGTGCTTTTATTGATGAGTCATTGGTGCGTGCCAAAGGAAAACGTCTGAAACGAAGTGAAGTGTTCCATATGTATGAGGAATACTGTAAAGAGAATGGCAGACAGGGGCATGGTAAATCCAACTTTTTCAGAAATATGACAGATAAAGGTTTCCTTCTGAAGCAGTACAATGGTGAGTTTTATTATCAGGATATTGCAGTTAAGGAAGAAGATTTTTGTCCTGTAGATCCAGAAGAAAGAATACCTTTTGAAGAAACAGATATAGATTATAAACAGTTACAATTAAATATGAATCAGGAAATTAAGGGCATTTAGGGCAAAATAAGCAAAAAGAAATGTTACCGGAGCAGGAGAAATAACAAAGATAGCTGCCAGAGTACATAAAATTTTGCTTTTTTTACACTGACTGCCCTTTTTCATGTATCAACGTTTTAGCTGATACAAATATAGGTTTTTCCCAAATTTGGGAGAAAGTCAAAAATAAATATTAAGAAAGTATGAGGTATGATTATGAGAATGATGAAAAACAACAATAATGAGACAGTTATGGTGATCGGGATTGATCATGGGTATGGAAACATGAAAACAGCCACCAGATGCTTTCCATCCGGTGTAGCCAGATATGACAAGGAGCCAATCTTCCAGAATAATCTTCTTGTTTACAATGACATGTATTACCAGATCGGAGAGGAACACAAGGAGTTCTGTGCAGAGAAAACGCAGGACGAGGACTATTATGTGCTGACACTGGCGGCTATCGCAAGGGAACTGGATGGGAAAGGTATGAACCGGGCAAAGGTACACATTGCAGCCGGACTTCCACTTACCTGGGTAGCTATACAGAAAGAAGATTTCCAGAAATATCTTCTCCAGAATGAATGTGTGGATTTTACATTCCGCAATAAAGAATATCGTGTGGAGTTTGCAGGAGCTGATATTTACCCACAGGGATTTGCAGCAGCTTTTTACCGTTTACAGGATTTCAAAGGAATCAACATGCTTGTGGATATTGGAAACGGGACTATGAACATCATGTATATCAATAATTCCCGTCCATTAGAGAAGAAATGCTTTACAGAGAAATATGGAACGCACCAGTGTGTGCTTGCAGTCAGGGAATCTTTGTTGAAAGAACTGGGAACAGTGGTGGATGATCTGGTGATTGAGCAGGTGATCCGTACCGGGACAGCAGATATTGGTGAGAAATATCTGACAGTCATTCGTAAAGCTGCCGGAGATTATACGAAAGAAATCTTTCATAAGCTGAGAGAACGGGAATATAATCCAGAACTGATGCGTCTGTATGTGGTCGGCGGTGGCGGTTGTATGATCCAGAATTTTGGAGAATATGACAAGAGCCGGGTGACAATTGTACGGGACATCTGTGCCACAGCGAAAGGCTATGAAGCAATGAGCGTAAGGAAAATCCAGAGAAACGGAGGGATGCTTGTATGAGAAAAGAACGGAAAATCATCAACACAAATATCCGTTTGAATCTTTGTGATGAACAGGACAGGCAGGCATGGGAATATTTGCAGACGATGGACAGGGAAAAATATAAATCGTACACCAGAGCAGTTGTAGTTGCTTTAAACGATTATTTTTCCAGAGAGTACAGGAATGAAGCAGATCCGTATCTGGAAACCAGAGAAAAGGAAGATGCTTTTCTGGAAAGAGTGGAAACAGCTGTCCGGGATGGAGTGAAAGAATCTGCCCCGATGACTATAGCGAAGAATCTGATGGAAATGCTTGTACCGTTTGTAAAAGAATCGGTAGGAGAAATTAATCTGCCAGACAGAACACTAACAATGGAGAAAACGGATGAAGAGATCGCAGAAGATAATCTGGACTGGGAGAAAGAAGCTGATATGGATGCAGCACTGGATTTTGCAGACAGTTTTTAGCTGATTATAAAAGAAAAGCAGTCTGGCTTACATAAAATAAATCAGACTGCTTTAAGTGGAGCTATTCTTTTTTCTTGGGTAAGGACGTTTATCATCTGTCAGGTTTAGCAGATAATCAACGCTGGTATTATGAAATTCAGCCAGTTTAATCAGAATGTGAGTAGGGATATCGACATCACCACATTCATAATTACTGTAAATACGCTGACTGCAATTTAGGATTTCACCCATATTCTTCTGCGTAAGGTCACGATCTTCACGCAGATCCCGTATTCTCTGATACATGTGTTTCACCTCTAGCATAATAATAACTTAGCGAGATATTCACTATTGAAATATAGCGGGAAATTCGCTACACTGAATTTAAAAATGTAGGAGGGAGAAGTACAGAGTGAAAGAGAAAGTGAAAAAGGTGCTGGTGTGGATTTTTGAGTTTGTCTTATTTTGTGGATATTTCTATGTTTTATTCGTGAATCTGGTATGTGGATTTGGATATGGAGGGATAAGCAGCAGAGGACAGGCAATAAAGATTTTGTGTGCTTCGTTCTTTCTTGCAGCGGGATTGCCAGGATTGATCTGGTATCAGCATCGCAGACTTATGAAACTGGAGAATTTATTACATGACCTGCTTGAAATTTGCGACAAAATAAAATAGCAGTAACAGGAAAAAGGACTGACAGTAAAGAATAGTTTTACGAAAACAGAATAGCAGAAAAAGACAATAGCAGTGATAGCATTTCAGACATTATGAGTTGGAGAAATGTTCATGACTGCTATTTTTATGCCTTTCAGCAGAAATAGAAAGCAGTTCAGAAAAAGAAAGACAGAAATAACAGGGAAATATGGCAGAAAGGTGTTTGCAGATGAGAGGGGTGTACAAACAGGCAAAGAAAAGATATAGGGTGCCGGATACGGCACATGATTGTCCGATACTTCGCATCGGAGTGGTGCATGACCAGCCTGTTTCAGAAAGGGAAAATCTATGAAAGGTGGAGCTTTTCTTTTTCTTCCGCAGTCGGCTCCTGCACCACAAACCCACCGTCATCTCCATTTGGATTTGATAATGTAGGGTGGAAAATATTGCCTGGCGGGTGTCGATTCAGTGGTGGGGAGATGACAGGCAAGTTTCGCAAAGTGGCAAGCCACTATGCACCGGAGCCAGCCTTTGGGCTGTTCCTAAACTTGCCAGAGGGCTCCGCCCCTTGGAACCCCGGCACGTCAATGGCGTAAGTATTCCTGCGAAATGTCCACCGGACATTCCTACGGAACACTTACTGATTGACTAGGACGCTGTCCTGCACCTGTATAAGAGAGCGTTGCACTCTCTTATAAATCTCCTACCAATATGCCGCCAGAACGCTGTGGCTGTTAACAAAGAATGAAAATCAAGCAATGAAAGGAGACAAAAGCCTATGAGAAAACGAAATCATACAGTAACCATACGGATGAATAAAGAGGAATACGATTTGTTTCAGAGCAAGGTTAAAGAATCCGGAAGAACACAGCAGGAAGTTGTGATAAAAGCAATCGCAGACTTGAAGATAGCAACGGCAGAGGAAATAGAAGAACTGAAAAGACTGAACCAGATGTTTGCGGATATCCTTTGTCAGCTCCGGGGAGCTACGACAAATATCAACCAGATTGCAAGAAAACTGCATACAGATGGAGAAATCCCAAACGACAGTATGTTGTATTTCCTCAATAAAAATATTCTCAAGTATCGGAAGGAGAGTGAAAGGATATGGCAGTTAATAAGACGATTAATAAGCGGACAAATACACATGGAGCAATGAGAAATTGTATTGAATATGTTTTACGACAGGACAAGACAAGTGAGCTGCTTACTTATATAACAGGCCCGTACTGTCACAATGAAATTAATTATGATCTGGTGTACAGAACCTTTTTGGAAGAAAAGAAGATGTGGAATAAAGATACAGGGAGAATGTATGCCCACAACATTATTTCCTGGCATAAGGATGAGCAGATCACCCCGGAGCAGGCATTTGAATTTGGAAAAGAGTTTGCAGAAAATTGGTTCAGTGGATTCCAGACCTTAGTGGCTGTGCATAAGGATAAAGACCATATCCACTGCCATTTGGTTACTAATTCAGTGAGTTATGAAGATGGGAGAAAGCTGCATAACACCAGAAAAGATCTGGAACGTATGAAACAGCTTACCAATCAGATGTGCCGGGAACGAGGACTGACCGTTGCCGAAAAAGGAAAGCATTTTGATGGAAGTCAGATTGAAAAAGGGGAAGTCATTGCATGGAGCAAAGACAAATATAATCTGTTCCGTCAGCAGGTAAAGGATAGCTTTGTAGCGGACTGTGCAATGGCAGTGTTAAAAGCACTGGAAAATTGTATCAGCAAAGAAAAGTTTATAGAAAAAATGAAGCAGTTCGGATGGAACGTAAACTGGACAGAGAAACGGAAGCACATTACTTTTCAGAACCAAGAGGGAAAGAAAGTACGTGACAGTAATCTGTTCAAAACATTTCATTTGGATATCAGCAAGGAGGGACTAGAGAATGAATTTAATGGAAATAGGAAAAAAGCCAGAGATTCAGCCAACAGAGACAGCAGATCAGATGAAGAACTTGCCGGATACTACCGACAAGTGGAAGCAGCTTGCGAAGGAGCAGGCGGCGTCACTGGAGCTAGTGACGGAAGAGAGAGACGAGTTACAGGTGAGAAATCAGAAGATGAACGAGTTTATCCAGAAATTTCAGGAAAGGACACACAAGCTGAAAATGGAAAAACAGAAGCTATTCTTCGAGAATCACGAAATGCAAGACGAAATTCGGAAATTAAACGACGAAATTCATCGTTTGACAACCGAACTGTCCGAAACGCAGAAGCTGAATCAATCGCTTCAGAAGAACAACGACGATTTGAGGAACAGAAACGGCTTGAAGAGCAGGAGCGAGCAAGAGCAGCTCGAAGAAGAAATAAAAGACGTTCGGGACCAGAACTCTAAATTGCAGATACAGGTTAATAAATCATCTGTTGAAGCAGTAGATGAAGCACAGAAGAAACAAAAAGAAGCAGAGAAAAAGATAGAGCAGGCAGAATCCAAAGCCCGTAACGAAAAGAAACGTGCTGAGCTGGAAATTCGTAAAGCGAAAAAAGAAGTAAAGGACAGAACGGAAAGCATGAAGTCTATAGAATATTTCTGGGGAATGGGATACATTACGGTAGTCCTGTTTGCAATTCTACAGAATGGTGCTTTTCAACATGATTTCATAGATTTTTTTATGGCTCCATTCATGTGGTATGTTCGATTTTGTAAATGGCTGGTATATCCAACTTATGATAATGGATTTAACCAGAAAATAGCATATACAGGTGGGGAAGTATGGGTTATCAGGATTCTGGCAATCGTAGCTGTGCTTTTCATAATGGGAATCATAATGGTGATAATTATGGAAACAATAAAACAATACAAAAAAATGTGGAACGAAATTTCACAAATGTTTTTGATTGGAAGCCTTTCAGGGATAGCAGTGCTTGGGGATGTAACTAGAAAATATCTGCCGGTGAATTTGATTTTGCTATTTATACTCATTAATATGGGTATCATGCTACTCAGAATATATCTTCGGAAGAAGTTTGATTATATGTAATTTGTTATTTTAATGACCAGTGGGTGGTACTTGACAAATGATAAAGCTGTTATTATGATTGCACACCGCCTAAAAACAGTACAGAAAGCTGAACGGATTTTCGCTCTGGAGAATGGAAAACCGTACAGCAGGGAATACATGAAGAACTTGTGAGACAGGATGGGATTTATCGTCATTTTATTGTTGAAAGAAGAGAGGCAACAAAATGGAGAGTTTAGGAGTCTAAATGTCTGGTGCGGCGATATTCCAAAGGTGATACACCAAAATGCTTTTTAAACACAGAGGCGAATTTGCTCTGATTCAGATATCCGACCTGTGCTGCAATCTCAGCTACAGACAGTCGTGTTGAGGCAAGCAGTTCGCCTGCTTTATTCATACGCATTTCACGCAGATAGACAGAAATATTCTGTCCGTAAACACCGCGAAAATAATTTTTTAGACTGGTTTCGCTGATAGAAAAATATTCAGCCAATTCCCACGCAGGATGATGCAGCCTTAGGTCTGAGGTGATGATATTTTCGACCTTTTTAGCAATATTAACCTGAGATTCAGTAAAGAAAGTGCAGGCCTGAGACTTAGGGATAGCCTCCAAATTTTGTAGTACTGAGAATAAAGCGAGCGTATATATTTTCATTTGAATGACTGCAAAAGAGGCCGGAAAATCATATAATTCCCATAGTTTTTTGAGAATTTCCTCAGTTTCGTGGGTCGCTGTCGATATATAAGTGCTTCCATGAGGACAAAACATCTTTGAGATTTTTCTGAAATCAATGCTAAATTCATTTTGTACCCATGTATTTTCTAAAGTAAATGTATCTATATCAATAAAGAATTCAAGCCCCTCATAGATGCGCTTTGGATAAACATATTCTTTTTGGGCGAAGCATTCTGTGAGAGAAAGTTCTCTGTCTTTGATGTAGACAAAATTTTTGTTGTTCAGGATCATTTCACAACGACCTGTCACACAATAGTTAAGAAGCAATGGACCTTTTGTAATGGAGCTGTCTGATCGAAGGTCGGGAGCCGTCCAGGTTGGAGAATTTATAAAAATATATGCCAGAGACAGACCGGGAAAAAGTGAAAAAAAGGTCATCGAACCTTTACCTTCCTTCGTATTTAATATAAGCTCCATACTATATTCAGCCTGTTTTATGGATATACCTGGTATTTTGATACATTTTTTGATCACGTCGTTAATTTTCATAGAAGATCTCCCTGATATAAGTACTTTTGCCCTGTAACAGATAATATTATAGGATTTGAAGAGAGCAGAGTCAACAATAAAACCCAATGCTGTTTGGAGCTAAAATGATATTTGGTTGTAGAGATATAACAAAACATATGGTATTTTATGGAGTAGTTAGATAGAGCTAATTATACAAGGGAGGTATTCTGTATGAATAACAAATTACAGGCGAAGGACCTGATTAATCTGGGACTTTTCACAGTCCTTTATTTTGTACTCGGATGTTGTGTGGCAATTCCGATTGGCTTTGTTCCGATATTTCTTCCGATTCTTGGTGCATTGTGGACACTGATCACAGGAATTCCATTTATGTTATTCCTGACGAGGGTAAAGAAGTTTGGTATGGTAACGCTGATGGCAATTCTGAGTGGCCTTTTGATGGGACTTACCGGAATGGGATATTGGGGTGTACCTTTGGGGCTTATCTTTGGGCTGCTGGGAGATTTGATTCTGAAATTTGGCAATTATAAAAGTGCTAAAAGGAGCCTGATTGGATATGCAGTATTCAGTCTCTGGATGGTTGGTACATATATTCCAATGTACTTCATGGTAGAAGATTCAAGAGCCAGCTTCGCAGCCAGTTTTGGTAAAGAGTATGCAGATAAAGTAATGGCTGTCATGCCTATGTGGAGCATTGTTCTTGTGATTGCAGGTATCTTTATCTGCGCAATCATTGGAGGAATGATTGGAAAAGCGTTGCTCAAAAAACACTTTGTAAAAGCAGGAATCGTGTAATGGATGAGATATTATCTGCTACTGTTGACAGCAGAAATGGAATTGTTTTAGATCCTAGAACAAAATTGTTTATGCTTATAACGATTACAACATTGATGTTCAGTACCAGCAATGATGGAATCATGAATATAGTGAAACCAATACTAAGCCTTATACCATTTGCATTGATTTTGTCAGAGCACAAATTCAAAACAGCCGGTAAATATGCAGTTCTCTATGCGGTATGCTTTGTACTGGAGCGGCTGGCATTGAATGTTTGGAGTGGTATGATTTCTTTTCTGATATTGGCAGCAACATCAATTATGACGCGTTTTGCACCGGGAATTATGACAGGCGCATATCTGATTTCTTCTACATCTGTAAGTGAGTTTATCAGTGCAATGGAGCGGATGCATGTCACAGAAAAAATCATAATACCGTTGTCAGTTATTTTCCGTTTCTTTCCTACAATCAAGGAAGAATATCAGGCAATCCGGGATGCAATGAAAATGAGAAATATCCGTTTTGGTGGTAAAAATCCATTCCTTATGATTGAATACCGGCTGATACCATTGATGGTATCCGTAATAAAAATTGGTGATGAGCTGTCTGCAGCAGCTCTAACAAGGGGACTTGGTGCACCGGTCAGAAGAACCAATGTCTGCGAGATTGGCTTTCATGTACAGGATTTTAGTGCCATTGTTGTTTGCTTTGCATGCTTTATATTGTTCTTTTTGCATCAGTATATTGTTTTTTGAGGTAGTACATTATGATAAAAATAGATCATGCAACATTTACATATGGAGAAAATAATGAATATTCTGTGGGAATCCGGGATATTGATCTGGAGATAGAAGATGGTCAGGTTATTGTGCTATGTGGGGAGAGCGGTTGTGGAAAAACAACACTCACTCGAATGATCAATGGGTTGATTCCACATTATTATGAAGGAAAATTAACTGGTGAGATATGGATAAATGGGATAAATGTTTCGCAGCAGCCACTGTATGATACAGCAAAAATTGTTGGAAGTGTTTTTCAAAATCCACGGTCACAGTTTTTTAATGTAGATACAACAAGCGAGATTACTTTTGGATGTGAAAATCTTGGAATGCCAAAGGAAGAAATCAAAGATCGATTGCAGGCTACAATTCAGGAGCTGCATCTGAAAAAATTGATTGGACGCAATATTTTTCAGCTTTCAGGTGGAGAGAAGCAGAAGATTGCCTGTGCAGGGGTTTCTATTATGAAACCGGATATTTTTGTCCTGGACGAACCCTCTTCTAATCTGGATGCAGCTTCAATCATGGATCTGCGAAGAATAATCGCCCACTGGAAGGAACAGGGAAAAACGATTATTATATCGGAGCATCGCCTGTATTATCTGCGTGGGCTGGCGGATCGGTTTATTTATATGAAAGAGGGACAGATTATTCAGGATTATTCAGCCACAGAGTTTGAAAATCTGACAGAAGAAAAGCGAGAAGAGATGGGACTGCGGGCTTATGTTCTGGAAAATCTCCTTATGCCAGAGATGTTGATATCAGAAAGAACCACAATGGAACTTCATGATTTTAATTTTGCATATAAGAATGGTCCACAGATTTTATATATCAGAGAATGTGAGATTCCGGCAAATCGGATTGTCGCAATTACGGGCAATAATGGAGCTGGAAAATCTACTTTTTCCCGTTGTTTCTGTGGTTTGGAAAAACAATGTGGCACAATCATCTGGAATGGAAAAACTTACAGACCAAAAGAAAGGCTGAAAGCCTGTTATATGGTTATGCAGGAAGTGAATCATCAGCTTTTTACAGAGACAATACAGGATGAAGTTATGATTAGCATGAAAGAAGAAAATGAGAAAGAAGCAGACAAATTTCTTGATATGCTGGATCTGATAAAAGTCAAAGACCGTCATCCAATGTCACTTTCCGGAGGTCAGAAGCAGCGGGCGGCTATCGCATCTGCAATTGCCTCCGGGCGCTCTGTGCTGTTTTTGGATGAACCAACCAGTGGTCTTGATCATAAGCATATGCTGGAGGTTGCAGAGGTTCTAAGAGAAGTGTGGGATACCGGAATTTCGGTTTATGTGATCACACATGATTTGGAACTGATTATAGAGTGTTGCACTGATGTCATTCATTTTGAAAATGGAACTATTGCAGATCAGTATCAGATGGATGCAGAAGGAATGGAGAAGATAAGAAAATATTTTATCCAGGAAAAGTGTTGTGGCAAGTGGAGTAAATCTGACTGATGGCAAAGGATATTGTAAATAGTTTTGGAAAGTAGATGAATGATAATTATGAGCAAATATAATCCTTTATGGAAGTGAATCAATAAAAATAAAACAGACGATTTCAAGTTGACTTTTGCTGAAATTGAAAACATTGCCGGAGTGCCTATAGATCATTCGTTCCTTACATTCAAAAAGGAACTTTTGCAGTATGGTTTTAAGGTGGTAAAAATTTCTATGAAGGAACTGACAGTAGATTTTGAAAAAGTCGAAGAGGAGGCTTAAACATGGAATCAAAGAAATAGAACTTGTAGTTGCATCTTCGATTGGTGCAGATCTTGCCATGGCATTTCTGACATAGGCAAAAATACCGTTAAAGCATGTATTTTTTGATGGTGGACAGTTTGTACAAATTGGAAAGGCAACACGCAGAATCATGGTTCCGTTCTTATATATAGCAATGAAAAGTTTATATTGGTCAAAAGGAAAGATGCTGAAGAGAATCATGTGGTGTGACGACGGCAAAATCAAACTACAGATGCATCTGCTAAGTGAAAATTGAATACACGGGAAAATAAAAAATCGAAACAGCAGACTTGACAAATTCCTGTAATGAGTTAAAATATAACAGTGCTATATAGCACTGTTATATTTTTGGAAAGAACTTTAGAGGATACGAAAAGAATGTCGACAAAAGCAGAAGATACACAAAAAAATATATTAAATACAGCCAGAAAACATTTCCTGAAAGATGGTCTGACCGGAGCATCTTTAAGAAACATTGTAAAAGATGCCGGACTTACTACTGGTGCATTTTACAAATATTATCCGACGAAAGAGGCACTTTTTGATGCACTGACAGATCCCTATATGGAACACATTTATCAGATTTATGATCAGATCGTTGAGGAGTTTGAAAAGCTTTCGGCCAGTGATCAGACAAGGAATATGTCGTATACATCCAGTGATGGAATGGAGCAGATGGTTGATTATATTTATGATCATTATGATAATTTCAGATTATTGTTGAAATGTGGAGACAGTGGAAAATTTGAACTATTCATACACAATATGGTAGAACGGGAAATGAAGTCCAGCCTGAAATATATGGAAAAGATGAAAGAGAACGGTGTGAAAATACCGATTGTAGAGGAAAGCCTTATGCATATGATCTATACGGGATTTTTTTCATCAGTATTTCAGATCATTGAGCATGATATAGACAGGGAGACTGCAAAGAAAAATGTGCATCAGCTGAAAGAATTCAATACAGGTGGCTGGGAACGATTGTGGAATATTGAATTCCCGGTATAACTAATGTAAGTCAGGTGGCTAATGCCAGTAAGCCACCTATTTTATTATATATGAGTTAGAATAAACTAATGAAAGAAACAACAATAAAACCAAAGTAAGGAGTGAACGAATGTGAAAGAAAAAAAGAAGTCGGCAATCAGCTGGATCCTGACATGGGCCGGACAAAAAAGAATTGCCTATGTATGGAGTGTGTTACTTGCAATCGGAAATGTGATTTTTAAGATTTTGCCGTATTTTATTATTGCAGATATAGTAAAGCTGTTTTTAAATGGTGAAAAGGAGTTTGAAATATATCTTGCAAAAGCGGTTCTGATTGCATTATCGTTTATCATTGCAGAACTGCTTCATTCACTTTCGACAGCATTGTCACATAAAGCAACGTTTGCAGTACTTGCAAATATAAGAAAATCCTGCTGTGACAAGCTGGCGCGGGTACCTCTTGGCTATGTGAAAGACACACCTTCCGGTACATTTAAAAATATTATGGTGGAAAGAATCGACAGTATCGAGACAACACTGGCGCATATTGTCCCGGAATTCACGTCCAATCTGCTGGCACCGATTGTGATTTTGATTTATTTCTTCCTGACAGACTGGAGACTGGCACTCTGGTCATTGGTGCCGGTTATAGTGGGATTTCTTTCCTATTTTGGAATGATGCTGGATTATAAACCAAGCTTCGAGAGAACGGTTCAGACAACAAAAGATCTGAATGATGCGGCAGTGGAATATATTGACGGAATCGAAGTGATCAAGGCATTTGGAAAGACAGAAAGTTCTTATGCCAAATTTACAAAGGCGGCTTTTGAATATGCAGATTCCTTTATTTCCTGGATGAAACGGTGCTCGATCTTTCATGGACTGATGATGGTGGTCACACCTTATACGCTTCTTACGGTATTGCCGTTTGGGGCACATTATGTAGCCAATGGAACACTTGCGATTTCAGATTTTGTCATCTGCATTATTTTATCACTTGGAATCGTTGGACCGTTGATCACAGTGGGTTCCTATACAGATGATCTTGGCAAGATCGGAGTGATTGTTGGTGAAGTGGCAGGAATTCTGGAACAGCCGGAGCTTGAACGTCCAGAGAAAAGTAAAAGTGTTCCAAAAGATAACTCCGTTACACTTGAAAATGTCAGGTTTGGTTATCACGACAAAGAGATTCTGCATGGAGTAACTATGGAGCTAAAAGCAGGAACGGTAAATGCAATCGTAGGACCTTCCGGAAGCGGAAAGTCAACCATCGCAAAGCTGATTGCGTCCTTGTGGGATGTGGATTCCGGAAGTATTAAAATCGGTGGAGTTGATGTCAAAGAAATGTCGCTTGCAGATTTTAATCGGAAAATTGCATATGTTGCACAGGATAATTATCTGTTCAATGAAACGGTACGTGAAAATATTAGACAGGGAAATCCGGAGGCTACAGATGAACAGATCATCGAGGTGACAAAGAAAAGCGGATGCTATGAATTTATCATGCAGCTTGAGAACGGATTTGATACGGTTGTAGGAGGTGCAGGAGGACATCTGTCAGGAGGAGAGAGGCAGCGTATCTCCATTGCAAGGGCAATGCTGAAGGATGCTCCGATTGTAATTCTTGATGAGGCAACTGCTTATACGGATCCGGAAAATGAGGCGATTCTGCAGAATTCTATTGCAAAACTGGTAGCAGGGAAGACACTGATCGTAATCGCACACAGGCTTTCTACCGTTAAGGACAGTGATCAGATCTTTGTCGTAAATGATGGAAATGTAACAGCACATGGTACACATGAGGAACTACTGATGTTATGCCCGCTTTATAAGGAAATGTGGGATGCCCATATTTCTGTAAAAGATACGGTGAAGGAGGGAGAATGATATGTTTGGAATTCTGGCAAAATTCTTTCGTTTTTCAGGTAGGGAAAATGGTAATAAATTTAAACTGTCGATAGTGATCGGACTTATAGAGGCTCTCGCTTCAGCAATGAAGATACCGGCTATTATGTACATATTGATTGGTTTGATGAGTGGAAAACCAATAGGAAAATATATTGGTGGTTCAATTGCGATCATGGTGATTGCAATTGTAGTTGATGTCATCTGTAAGAGATACTCTACAGTGCTTCAGACAGAAGGAGGATATAATGCGAGTGCTTTTATGAGAATCAAGATTGCAGAGCATCTGCGCTATCTGCCGATGGGATATTTTAATGCCAACAGCATCGGGGAAATTTCTTCTATTACGACGAATACAATGGAAACACTTGGCGATGTAGCTGCGAGAGTGGTTATGCTGACCATGCAGGGAATTCTGGAAACATCCATGATCATTCTTATGCTGTTTCTTTTTGACTGGAGAATTGGACTGACAGCTGCAGCAGGAGTGCTTATTTTCTTTGGTGTAAATGCTGTGATGCAGAATGCAGGGAAAAACGATTCAGAGCAAAAAGTGGTATGCGATACAGAGCTTGTAAATCAGATCATGGAGTATCTGCAGGGAATATCAGAAGTAAAATCATACAACCTGCTTGGAAAACAGGCAAAAAGATTAAATGATGCAAATGAAGCATGCGAAAAGATTAATACAAAGATGGAGATGTTGTTTGTCCCTTATCATTTTCTGCAAAGCGTCATAACAAAAACCACAGGTGCAGTAATCGTAGCATGCAGTGCATATTTTTATATTAATGGAACTATGAGTGCGGTCTATGCAATTGGTATGACAATCTCAGCATTTATGCTTTATGCCAGTCTGGAATGTGCAGGAAATTATTCATCTCTTTTACATGTGGTAAGCGTATGTGTAGATAAAGCAAATGCAATATTGGAGCTGGATACCATGGATATCGACGGTAAAGAAATACAGCCGGAAAATTACGATATTAGACTTTCTAATGTTTCGTTTTCTTATGACAAACGGAAGATCATTGATGATATATCGCTCTCTATTCCGCAGAAAACGACGACAGCAATCGTTGGACCATCTGGTGGAGGAAAATCAACACTTTGCAATCTGATTGCCAGGTTCTGGGATGTGGATTCCGGGGAAGTGACACTTGGAGGTGTGAATGTAAAAGACTACAGCATGAACAGTCTGATGCGTAATTTTTCATTTGTATTTCAGTCGGTGTATTTGTTCGCAGACACCATTGAGAATAATATTAAATTCGGACGTCAGGATGCAAGTCATGAGGAAGTGGTGGAAGCGGCGAAGAAAGCGTGCTGTCATGATTTTATCAGCAAACTTCCGGATGGGTACGACACAGTGATTGGAGAAGGTGGAGCCACACTTTCCGGCGGTGAGAAACAGCGTATTTCGATAGCCAGAGCGATTATGAAGGATGCGCCAATCGTCATATTGGATGAAGCAACGGCAAATGTTGATCCAGAGAATGAAAAGGAGCTGATGGATGCAGTAGATGCACTTACAAAGGAAAAAACGATTATTATGATTGCCCACAGATTAAAAACGGTCAGACATGCAGACCAGATTGTGGTTGTTGACAAAGGAAGAATTGTACAGCAGGGAACACATGAGCAACTAATGAAGCAGGAAGGCATTTATAAGAGATTTGTGGATGCAAGGCAGCAGGCAGTAAGCTGGAAACTGGCCCACTGAGAAATAATCCACAGTTGGTGAATATCCAAATTGAATTGTCTGAAAGAGATTTAATTTAAGTTTCTCTAAGTTTCACTTGTATAGGTGGAATGAGGAAAATTCAATAGAGCAATATGAAAAAAGCACTGAAAACCGTTGGACTGATGGTTTTCAGTGCTTTTTTCTTTGGTTAAAGAGAAAAAACATAATAAATTTAAGTTTTGCTAAGTTTCACTAAGTTCTGCATTTGCAGATCGCCATTGCCTTTTCGGCTCATATTTCCCACACCCATCACAGGTCTGTGGCCAGTTAATTTTCCACTCAAAATACTCATCTCTGGTAATTTTACCGGATTTCAATTCTTCTTTTCTGAGAAGCCATTCTTTCATAAAATCATTGAGAACTCCATAATTGAACCACATACCAACAGGTGGATGAGCCGGCCAGTTATCAGAATCATGATAACGGACAGCGGTACCCTCACTGGAATTGCATTTTTTACCCGGATAGGTTTCTAACTGAAAGAGATTAATAGCTGCTGGGTTAAATTCATCAATCCAGAACAGAATTTCCATCAGTTCAGAGGCGTCCATCGTGGTTGGCTCATGTAGTGTCAGTGGGTTTACGTCCAGAATCTTAGCCATTTCAGTTACCAGATCTTTGCGGGGAACCCGGTAATTCGTTTCATATTGGGCAAGACGATTTGCACCTTTATCGCCCCAACCGAGGGCAGCACCAAGTTCTGCCTGTGTCATATTCCGGAATGTCCGGATTTTTTTTATTTTATCACCGATTGTCATATCAGATTTCCCACTTTCTTTTTGATAAATCCATTTTACTACCAAAAACAGTGAATGTAAACAGAAAGATTCGCATTGAAGCGAACAAAACACTTGACATTCGCATGAATGCGAATTAAAATAACAGTACGATAAAGGTTCGCATGAAAGCGAATGTACAGATGAGGATAAATACTTTTTGCAAATTATTGCAAAATGAGGTTGGTAAAATCCTTCTGTCAGGCTTTATTAGTGAGAGGATTTTTTTGAAGTGAACAACATTTTGGTGTTTCCAGGCTGTAATAAGTGAAAGGATATTCAAAAAAACTCTTTTGTACCTTGAAAATTACATGAGCTGTATAATCTGATCTCACAGATGCCATAACCCTGTAAATGATTTTATGGGCGAGCGTCGAAGATACTCCGGAAACGACTGGTAGGCTTGCGAAGAAGCTGGCAGTATTCAGAAATACTCTGATAGAGGTTGACTGTGACGTTGACAACGGGTTATACAAATGGAAGCCAACACGCCGAACAGAATATGCAATGCCATAGTAATAGATAAAATTTGAGAACAAAATGTGAAAGGTAAGGTGATGTGATTGAGAAAATTGTAGGTATAGGACAACTGATACAAAGAATATGTTGGAAAAGAGGTGAGCATCATGGTGAATCAGTCGGTAATAGATTCTAGTGTTGATCTGGAGCAGTTAAAGGACATTGAAGATTTAATTCCTGATATGGATAAAGCTATTTCTGAGAAAGTGGAAACTTTTCTGGATAAATCCGGCGATCAGCCGTATGCTCACATGAATGAAGGATATGTAGTGGTTGTGGAGATGACAGGAGAAATGGATGCCACAGATGCCATTAGTGATTATCTGAGAAAAAGGACGGAGTTGATGTATTAAAATGTCTTGCAAAGGTACAGATGTTATGTTAATGTGAGGTCAGGGAAAATGAACGTGATACATGGTTTCTGACTTCAAATTCAATGGAATAAGTAAGTTGGGAGCGATGTAAAATGGAACAGATGCAAATGAATATGCCAGATATATACGATGCTGCATTGTATCTTCGATTATCGAAAGATGATATGGAAGAGGGCGGTGCGAAGTCAGAGAGCAACAGCATTGCAAATCAGAGAGAGTTACTTCGGAGCTTTGTAAAAAGCCAGCCGGATATTCAGATCTTTGATATATATGTGGATGACGGATACTCAGGAGGAAATTTTGATCGACCTGAGTTTAAACGAATGACAACTGATATAGAAGCTGGAAAAGTAAATTGCGTGATTGTAAAAGACTTATCCAGATTCGGAAGAGAATATATAGAAGCCGGGCGATGGATCGAAAAGACCTACCCGGCTTTAAATGTGCGTTTTATTTCAGTTACAGACCAGTTTGACAGTAAAACAGCAGATTTTTCAGAGAAGTCATTTGTAGTTCCAATCAAAAATTTCGTAAATGAAAGCTATTGTCGGGACATTTCCGGTAAAGTGCGAAGCCACCAGAAAATCAAACGTGAAAAAGGTGAATTTATTGGAGCGTTTGCCCCGTATGGTTACTGCAAAGATCCAGAGAATAAGAATTGTCTGGTGATTGATTCTTATGCATCAGATATTGTAAGAAAAATATTTTCGTGGAAAATTGATGGATTCAGTCTTGGAGCAATCGCAGAAAAACTGAATGTACGTCATGTGCAGTCGCCAAAAGAATATAAAAAGGCAAATGGCGAGAATTACAATTCTGGATTTCACAGCTCAGACACACCGAAATGGTCGGCAGTGCAGATTAAAAGGATTCTGACCAACGAGGTTTACATTGGAAACATGGTGCAAGGCAAGCAGGAACGAATCAGCTATAAGGTAAAGCAACGTCTGGATAAGCCAGAATCAGAGTGGGTGAAAGTAGAAAATACGCATCCGGCAATAATCAGGCAGAATGATTTTGATGTGGTGCAGAAGCTACTTCAGTATGATGGCAGGGCATCGAAAACATCGGACAGTGCAAACTTTTTTTCGGGTTTTGTATTTTGCGGAGATTGCCATACACCGATGATACGCAGGGTAAATCAGTATAAGGGAAAGAAAAAAGCCTTTTATATTTGCCAGACAAAAAATAAAGGTGGAGATTGCACCAGACACAGTATTCCGGAAGAGGTGCTGAAAAGGATTGTATTGAAAGAGATTCAGGCATATACGGCACTTTTCGTAGACTATCAGATGATTATGGAAGAACTTTGTGAAATGAAAGTCAGTTACGATCAGGTAATCGGTTATGATACGCAGATTAGTAAGTTGCAGGAAGAATATAACCGTTATTACAGCCTGAAAGCATCTTTGGGTGATGAATTGAAAGAGGGATTGATCAGCAAAGAGGAGTTCGATGATTTTCGGGAAAGTTACGGAAGAAAATGTGAAGAACTGGAGCAGATGATTGAAAACCAGAAAAAACTGGTAAAGCAAATGTTTGAGGGTGGAGTGTCTGCAACCGTTCAGTTGGAGGACTGGAAGAAATCACTGGAAATCAAAGAACTGGATCGCACATTGCTGGCACTGACTGTAGATAAAATCTATATTTATGAAAACAAACAGATCAAAATTCATATCCGTTATCAGGATATGATTGAGAAAATGAAAGTCATAAGACGGTTTTATGCGGAACACCGGACAGAGTGCAGGAAAGAGGTGGGATAAATGGCAAGGACAGCAAAAAGATATAAGAAAAACACAGAGAAGAAAGTTCTTGGGATTCCGGTATGTATGGCTGCAATTTATGTCAGATTATCCGTAGACAGTGATGAAAAAAAGTCAGAACCTATTGAAACACAGGTTACGCTGATAAAAGAGTTCATTCAGAAGCACAATGAAAATCCGAACAGAGAGTATGAAATTGCTGTATATAACATTTATTCTGATCTGGGAAAAACCGGAACAAATTTTGACAGACCGGGATTTGAACGGATGATGAATGATGTCAGGGAAGGTAAAATAAACTGTATTCTGGTAAAGGATTTCTCACGATTTGGAAGAAATTATATCGAAACTGGCAACTATCTGGAAAAGATTCTTCCTTTTATGAAAGTGCGGTTTATTTCTGTATGTGACAACTATGATTCATTTGCACCGGATGCCAAGAATCAGGAATTATCCATGAATATCAAGAATCTGGTGAATGATGCTTATGCGAAAGACATTTCCGCAAAAGAACGGGCAGCGAAACGTATTGCACAGAAAAATGGTGAGTATGTGGGATCTACAGCTCCATATGGATATTGTGTGGAAAAGATAAATGGAATTTATAAGTTGATGGTGGAACCGGAAGCTGCAAAGATTGTCCGCAGGATTTTTGAAGAATATGCTTCGGGAGATGGCGTACAGAGCATTATTGACAGGCTGTTTGAGGATAGGGTACATCGGATTTCAGATTATAACCAATATCATCATGTGTACTGTCAGGACGGAGAGAACCTTCATCAGTGGGGAAATTCTTCGATACGTGCAGTGCTGAACCGGAATAATTATTATGGCGATCTGGTTCAGAGAAAATATGAATCCAGATTTCAAAGAGGTGAAAAATGGTGTGACATATTGGACGAGAGCCAGTGGATTATTACGCCAAATGCCCATGAGCCAATTATTAGCAGAGAATTGTTTGAAAAAGCACAGGTCAGGCTAAAAGCAGCACAACAGAAAGCAACAAAAACTACTGCAGGGTGGGAAGATGATGAAAGAGCATTTTACAATGTATTCTATTGTGGTGATTGTAAGCGGAAAATGTGTACACGTAGATACAGAGGCAATGTGTATTACTTTTGCAATGCTGCCTGGTATCGGGATGAAAGAAAATGTAGTCACAAATCTATTTCCGAAGAGAAGCTGCAGAAAATTGTCCGTTCGGAGCTAACCAGACAGTTTCAGTTATCTGGATTGCGGAAAAAGGATATGTCTGCTATAAGCAGTGCGGTATTTCTTTCCAAAATCAATGAGATTCAAACTGAGATCAGAAAATTGGATGCAGATATGGAAAGACGTTCAGAAAAACTGGCACAGGCATTTATGAAATATAAAGAGGGTGAATTTTCCAAAGAAGCCTATATAGAAATGAAAGATGACCGTAATAACTGGAAAGAGTTTTGTGAAGAGAGAAAGAAGTCTCTGGAGCAGACCATACGAAAGCTGGAAAAACAACAGAAAAAAGAAGCCAGATTTTTACGAAGTCTGTTGGAACTGGATGGGACAACCAGAATCAATGCGGAACTTGCGGAGGGCTTGATTGAAAGTATGTATCTGTATGGTGATGGCAGACTGGAAATCAACTTCGGGTTTAAGGGGGCGGTAGAACATGAGTGATCAGAAACTGATTATTGGATATTACCGTCTTTCCATGGAAGATGATTCAGAGGGAGAAAGTAACAGCATTATCAATCAGAGAAAACTGGTAAAAGATTATATTTCCAATATCCCGGAACTGGCTTCTATGCCATTTCAGGAGTTCTACGACGATGGATATTCTGGTTCCAGTATGGAGCGTCCGGCAATTAAGCAGGTTCTGGAACTTGCTAGGGAGAATAAAGTGCAGTGTATTGTGGTAAAAGATTTTTCACGTTTTGCCAGAAACTATATTGAGATGGGAACTTATCTGGAACAGATTTTTCCATTCCTGGGAGTACGATTTATTTCTATCTCAGACCGATATGATTCTAAAGATTATATAGGAAAGAGTTCCGACATCGAAGTACAGTTTAAAGGACTGATCGCAGATTTTTATGTGAAAGACCAGTCTGTAAAGGTAAAATCGGCAGTCAGTACCAGACGAGGAAAAGGTGAGTATTGCTGTGGATCTGCACCTTATGGGTATCGAATCAATCCTGAAAATAAGAAAGAACTGGTGATTGTAGAGGACGAAGCAGAAGTGATTCGCAGAGTATTTGAACTGACAAATCAGCGGTATTCCAAGATGGAGATTTGTCGGTTATTTAATGAAGAGGGGGTACTGACTCCCTTGCAGTCCATGAGCAGACGACAGAAATCAGACAGCAAGAAAGCTGCATCAAGAGGACTGCAGTGGACGAGTGATATGATACGGAAGATTGTGGATGATAAAACTTATATAGGCTGTATGGTCTATGGAAAGACAAAAATTCCAGATCCCGGAACAGGGAAAGAAGTACCGGTACCGAGAAATCAGTGGAAAGTGAAGGAAAATCATCACGAGCCGATCGTATCAAAAGAAATTTTTGAAAAAGCACAGTCCTTGCAGATCAGATACACCAAGAAAAGCAAATTCGACAGGGAAACAACATTGTTAGGTGGCTATGTGAAATGCGGAAATTGTCGCAGAAGCCTGACTTCAAGCAGTCCGGTTCATGGTCATATCCTTTATAGCTGTGCTTACAGTAAAGGAAAAGAAGATACAGGATGCTTTGCCGGAAAAGCTGATAACAAAATGCTAGAGCATATCGTGCTGGCAGAAATTAAGGCATATTTACGTCAGAATATCAGCCAGGAACAGATGCAGCAATCTATGAGAAAACAGCATACGGACAGCATAGAAGCCTATGAGCTGGAAAGTACGGACTGTGAAAAACGTCAGGAGCAGATAAAGCTTCAGAACCGTCAGAACTATGAGAAGTATCACGAGGGACAGATGAACCAGAAACAGTTCATGGAAGCCAAGAAGCAGTTGGAAGAAGAAAGAGAACGATTGCAGAAACGTATACAGGAGTTGGAAGAACTGATAAACGGTGAGAAAGAAATCCTGATGAAAAAGAATGTTCCGGTGGAGCAGATGTTGATGTATTTAGGCTATGAAAAGCTGACACGAGAGATGCTGGAAGAATATGTGCAGGGGATATATGTGTATGATGATGGGAGAGTGGAGGTGGAATGGAAATCACTGGCTTGATTTGTAGCAATAATGTAACGTCCACTACTACTGAACTTGTAGCAATGACGTTACATCCTCCCTGCTGATTTTGTGACAACAATATAACGTCCTCTGTTCCAAAACAACGGTTTTATGGGAAAAATCGAGGAAAAAGTGGCAAAAAAGTTTGTAGCAATGACTTGACATCCTCGGGACGGTTGTGTCTGGCAGAGAGTATCCCATACGGCATATCCTGAACATATAGAAACGGACAGGATTTTCAGATACGAGCCTTATGATCCTGACATTGATATGAAGATGAATTCAGTTACTGTCAGAGATGCT
Source organism: Blautia sp. BCRC 81119 (assembly GCF_003184505.1). NCBI lineage: Bacteria > Bacillati > Bacillota > Clostridia > Lachnospirales > Lachnospiraceae > Blautia > Blautia sp. BCRC 81119. The sequence continues at coordinate 11,971 of NZ_QJHD01000027.1, read as the reverse complement.
AGTGCAAATGGCGAAGCATTCACGCATAATGTAGATAAACAAAAACACAAATATAAAAAGAAGGAGGATTGGGTATGGGATTATTTGATAAGAAGATCTGTGATATCTGCGGAGAGAAAATAGGTTTATTAGGCAACAGAAAACTGGATGACGGAAATCTGTGTAAGGATTGTGCAAAAAAATTGTCACCATGGTTTGAAGACCGGCGGCACAGTACGGTAGAGGATATAAAACGTCAACTGGAATATCGTGAAAAAAACAAAAAAGCCGTAATGGATTTTTGTATAACACGTCAGATCAATACCAGAAATTACAATGTTTTTATTGATGACAATAAGGGGAATTTTACTGTTGCACGGAAGCTGGATGTCAATGAAAATCCGGATATAGTTCCTTTATCCGCTGTTGTGCAGTGCAGAGTTGATGTAGAGCGACAGCAGAACGAGGAAACATATACAACAAAGGATGGAGAAACCGTAAGCTATCAGCCACCGGTATATAAGTATGAATTTGATTATACTATGCGTATTAAAGTAAAAACTCCATGGTTTGATGATATGGATTTTCGTTTGAATACTTTTTCCATAAGCAGCGATAACAGAGGTGAATTGATGGAAGTGGAGCAGACAGGTCATCAGATCATAGCCGCCCTGACACCAAATGCGGCTGGAATGCAGCAGCCCGGAATGAACATGAACAGCGGAATGCAGCAGTCCGGGATGTACATGAACAATGGAATGCAGCAGTCCGGAATGAACATGAACAATGGAATGCAGCAGCCCGGGATGAACATGAACAGCGGAATGCAGCAGTCCGGGATGTACATGAACAATGGAATGCAGCAGTCCGGAATGAACATGAACAGTGGAATGCAGCAGCCTGGGATGAATATGAACAACGGAATGCAGCAATCTGGAATGCAGATGAACAACGGAATGCAGCAGCCCGGCGGTTTGTGGAAATGTCAGTGCGGTGCAGAGAATACCGGAAGATTCTGCGAATACTGTGGCCAGCCAAGACCATTTTGAGTGATGATAGACAGAGTGGACAGAATTGTTCACTCTGTTTGTGATAACAGGGGTTGAGAATGGATGGTTTCTCTGAAAACTATATAATAAAATAGAACTTTATAGTATACTTATCACAGAGGTGTATTGATGAGAGAGGAATTTTCATGACATACAATAAAAAAAGGGCACTGTCGTATGGAGGAATCCTGATAAGTGTATTTCTGGCGTATTTCTGCAGGCTGGGAAGACCGGAAAATGTTTTTATGAGAAATCTCGCAGATCAGTGTCGTAACTGTATTTATCTGGGAATGTATTGTGCCTGGGTGATTTATCTGGAAAAGCATGTAGTGCATAGAAAAACGCGCAGATGTCTGACTGCAATTGGCTGTCTGATGGTCTTCTGGTTTTTTGTACGGACAGTAAAATTTCATATTTTTCATGATCCGCTTGGAGAACATATCTGCTGGTATCTGTATTATATCCCGATGATCCTGATACCGGTCCTTGGACTGGCAGCAGCGATGTTTCTTGGTGAAAAGGACGGCGAGAAAACGGGCAGAAAAATTATTGTTTTGCTGGTTTTTGCGGTGATTATGATCGTCTGTGTTTTTACAAATGACCTGCATCAGCTGGTGTTTCGGTTTTCCGGGCGGCCTCCGTTTTCGGACAGAGATTACAGCTATGGTATTCTTTTTATAGTGATCCAGGGATGGATCATATTTTGCCTGATATGGATGGAAATTATGCTGATCAGAAAAAGCAGGATTCCGGGAAGAAAGCAATTTTGGCTGCCGGTTATTCCGGGAATATTGCTTCTGGGATGGAATATCGGGAATTTACTCCGTCTGCCTCTGATCAAAACAATTGCCGGAGATATGACAGCGGTATGCTGCCTTTTGATGGCGGCAATTTACCAGGGATGTATATTATGCGGCCTGATACAGACGAACAATCGATATTTTGAATTATTCCAGACCTCCGGAGGACTGGATGCAGAGATTACGGATGATTCCTTTCAGCGTTATTATCATTCCGGTGATTTTCCTGAGCTGTCACCGGAACTGCGTAAAATTGTAATAAACAGATCAGCTGTACAGGAACAGGGAATCCGGATCAACCATATTCCTATAAGAGGAGGACATTTGTTCTGGTCAGAAGATATTTCGGTGCTTCTGGATCAGTATCAGGATATCCGGGAACAGCAGGAGGAGCTGACTGCCAGAAATCGTCTGCTGCAGAAAACCTATCAGAAAGAAGCTGAGCGGAGAAAAACAGAAGAACAGAACCGACTGCTGAACATGATACAGAATCAGACAGCCGGGCAGCTGGAATTGCTGTCACAGCTGATGGATGAGCTGGAAAGAACGGAGTCAAGGGAACACTATGACCGGATCCTGGGAAAAATCGTGGTTGTTGGTACATATTTAAAAAGAAGAAAAAATCTGGTATTGACACAATATGCATCAGACGGAAATCTGCTTACAATGGAGGATCTCAGACAGAGTCTTGCGGAATCCTGTGACAGCTTAAAATTATGTAAGATCCGGGCAGCTTATTATGTCGAAAATGGTGAAGTGCAGCTGAATGCAGATGATATACTAAAATGCTATGATACCTTTGAATGGCTTGTGGAACGATTGTTTGATACAATGCAGTCTGTTTTTTACCGTGTGTCGCAGATCGATGATGCTTTGCGGATCTCGGTTCATATTGTAGCAGAAGCAGATCTTCGGGGATTAATGTCAGAAAGACCGGAATTAAATGTGCAGCAGGAAGATGAAAACGAATGGTTTATCGGATGTATCGTATTCAGAAAGAGAGGCGGAAGATGACTGATTTTGCGGAATGCAGTATGGCAATGCAGGATTTTTTGATGATCCTTCTTGAAATCTGCCTGATTCTGGAATTGATCCTTCTGTTGATCAGGATAACCTGTTTTTACGGGAAAAAGAAAATTATAACAGCAGTGACTGTTTTTGCAGTTTCTTTTATGCTTATGGGGTTCCTGATGAATGATCACAGATATTGCCAGGGGGAAAGCGCATATCAGCTAATGCTCCGAATGTGTCCGGTCAGTGTTTTGATGGCAGCGATGGTGGTATTGTTGCTTTATCTTTGCTGGGCAATCTGGAGAGAGAGACGCAGATATCATCATTCTCTGTCTTACTGGTCTGTGAATGAAGCTGTTGATGATGTTCCATGTGGGGTGTGTTTTTCGGATCCTCTTGGAAGGATCGTTTTATGCAACACTAAGATGCATGAACTGAGCAGGATAATGACAGGCTCCTATCTGCAGGATTATGAGGCATTGCGGAAAGTAATAAATGGAGGATCCGAAGCAGAGGGACTTCGCAGATTAAACAGTGACAGTAATGTATTTTATTTTCCGGATGATTCCGTCTGGATGTTTCAGGAATATCGTCTGCAGGAGCCGGATTGTGCAGGATATCTGCAGACAGTGGCAGTTAATGTATCAGAAATTTATTACAATGGTGAAAAGATCAGAGCAAATAATGAAAAGCTGGAAATCCTGAATCATAAGCTGGAGGAAATGTATGAAAAAATCGGAGATAAAATAAGAGAGCAGGAGACACTTGCCATGAAAATGCAGGTTCATGACAATTTTGGCCGAAGCCTTCTGTCAATACGCAGGATATTGGAAAGAAAAGAAAATCAGGATAAAATGGATGAACAGCTATCTGCACTAAAGCATCTGGTCTATATTCTTACAGATTCTTCTGTTGAGAATATGGAAGAATTATGCGCGGATACGATCAGGCATGCAGAAGAACTTGGAATTTATGTTCAGATCAGCGGGAATTTTCCTCAACATCCCTCCTACAGGCTGCTGACAGACAGAGCGATCCGTGAATGTGTGACAAATTGTGCCAGACATGCCCATGGAAGTACAGTTCTGGTGAAGATAGAAAAAGGTGCAAATGAATACAGCATCCGGATAACGAATGATGGAGATGCACCTGAAAAAAATGCAGAAGAAGGTGGTGGTCTGTCTGCACTGAGAAAAGCTGCGGAGTCAGAGAAATGTATTATGCAGGTTTCTTTTTCGCCGGAGTTTTGTCTGGTGTTGAAAATGCCACTGACAGAAAGGATGGGAGTCTATGGTACGGATACTGATAGTAGAAGATCAGAGGATCATGCAGAAGTATTTTGAAAGTATTATTATGCGGGAACCGGAATTCCGACATGTCCAGACAGTTTCGGATGCCTGTGAAGCTGTAAAGATCTGCTCTTACTCGGCAATTGATCTTGTGCTTATGGATGTGCAGACATTTCATAATCATGATGGGCTGAGTGCCGGAAAGATCATCAGGGAAAAATATCCATATACAAAGGTATTGGTTGTTACTTCGCTGATCGATCCCAAGGTGCTGGAAAGAGCAAAGAGCGGATGTGCAGACAGTCTATGGTATAAGGATCACGGTGAAGAGGAAATACGGAGTGTGATCTACAGAACGTTAAATGGGGAGCATGTATTTCCGGATGTGGCACCGGAGGTGGAACTTAACTGGATCACAAGCGGTGATATCAGTCCCAGACAGCTGGAGATGCTGCGCCTGTATATTCACGGGATGTCATATTCCGAGATCGCAAGGAAAATGGACTGTTCTGCTTCTGGGGTGAGATGGAATTTTCAGGAAATGATCGCCAAGGCGGGATACAGCTGCAAAGAGGATCTGATAGCAGCTGCACTGGAAAGTAAACTGATCGTAACCACACTGAAATAGAAGATCCACAGAATGCAGAAACATATTCGGACAGAGGGAGTTTGGCGTGAGCTGACGGAGCATTCACAAATATAGCATAAGATTTTGAATAATAGGAAAGAGGAAATAGACATGAGCGATTTTTTGACAGAAAAAAATAAAAAAACAGGAATACTTGGGAAACTGAAATGGGTTCTTTGTGGCTTTTTTATACTTTTTTCCCTGGGAGCTATTGGCGCATCGGAGAAGTATATTGGTGAAGGGCGCTGGGGAATGGCAGCAACAGAGATCATACTTGGATTGCTGTTTCTGTATCCAACCTTCCGGGAAATTCAAAAAGCATTAAAGAAGAAAAAAGCTGGAGAAATTGCCTGCTGGTTTGAATCCTATGCCCAGAATACTGTCTCATTTGAAAAGTTTGAGCAGGAACTGGGAAAAGGTGCAGTGAAAAAGCTGGAAAAATTTATTGCGGGGGGATATATCCGGAATATCCAGATAGACAGAGAAGGAAATTATATTATGATCACTGCACCGAACAGACGCGTAAATGAGAAGATCTATATTACAGTTACCTGCCCCAGCTGCGGTGCAAAGAATCAGGTAATAAAAGGTCGTCTGAGCACCTGTGAATATTGCGGACAGCGTCTTACCCCATGACAAAAGACACCTGTCGGATCTGCCCTGTTAAAGATAAAATCCTTGTGCAATATGCTCAATGCATAAAAAGGATATTTTATAAACAAAATTATATAAGTTGCATATAACTAACGCATGCAGCATAACAGAAGTTGTACAAATATCCGTACATCCATAGACGATTGGGATGAAATCATAGAATAAATTTATAAAAATAGCTAATAAAACTGGATAATATGTTCAAATTATGGTACATTTATTGTAGCGGTCAGAGGAAATACTGCGGCCTTTTTTGGGACCGGGATTTTCGAAGGGCTGAACAAATAACAAAGAACTTATTTATTTGGTTTTATTGTTTCTTTCCTGGGAGTGCAGAGAAGGAGGGAACGGATAAGAGCAGATAATCATAAGGATATAATCTTTATAAGGAAGGTGAGCAATTGGAAAACTATACTAAGTACAAGCTGAAAAGCAGTGATGAGCTTGCATCAGTGCTGAACGGCAGGGACAATCTGTTTGTAATCGCCTGTAACAAGTGTTTCAAGGAATTTGAGACCGTTGACGAACCGGATTGCGAGGAATTCCTGAAATTTGCTGCGGAGCAGGGAAAAACCGTCACAGGCAGTGCGAAATTCGATTTTCTGTGCAACAAGATGCACACAGAAAGAAAATTACAGGATCTGCTGCCGGAAGGTACAGAGAATGTAGTTGTGATCTCCTGTGGTCTTGGTATCCAGACTGTTGCAGATCTGACCGGTAAGCCGGTGATCGCAGCAAGTAATACCCTTAACTACAGAGGCCATCACGGCATGGCACTTACCAAAAAGAGCTGTGATGCATGTGCACAGTGCTATCTGAACATTACCGGAGGCGTCTGTCCTATCGTCGACTGTTCCAAGAGTCTTGTGAATGGACAGTGCGGCGGAGCAAAGAACGGGAAATGTGAAGTGGATCCTAACAAGGACTGCGCATGGGAGAAGATCTACCAGAGACTGGCAAAACAGGGTCGTCTGGAAGAGTTCCTGAACCAGCCGGTACAGGTACGTGATTACTCCAAGGTTAACTTTAAGGTGATCAATGATTACGTGAAGTCTATTAGAGAGGACAGACTGAACGGATACTATGGTGGCGTTCATCCGTCAGAGCACAAGGAATTCAGCGAGCATATCGATTTGAAGAAATTCCCGGATCCGAAGACGGTTGTGATCTCCATGTCCCAGCATCTTGGTGCACCTGCTAACCCGATCGTGGAAGTAGGCGACACAGTAAAGGTTGGACAGAAGATCGGAGAAGCTGCCGGATTTATCAGCGCACCGGTACATTCCAGTGTAAGCGGAACCGTAGTTGCTGTTGAGCCACGTATGCATGGTACAAGAGGCAGTGAGGTGATGGCAGTTGTCATCGAATCCGACGGAAAAAATACTCTGCACGAATCCGTACAGCCACATAAAGCCCTGGATGAACTTACACCGGATGAGATCATTGAGATCGTAAAAGAAGCCGGAATCGTTGGTATGGGTGGTGCAGGTTTCCCGACCTGTGTCAAGCTGAAACCTGCAAAACCGGTTGATACCATCCTTCTCAACGGATGTGAGTGTGAGCCATATTTAACAGCAGACCATAAGGTTCTCCTTGAGTTTGCTGATGATATTATTTTCGGTCTGAAAGCGATCCTCAAGACAACAGGTGCTGAGAAGGGCATCATTGTCATCGAGGATAACAAGCAGGATGCGATCGAATTAATGCAGGAAAAAGTTGCCGATATCGGAAATATGGAAGTTTTTGTTGCAAGAACCAAATACCCGCAGGGTGCTGAGAAAACTCTCATCAAGCGCGTCATGGGCAGAAAGGTTCCAAGCGGCGGCCTTCCGGCAGATGTTGGCGTTATCGTAGATAATATCAGTACCGTAAAGGCAATTTCCGATGCGATCCAGAAGGGTATGCCACTGATCGAGCGTGTTGCAACCGTAACAGGCGAGAAGATCAAGAATCCTGGCAACTTTATCATCAAGATCGGTACCAGCGTAAAAGAGCTGATCGATTACTGCGGTGGATTTACAGATGACGATGTTCTGGTCAAGATGGGCGGACCTATGATGGGATTCCCTCTGAACACTCTGGAGGTACCTATGATGAAGGGCTCCAACGGTATCATCGCCATTGATACAGATGAGACCAAAGAGCAGCCATGTATCAAGTGCGGACGCTGTGTGGACGTATGTCCGATGGAACTTTCTCCTCTGTATTTCGTAAAATATGCGAAAGAAGAGAACTGGCAGGGCATGAAGGACATGAATGTCATGGACTGTGTTGAGTGCAGATGCTGTCAGTATATCTGTTCTTCCAAGATTCCGATCATTAACAGTATCAAAGCCGGAAAAAATGCAGTAAGGGGGATGAAGTGATATGTTGATTACCCAGTTAAAAGCAAAAGAAACTATCGTATCACTGGCAGCCGGAAAGAAAGTTTTTATCATCAACTGCCATGGATGCAAGGAAGTTCGTTTTCCGGAAAAAGAAGCTGTTGAACTTCAGAAGGAGCTTTCCGCTGAAGGAAATGTGACAGGGATCATGACAACGGATTATATCTGTAATCCGGAAAATATGCAGTTACGTCTTCAGAAACACATGGATAAGATCAGAGAAGCGGATCTGGTCCTGGTATTCTCCTGTGGTGTTGGTGTACAGACCATCGCAGAATATCTGGAAGACAAGATGGTATGCGCAGCCTGCGATACATACCCGGTACCTGGTTTCCAGGGTGTAACACCGTTAGAATATAAATGTGACCAGTGTGGTGAGTGTTATCTGAACCTTACCGGCGGGATCTGCCCGATCACAGCATGCTCCAAAAGTCTTGTCAACGGCCAGTGCGGCGGTTCCAAGAATGGTAAATGCGAAGTGGACAGTGATATGGAGTGTGGATGGGAGCGCATCTACAGACGTCTGAAAGAGATCGGACGCCTTGACGCACTGAAATGCCCGACACAGATCCATAATTTCGCTACAGATGATGAAGTGAAATAATAAGCAAAGATTTATTAAGAAGCCAAATTAAATTATGATACGGTTCACCGGAAATATTCCGCAATGTATGCAGCAGAGCAGGTGGACCGTACCCCAAATTTTAAATGATTGGAGCAAATATAATATGAAAATGAAAGAATTATTCGACCGTGGTGAATTTGTAGTTTCTGCAGAAGTAGGACCGCCAAAAGGGATCCATGTAGATGAACTGGTAGAAGAAGCCAAAACTTATCTCAAAGGCGTTCATGCAGTCAATGTAACAGATAACCAGTCTTCGGTTATGCGTCTTGGATCTCTTGCAATGTGTAAAGTTCTCAAAGACGCCGGAATGGATCCGATCTTCCAGCTTGCATGCCGTGACAGAAACCGTATCGCACTGGAGTCTGATCTTTTAAGTGCTGCTATGCTTGGTATTGAGAACATCCTCTGTCTGACAGGTGACCATACGAAGATGGGTGATCATCCGCAGGCAAAACCGGTATTCGATCTTGATTCTGTATCTCTTCTTCATACAGTACAGCTTCTCGAGTCCGGTGTAGATCTTGGAGGAAACCAGCTGGTTGGTGAGCCACCGAAATTCTCCAAGGGTGCCGTTGTATCTCCATGCAGCGATTCCGTTGACGCTCAGCTTGCAAAGATGGAAAGAAAGGTTGCTGCAGGTGCAGACTACTTCCAGACACAGGCTGTATTTGAGCCGGAGAAATTCATCAAATTTATGGAAAAAGCAAAACAGTTCGGAAAACCTGTACAGGTTGGTATCATCATTCCGAAATCTGCCGGAATGGCTAAGTTCATGAACAACAACGTAGCCGGCATCCATGTTCCGGATGAGATGATCGAGGAGCTGAAAGCTGACAAAGAGAAGACAAAAGCTGGTATCACAGGTGTTGAGATCGCTGCACGTATCATCAAAGAGTGTAAGCCATACTGCCAGGGTGTACATATCATGGCACTTGGATGGGAGTCCAAGATCCCGGCACTTCTGGAGCAGGCTGAGATCTGATCAGAACGATTGCTTTATAAAAAATAACCAGAAAAGCTGTCCGGAACCGGATGCAGGAGATGCACACCGACCGGGCAGCTTTTGTGTAAGAAAAAGCTTCTCTATACGGAAAAACTCTTCGGGAAGCCTGCGGGATCCACAGCGGAAGAATTCTAGCTTAAGAGGTAAAGAGACGATGGAAAGTATTATTATCGGGATCGCCGGAGGGTCAGGCTCCGGCAAATCTACATTTACAAACAGACTGAAGAAGTATTTCGGAGACGATGTGGTGGTGATCTATCATGATAATTACTACCGCAGACAGGACGGAATTCCCTTTGAAGAACGTGTGAAGGTGAATTACGATCACCCGGATTCACTGGAAACCGATCTTCTGGTAGAGCATCTCAAAGAACTCAAGGAGGGCAAAACCATCCAATGTCCGGTATACGATTACAGTCAGCACAACCGATCCGACAAAGTGCTGAAGATCGAACCAAGACCGGTCATTCTGGTAGAGGGAATCCTGCTTCTTGCAGATCCCCGTATCCGAGATCTTCTGGATATCAAGGTTTATGTGGAAGCAGATGCAGATGAGAGGATCTTAAGACGTATCTCCAGAGATGTGGAGGAACGTGGACGGGATTTAAACGGAATCATCGATCAGTATCTTACCACAGTAAAACCGATGCATTATCTGTACGTGGAGCCCACACGGGCGAAAGCAGATATTGTGATCAACAGCGGTAAGAATAATGTGGCCTTTGATCTGTTTGTGTCAAAAATCGGGCAGCTGCTGAAAGAACTGAAAAAATAATAAGTAAAATAAAAAGCATGTCATACTCTAGGACAGAGCGGATCAGATTGTATCCGTCTGGCTGTGTATGACATGCTTTTTTGACCGGTTCAGGTGAATATGTCTGTATTCACACGCTCTGTGTAAATTTCTCTACATAATATAAAGCTGCACCAATGGCAGGTGTATACTGCCCGTGGGTGCCGACCAGAATCTGGCTTCTGTCCAGGGTGAATGGTGCGTCTGTGTTGATGTGTTCTAACAGATAATTAATATCTTCTTCTGTAAAATAAGGTGCCAGATATCCGCTGATGATGATCGGTGCATCGATGATCAGGTTCAGATTTTTCATGGCAAAGGCCAGATGGTTCAGATAATCTTCCCAGTGCTCAGCAAGCCGGGGGGATTTTTTTTCGCGGAGCAGAGGGAAAAATTCCTTCACAGGCATCCCGGCAGACTGTTCCAGAGCGTTGGCAGAGCAGTAGGTTTCCAGACAGCCATGGTTTCCGCAGTAACATAAAGGGCCGTCAGGATTGACGCACATATGCTCAAGGGTTCCGCTGTGCATGGAACTTCCCTGATGAATTTGATGATTGGTGATAATGGCACCGCCCAGGTTTCGGTTCAGAAGGAACACGACAGCACTGTCAAGCTCCGGGTGATTCCACAGCTCCAGAAAAGCAGCGGATTTGGAATCATGTTCCAGATGGCAGGGGTAAGGAAGATGCCGGGAAAAATCCTCCAGTTTCATTCCGGTATTGTTCATGATGTTTCCGTAGATCACAGTGGAATTATCCGGAGAAGTGATCCCCTGTGTGGCAATGGAAATACCCAGGATCTTTTCATTCGGATAGTGATTTTCTGCGATGAATTTTCGTACTTTATCGGTCAGCTGTCTGTAATATTCTTCTGTGTTGGAATAGGGAAGAGCAATGGTTTCTGTATAAAAGGCATTTCCATATAAGTCGATTGCTGTGATATGGAACATGTTTTTCAGGATCCCGATTCCAATGGAAATCCGGAAATCCGAGACGATCTGGATGGCCTGGGCCTTTCGACCACCTGTGGAATCAAAATATCCGTTTCTGTCAATAAGCCCTTCTTTTTCCAGCAGGTTCAGGTTCTGGCTTACGGTGGAAAGCCCCATCTGAAGATCCTGGACGATCTGCATTTTGGAAGTCTGGTGTGTTTTGTATATATATTGGTAAACCTTGGAGCGGTTTATTTTTTTTAAATTGATGGTGGTTAATCCTTTTTCACTCATGAGATTCTCCTGATAAAAGTAATTATAGATATGTTTAAGTCGTGACATGCTCCCACCACTTAAATCTTACGATTTTGAAGTGGGGGCTTCCTGCTCGATTACCCTTTAGGGCAAAGCTAAAACAGGCTATCCCCGCGTGTCCCGCGGTTTTGTTTTTTATGTTTATCCGGTTACGGATTTTTTTCTTGTGCCGTCAGGCACATTCTTTATAGATTCTTTTTCCTTCTTCACGGATGTTGACTGCTGCATTCACATCCCGGTCCATCCTGTTTCCACATTCACAAACATACATTCTATCCGACAATGCCAGTTCCTTTTTCTTATGTCCGCATAGACTGCAGATCTTGCTGGATGCAAAATAACGGTCTACTTTTATAAGATGTTTTCCACATTCTTCCAGCTTGTATCCCAGCATGAACAGAAACTGCCCGTACCCGTTATCCTGCACACCTTTCCCAAGGTGCAGCCCTCCGGACATTCCCTTCAGATTCAGATCTTCCACACATACTGCATCATATCTTTCCGCAAGCT
>NZ_QJHD01000026.1:0-66812 GCF_003184505.1 Blautia sp. BCRC 81119 | reverse complement strand
TTGGCGGTGTCAAAGAAAAATATTAAAAAGGCACGCTTATGTTTATGACGTAAAGCCGCGACTGTTTGAAAGCAATGAATCACTGAGGCAGAGGATCCTGGAAAAAATAAAGTACAAATGAGGAGGGCAAGACAATGAAAATTTATGAAAGCGGCTGGATTGACCTGAAAAAGACTATTGAATATATAGCAAGGGGAACAATTTGCAATACAATGGAAAACTTTGAGAATTTTGTGCAAGAGGGTTTGCAAAATGGATTCCCACAGCTGTACCGGTACATCTATAAAGATTACCGTGGAAACATTCGCATAAATAAAAACGTATTTAAACATGCAGAAGAAGTGGTCCAGTATCTGCCTTTTATTTTAAAATTGGACGAGTGCACGGAGTATGGCATTTATTTCGGGAATACGCTGGCGGAAACATTTGAGTTTACAAGAGACAATTCGCGGTGCACGTACAACATTACAATCCGTCCACTTTATGAAAGTAAAAGAGCGGAAATAACATTTATGTTTGCAGATAGAGAGGAGGGAAACACGCATGATGAACAAAAGCCTGATTGAATGGTGTGATTTCACATGGAATCCCGTGACCGGATGTCAGCATGGCTGCCTGTATTGTTACGCAGCTAAGCAGGCGAACAGATTTTCTGGTAATGTGCTGATCAACAAAACATCTGAGCAGCTGAGAAAAGAGTGGGACGAAAGAGGAACCCGCTGGGTGCTGAAAAAGCCTTTTAAAAACGAAATCGGAAAAGTAACGCCGTTCCCAGTAAAGTTTGAACCTATGTTCCGGGAGTATTGCCTACCTATGCCGGCACAGAAAAAGAAAACGGCGGTTATATTTGTGGTAAGCATGGGCGATCTGTTCGGGGAGTGGGTACCGGATGAATGGATCCGGAGGGTTTTCGGGGCGGCGCAAGCCGCACCATGGCACACGTATTTGTTTCTGACAAAGAACCCACAGAGATACATACAGCTGGCAGAAGCAGGAAAGCTGCCGCAGCAGGGAAATTTCTGGTATGGCACGACAGTAACAAGACCAGATCAGCAGTATGCCTGGTTTGAGCCTGGCACATATAACTGGTTTTTAAGCATTGAACCGATACAGGAGGACTTTACTTTTGATGCATCGTGGGTTATACGCAGTGAAACAAAAGGAACCTATGCGCCGCCATGGATCATTGTCGGAGCTGAGACGGGCCAGCAGAAAAATAAAACGATACCGCAAGCGGAATGGGTACAGCATATCCTTGAATTTTCCCAGACACACGGCAGCAAGGTATTTTTGAAAAATAACCTGGCTCCTTATTTTACTGGGGATTTGGTGCAGGATTTCCCATTTAGTTATCCCCCTAAGAATTTGGGATAGTGTGGATAAGTCAATAAATATTATGGGCGAGCGTGGAAACACGCCGCCCGGACAGGCAGGAGAGCATGAGGATTATGGGAAAAATGGATTGCGCTATGGAAGCCATGTATATGACAGATTTCTTTGAGACACTGGGATTTAAACGGGTGCGGGTTATGGTTGATAACAATCGCGGTACTGTTGAGGTTACGCTGCTAAAAGGCAGAATCTGGCCGCTGACATGGAGAGAAAAGGCGTATTTTAAGAAATTGAAATGCTGGGGCGTGTGCTATACCGTCCGGAGAATGGTACACGGCATAAAGATATGGGACAACAGAAACTGGGACATAGATTGATTCCGACATTTATGTCGGGAGCATATCGGAGAGGAGGCCGACATGGAAATTATAGCAGCATTTGTGGCCGGCGCATTGCTGGGAGCCGGGAGCCTGATCACATGGGCGTTGTGCGCAGCAAATACCATGTATGAGGAAAAACTGAAAAAGGTCAAGACAAATGAGGATATGTTGAAACTGGCGGACAGTGAGCAGCTGAGGAAAGCACTGAAACGGATGTGCTGGAAAACGACAATGTATTTAAGCCCTTTATTGAGGGAGGCACAGGAAAAACGTATTGATGAATGGTTAGGAGAGGAGGCTGGTCCAGAATGGAGAGAGTAATGGAACAGAGCGTGGAAGAGAAAGAAGAGGCAAAAGGAACCAGCAGAGAACCTGGCGCACTGGCAGGGGTGTACGAGGTGCTGAGCCAGCGGGCTATTGATGAAGCTATCCGCATAGGCGTAGAAGCAGGCACGGCAGCGGCGGAGAGACGCCTGGAAGAGGGCAAAAAGGAGCAGACAAAGGGAAGATATACCCGGAGACTGCACAACACACGCCTGTTGCTGGCAAATTACCGGAATCTGAAAGAGCATGTGAGCGGTGCAGTATTTAATGGCCGCAAGGCAAAAGAGAGCGCTCTGGACATTCTGGACGGCCTGGACAGCTTCGAGTACGAGGACAATTATTATATTGGCAGCATTAAGCAGAGCCAGCAGCGCACGTTGATCATACTGACACATATTGACGAAATGCTGAACTTGTACCGGATATCATGCGAGCAGAGCGGCAAGGCAGAGGAAATGCGCCGGTACCGGATTTTGCACGCTGCATATATTGCACCGGAAAAGAAGAGTGCAGAAGAAATTGCACGCGAAAATTGTGTAGAAAAGCGCACCTATTACAGTGACCTGGGAAAGGCTGTAAAGCCACTGTCTGCACTGATTTTCGGCATTGATGGCATAAGACTTGCATAGTGCCTGCACGGTGCAAAAAGTAGACATTTTCAATGCACTGCATAGATGTTAAAATGATAGAGTGGAGGAATTGGAGAAATGGCAAGAAAGAAGAAAAAAGACGAGGTTGAGAACTATTTCAACAACGTGGCCAACTACCAGACCGAAGCGGAAGCAAGGGCCGTTACGCCGGAGGGTGTAAAGGTCTTTTGTGCTTTTGACGAGCTGGTACCTATTGGCAAAGTGGTTCCGAACCCTGGAAACCCAAACACCCATCCACCTAAGCAGGTCGCACTGCTGGCTGCCATTATCAAGGGGCAGGGATGGAGGAAACCTATTACAGTGAGCAAACGCAGCGGCTTTGTTGTGACCGGCCACGGACGCCTGGAAGCTGCACAGTCCATGCAGGCCAGTGTTGTGCCTGTTGAATACCAGGAATATGCCTCGGAGGCAGAGGAGTACGCTGATCTGATGGCAGACAACCGCCTGGCAGAGCTGAGCGAAATGAACACCTCGGCACTGACAGACATGCTGCAGCAGATGGACACCGGGGAGATACCGCTGGAAATGAGCGGTTATACAGAGGAGGATCTGGAAGATCTACTCAACGCCCTGGGAGGCGTGGACGATACGGAGAACAACGGAGAGGACACCGTACCGCCGCCGAAAAACATTCCTATGACCCACGCCGGAGACATTTGGCACCTGGGGCAGCACCGCCTGATTTGTGGAGACAGCACAAAGCCAGAAACCCTGCAGAAGCTGCTGGGGGATGAACTGGCGCAGTGCGTGAACACTGATCCACCGTATGGCATAAGCCTGGATGGCGGAGGAGGAAACGGGAAGAGGCAGAAGCAGCAGATTGAAAACAACGGCATGATCGCCAACGACGAACTGACCGACGACGACCTCCTCGGTAAATTACTGATTCCGGCTTTTAAGAACGCCGTGAAGTACAGCAAGCCAGATGCTGCATTTTATATTTACCATGCAACAGATACCCGCAGAGACTTTGAGGACGCCATGACAGCCGCAGGCCTGCTGGAAAAGCAATACTTGATATGGTTGAAGAACAATCACAACCTGAGCGGTACCGATTACCTGAGAGACTTCGAGCCTATGTTTTATGCAGAGAAAGCAGGACATACGGCCAAGTGGTGCGGGGATCGTAGCAACAACACCTGCTGGAAGATAACCCTCCGGGATGATGCAGGCATGGCAACCACCCTGAGCGGTGGCATTGTTGTGACTGACGGAGCAGGAGGCAAGGCTTTTATTTCTGACAAGGTACCAAAGGGAAAGAAAATCCGGTACCTGAGACTGCAGGAAGATAAAAGCGTTTTCTTATACCCGGAAGATAAGCAGGGAGCCGTTTGGGAAGTGGCAAGAGATACGGCGACGTTCCACCCGACACAGAAGCCCGTGGAACTGGCCACAAGGGCGATACTGAACAGCTCGGATCCGGGAGACATTATCCTGGACCTGTTTGGCGGTTCTGGCTTCACGCTGATCGGCGCGGAAATGACCGAGAGACAGGCCAGGCTGGTAGAGTTAAGCCCAACCTATTGTGATGGAATTATTCGGCGGTATGTAAGCTATACCGGCAATGCTGGTGTGACATGCACCAGGGACGGCAAAGAATACGCATACGTGCAGCTGAATGATGAAAATATAAAGGCAAATATGCCGGATCCGGAAGAAATGCCGGAAGCTGCTGAGGACATCAATGTCCCTGGCAAAGAGTAACACCTGAGAGGGCGGCCGCTATGGCCGTTCTTTTTATGTTTCGGAGAAAGGAGGGAGCAGCGCATGGCGGCAAAGAGAGACGCGCCTGAACTATGGGAGCAGCAGGAGGGCGAGAAATCGCAGCATTACCAAAAGTTTTGTCAGTACAGAGACATGCCATACGGAACCCAGGGACGGGAACCGGAGAAAAGAAGCATCCGACGCCTGGCAGATGCTATGGGAATGAAAAGCAAAAGCAGCATTGAAAAGCTGAGTACGCAGTGGAACTGGGTAGAACGCGCAGCGGCCTATGATGTTTACATGACCGAGCTGGAACGCTTCAAGAATGAGCAGGAAATCAAGAAAATGCACGATCTACATGCAAAACTGGGCGTGCAGCTTTTGAATAAAGCCACCCGTGGCCTGATAGCCCTCCCGGATAATGAATTGTCTGCACAGGACATTGCCCGACTGGCAGACGTCGGCGTGAAGATAGAAAGAATGAGCCGCGGCGACAGTGCGGAGAGCATAGCCGTGAGCGCAAAGGCAACCGTTGAGCATAGCGGCGGCCTGGAACTGAGCGGCAGCATTCCGGACATGTCCGACCTATCAGACGAGGAGCTGGAAAACCTTGAGCAAATACTGGGAAAGCTACATAAATAGCAGCCAGTTTGACCCAGGAACCCTGCTAAAAGGGATTCGCAGGGAACGGGCAGAGCGGTCCCTATCGGAGTTTATACAGCAGTCCTGGCCGATTATTGAGCCGGGTACCACGTATATACCGAACTGGCACATTGACCTGATATGTGAGTACCTGCACGCTGTTAAGGACGGGGAAATAAAGCGGCTTGTGATAAACATCCCGCCCCGACACATGAAAAGCATAAATGTAACGGTGTGCTTCCCATGCTGGACCTGGACCCAGGCACCTGAGAAAAGATTTATTAAGGTTTCGTACAGCGATTCCCTGAGCCGTAAGCATAACGTACTAAGCCGTGATATTATACAGTCCCCCTGGTACACTGAGAACTGGGGCGACATTGTAAAGCTGAAAGACGACGTAAACCGACAGAACGAATTTAAGAACACCCACCAAGGTATGATGTTTTCGACCTCTGTCGGTGGTGCACTGACTGGCGAGGGTGGCGACATAATTATAGTTGACGACCCGCAGAACCCGCTCATGGCCAACAGTGAGACAGAGCGGCAAAACACCATAGATTTTTTCAAGAACACACTGCAGACACGACTGAACGACCCCAAGAACGGCGCGATCATTATCGTTATGCAGCGATTGCATGAAATGGACCTGACCGGTTATGTGCTGGCAGAAAACCTGGGCTATGAGCATTTATGTTTACCAGCTGAGGCAGAGAAAAAGACAATAATAACATTCCCGAAAAGTGGCAAGCAGCTCATAAGGGAAGAGGGGGACATCCTGAACCCCCAGCGATATGACAAGGAATCCCTGGCCGGACTGAAAAAGAGCATGGGCTCATTGCAGTATTCTGGCCAGATGCAGCAGCGGCCGGCACCAGCAGACGGTAATATTTTCAAAAAGGCAGGGCTGCAGCATTATTACAACCAAGCCCCGCACTGCAATATGATCATACAGAGCTGGGACATGGCATTTAAAGACAGCGACGGCAGCGCCAAGGTTGCCGGTTACGTGATGGGACGGAGCGGACCCAACGTTTATGTATTTGACCTGGTAAACGAGAAAATGAGTTTTACCCAGTCTGTGAAAGCGGTTCGGGATATGACAGCCAAGTGGCCAAAAGCCAGGGCAAAGGTTGTTGAGGACAAGGCAAACGGCCCGGCGGTTATGGATGTGCTGGGGAAAGAAGTCTCTGGCCTGGTACCGTTCAATCCACGCGGCAGCAAGGAAGAGAGAGCTATTTCAGTGACACCATATTTTGAGGCCGGGAACGTATTTTTTCCGGATCCAAACACGGCGTCATGGGTTACTGATTTACAGAAAGATTTACTGATGTTCCCAAAGGGCGTGTATAAAGATACCGTTGACGCCCTGGTGCAGGGAATTTTGTATTTGATGGATAAGCCATCACAGACAGGACCGCCGGCTGAGGCAGTAGCAGGCGGCATGAGCAGTTATTGGAGAGGAAAGTGAGGTGCAAGGCTATGGGAATGGGAAACAGAAACGCTGCAAACGGAAGCATGATCGCTGGCATGGGCGGTTTTGGTTGTATGCTTTACAACGCAACCGGAGCGGCCACTAAGTACGAACCAGAGGCAGAGAATCGCCACATTGTTGCGGTGCAGGCGCTGACTGATACAACAATCAGAACAGTGGGAGCTGCCTGGGACGCACCAGCAGCAGTTGACGGCCTGGTTCTGACAGCAGGCAACTGTTTGTACCTGAAAGCGGCCAGCGTGACGATTTTGAGCGGTACAGGCATTATGTACTATGGATATGGCCAGGTAGCAGAGGCAGGTGGGGAATAATGAGCCTGTCGCTGATGAACCGGATCAACCGGAACAATAAGACCGGCAAGGGAGACGGCAAGAACATGGACAGAAACGCCTCCGTGCAGGTCAAGGTACAACAGACAGCACAGAAGCTGCTGTATAAGATTTGTGGACGGAAAGGAGGGCTGTCATAGTGGCAACCACAGCAGGAGAAATCGGCCGCATAGGGCAAAAGCGCTATGGCGGCTTTTTTTACGAGGAATTTTTGAAAGAGCTCCAGGGTCGTAAAGGTGTGGAGACATACAGAGAAATGGCAGACAATGACGACGTGATCGGCGCCATACTGTTTGCCATTGAAATGCTGATCCGGCAGACAAGCTGGACCATACAGCCAGGAGGACCAGAGAGCGCAGACGAAGAGGCAGCAGAGTTTATTGAGAGCTGCATGGACGACATGCAGGACACCTGGACAGATACCATTTCGGAAATCTTGTCCTTTTTAACATACGGGTGGAGCTACCACGAAATCGTGTACAAGCGGCGTTGCGGTAAAAACCGGGACAGCCGCCTAAACAGCAAGTATGACGACGGGCTGATCGGATGGGCTAAGCTACCTATTAGAGCACAAGAAACCCTTTATCAGTGGGAGTATGACGACAACGACAACCTGACCGGCATGACACAGATGCCGCCGCCAAACTTCGGCCTGTACACGATACCGATAGAAAAAGCCCTGTTGTTTCGGACAAAGAGCCGGAAGAACAACCCGGAGGGGCGCAGCGTACTGAGGAACGCATACCGGTCCTGGTACTTCAAACGCCGCATACAGGAGATTGAGGGAATTGGTATAGAGAGAGATCTGGCAGGCTTCCCGGTATTGACAGCACCGGAGGGCATGAACATATGGGAAACAGATGATCCGGACATGGCAGCTATCCGTGCAGGCATGGAGGCTATTGTAAAGAATGTGCGCCGTGACAGTACAGAGGGGCTGGCGCTTCCGTTTGGCTGGACTTTCCAGTTACTGAGCACCGGAGGCCGCCGCCAGTTCGATACCAACGCGATCATTGAGAGATATGACACCCGCATGGCAATGACCGTGCTGGCAGATTTTATTTTCCTGGGACACCAGAGCGTCGGCAGCTTTGCGCTAAGCAGCGACAAGACAGAGTTGTTTTCCATGGCAATAGGAGCGTACCTTGATATTATTTGTGAGGTTTTTAATAACCAGGCTATTCCCCGTCTCATAAACCTGAATGGCGACCACTTCAACGGCGTTACAGATTACCCGCGAATGGAGCACGGAGACATTGAGGACGAGGACATTGAGAAGCTGGCCAACTACATAAAGGAAATGACCGGCGTCGGCATATTAACGCCAGACAGCCAGCTAGAGGACTATGTAAGAGAAGCAGCACACCTGCCTGAGCGCCTGGAAGATGATGCCCCGGCGGTACCAGCACAGGGAGGAGAAAAGCCAGTAAATGCGCGGCAGAGGCAGCAGGCAAAGCCACAACAGCAGCGTAGCAGCACGGTTGACCCAGGAGGAGAGGAAGATCCTGACGGAGTGACCGAGGAAGATATGCAGGCCGTTGAGGAGGCAAGGAAGAGACTGGGGAGGGACCCATAATGCAATTTAAGAAGATACGGATCCGCAAAGCGACTGGCAAGAAGAAAAGCCAGGGCGGACAAAATGCGCTGAACAAGCTGAACAGCTTCCTGAACGCGGCGTCCGCTGAACCGGCATATATATTGCATAGCACATGGACCAACCAGCAAAACGCGATTACCTACAAGGAAATCCGCGAGGCTATAATGAACGGCCACATGAGCGAAAGCACTTTCCAACAGTGGCAGCAGGATTATAGCAAGATGGTAAGCGACAAGCTGTCCCCTGTATGGGTTAAAGCTATGGAAACGGCAAGCCTGGGCGTGCAGGAACAGCATGACAGTTTTTTCTTTGATCACACATGGCCGGGGGTAACGAAGTGGGTTCAAGAGCACGGCGCGGAGTTTGTGACGAACATAAGCGCTGAGCAAAAGAACGCAGTGAGCGCCCTGATCGCCAGAGCATACAGCAAGGGAGAGAGTGCGGAGGAGTTATCCAGGGCAATACGCCCGTGCATAGGCCTGACACAGCGCCAGGCTATTGCAAACGCGAACTATTACGATCATGTGAAAGATTCCTTGTTAAAGAATAATCCAGGCATGAAAGAGGCCACAGCGGCCAAGAAAGCCCAGGAAGCAGCGGCCAAGTATGCAGCGCAACAGCACCGGTACCGTGCTAACATGATAGCGGAGACAGAAATGGCGTTTGCGTATCAGCACGGCGAGTATGAAGCAGTAAAGATGGCCCAGGCGCAGGGCCTTATGGGCGTTGTGGAAAAGGTATGGTCAACAGCTTATGACGACGGCGTTTGTGATATCTGCAACGGGCTAGAGGGGCAGACGATAGGCATAGACGGCAATTTTAATTTTAAGCTGAATAAATTACTTTTTGGAGGGCAAAGGCTGACACCACCGGCACATCCGCAGTGCAGGTGTGCGGTTGAGTATAGGGAGATTTCCCCGCCGGTAATACAGCCGGCACAGAGTCAGACACCGGGGCCAAGTATACCGGATCCGGCAACACCGTCCGTCCCTGGCAGCTTGCAAATGCCGCAGGGAATGAAAGACAAAGGTCTGGCGCACCTGGGAGGTACCGGAGAAATGCACTTGTGTGAGGACGGCAGCGGCACGGAATGGCTTTTCAAACCGGCGCAGTCCAAAAGCGGCACACCGGAAGAGTTCCGGGCCTATGTGCAGGAAGCTGGTTACAAGGTGCAGGGCATTGTGGATCCGGACACGGCCGTCAAGGTCGGCACCGGAAACATAGGCGGCCAGTTTGGCGCATACCAGCAGAAAATTGACGTGGACCCGAACGGGTTCGACTTTAAGGCGTGGCAGCAGTACGGCACCAAAGGCCTGACAGCTGACCAGGTACAGCAGATACAGCGGGAACATGTTACAGACTGGCTGCTGGGGAACTATGACAGCCACGGCGGCAATTTTGTGACAGATACCAGCGGACGGCTGATCGGCGTAGACAAAGAACAGTCTTTCCGGTACATTACCGACAAAGCCAGTGAAAAAATGACATACGCATATCATCCAAACAGCAAGTATGGTGAAACAGAGCCACTGTACAACACTGTTTTCCGGAAGTATGCCAACAATGAGCTGGACCTAAACCCGCAGGACACCCTGGCATATATAAAACGGGTCGAGGCAATACCTGACAAGGAATATAGAGAGATATTCCGGGACTATGCCGAAAGCCTGAAAGGTAAGGGGAAGGACGCAGAGCAGCTGCTGGATGCCATTGTGGAGCGAAAACAGAACCTCCGGGAAACATACCGGACATTTTACACGGACCTGTTGACCCAGCGAACCGGTAAAAAACAGGCAGCTTTTGTGTGGGCGGACGAAGCACAGAACACGGCCAAGACCATCCAGGCGGTCACGCATGACGCGGCAGCCCTGAAAAAAATGGGAAAGGCTGATCTGCTGCAGATGGCCAAGGCACAAAACATTGCGTACTGCAACAACATGAACAAACAGCAGCTCATTGACAGCTTGTCCGACCCAGTAAAGGCCAAACAGTGCAGCAAGGATGTACGGGACAGACTGGCGGCCAACCAGGCGGCCAGAAATGCCAAGACAACACCGAAAGCACCGACAGCAACCAATACAGGGCACTTACCTCCAGGAACTAAAACGGCCGAGGATGTATTTACAGATTTTGACAAGATACACCCAGGACCAAAGCAGGGGCAGGCGGTATGGAGCGACGCGGACAAGGTTGAGGGCATGAACCTGAGCGCCCGTCGTATGATCATAGACGGAGACGTACACTATGAGATTACCGGCAAGCTGAGGTCCAGCGCCTGGGATGATGTGCTGCAGAGGATGGACGGGGCAAACCCGACGGTCCCGTCGCAGCGTATCAATATGAGCTTTGAAACCACGGCTCCGACAGCAAGGGCATGGACAAGCAACACATTAGTTGAAACCCAGGCAAACATACACGGGGTTGTTACCTACCTGGATTCTTATGATCCAAAGTATGCATCTTTTGAGCTGTACAGTGGGAAGCAACAAGGCCTGCATTCCTGGGACGGTTATTTCAGAATCCGTGTCCGGAGCAGCGGGGATGGCGTAACAGATGCCAAGAAAGCCACAGAGCTGCTGAAAAAGGTAGGCCTGGACGAAGTAGCCAGGACGCCGACAGCAGCCGCAGAGGAAACTCTGAAAAAGGCAAGGCTTGTGTGGTCACAAGCACCTAACAGGGTGGACGAGCTGAAAGATCTGGCAGGCAGCAGGTTGGTAAACAAACTGGACGAGATAATCGCCCAGGAAAATATCAATGTGGTGCAGCTGGCCAGTATGAAACTTCAGAACGAATACAACGGCTATATAACCTATGTGGTTCCCGGACTTGCAAAGGATCTGGAAAAGGCTGGTGCAAAGTATGTTTACCATAGCGTTACCAGGGAGGGCGACGTTATAAAGATTTTGCAAAGCGGTGGAATTTCTTCGACCATGAGCAGAATCAAGCAGGGCATACAGAACCCGGCCGGTGCCAGTATGTGCTCCGACATGAGAACCGGAGGAGCTGACAGTGCATTTACCAGAGTGGCAACAGGACAGGCGCAGCGGATGAAAAAGAAATTTTCCGGTGCTAGTGTTTATGGAGATTACCAGATAAAAATGAGCACGGAAGTCCTGGAACGCACAGATTACTATGCTTTTGAATGGGACAGATTTGGCGAGGTTGCGGACATAAGCCAATACGGAAAAAGCCCCATGCAATTTGTTAAGGACATGGAAAGCGGCTTTCAGGGAAGTAACGAAATCATGTTCCGAAATGGAATAGACAGCCGGTATTTTACAGAAATTATGTGCAACAGTCGCCAGGAACGGCAGCACCTGTTGAGCGAACTCCGGGCACAGGGTATAATAGATATTAACGGTATTGATATCGAAAAATTTATAACCGTAGGGAGTGGATTGTAATGGACGATAGAAAAACGTACTGGTTTGAACAGCCGCACATGCCTGGCATGTTTAATGTGGCCGTGCAGCCTATTGTAGATCCGCGGGACGGGCGCCTGCATTTTGCGGTGCCTGCTTCCGGTATATGGGCCTTGACCGGAAAAGTGATCAAGGACACCGGGGACTATTTTGAATTTGAGTGTAATGACAGCGTTATGGGTGCCAGAGGCGGCACCTATAAATTTTCTGCACTGGACATTAAGACATTCCGAAAAGAAACCTGGAAGTGGATCGCACAAGGCAAGGACATTGCTGAGTGCTGCCAGAATACCGCTGATCTGCATTTCTGGTACCGGAAGAACTGGCCAAACAGCCGCGTGGCAGAAATTGGAGCCTGGGAGATGGAAGAGAACAGGCGAAAAGGACACCGCACGGACATTTAAAATCAAAAACGTACATTTTTGAGCGTAAAACGTGCAAAAAACACGGAAAACGTGCAGAAAATCAACAGTAATGTGCAGAAATGCCATTTAACACAGAGCGTCTGGAAGAACCCCAGGCGCTTTTTTCATACCTAAAAGGAGGAGAAAATGCAGACTTTCAGTGACATTATTAAGAGCCGAGCGCAGCCGATTGAGAAAAAGGGGCGCTTTAAGGTTCAAAAAGTAGACGAGGACAAGCGGCTTGTATTTGGGTGGGCCAATGTGTCTGTAGATGTGGGCGGCAATGAGGTTGTTGACCTGCAGGAGGACATGATCGACCCGGAAACCCTGGAAGCCGCAGCCTATAAATTTGCAGAGCTGTACCGAGACGGCGGGGAAATGCACGAAAGAACAGGAACCGCAGTCATGGTGGAAAGTGTTGTGCTGACTGAGGAAAAGCAGGCAGCAATGGGACTGGCCACCGGCACCTTGCCGGTTGGTTGGTGGATCGGCTTCCGCGTCACTGATGATGATGTGTGGGAGAAAGTAAAAAGTGGAGAATATAGCATGTTCTCCATTGGCGGCACCGCAATCCGGGAAGAAATTGAGGACGACGGAGCCGTAGCAGAGTGATAAGCAGGAACACCGGGAAACTGGTGTTTTTTGTTTATAAAATTTTAGAGAGGAGGACACGGTCAAGTGGCAAAGACAAAGCTGAAAGACCTGGAAGTAACAGAGGTTAGCCTGGTGGATGCTGGTGCAAACCAGCACGCGCACGTTGCACTGTATAAGAGAAACGGCGGGAAACCGGAAGAACAGCCAACAGGCCAGAATCCGGAACAGACACCAGCAAAAAGCGGCCTGCACAAGTTCTTTTCTGCCATTGGCAAGGCGTTGAAGCTGGACCAGGCGGACATTGACAGCGCAGTGGCCGACATTGAAAAAGCAGATACATTCAATGACAAGATGGAAGAACGCAAACTCCGCCGCATTACTGATGAAATTTGGGACGTGTGTTTTGCACTGGAAAACAGCTTGTGCAGCATTATCCGGGACGAAGAAGTAACGGACAAGGCCGCACTGATGAACCAGAGCATTGACGAGTTTGACGTGGCCATCAAGGGCCTGGTTACTTCCTGGGGCGCAGGTAAAACGGCACAGATTGTAAAAACAGCTGGCGCCGTGAGCGTGGAGCACATGCAGGAAACCGTTGACCGCCTGGGAGGGATGATTGAAAAGGCGACAGGCAAACAGCAGCCGCCGGAAACAGAGGATCCTAAACAGGAGGGCGGGGAGACACCGCCGGAAGATAACGGAAAAACCAAAACAAAGAAATCTATAGGAGGAGAAACCGACATGAAATTCAACGAGGCAAACATGACAGCAACAGACCGCATGGCGTTTGAAGAACTTAAAAAGCGCTATGGTGTTGAGGATGGAGCTGAGGGCGCCGGAGCAGGCGCAGGAGCAGCGCCGGAGGGCGTAGGCAAGGCAGCGGGCACCGGAGTAGCAGAAGCCCCAGGAGCGGCCGCTGAGGGAGCACAGGGAGCAACAGGACAGCAGGCAGCGGGCGAAGATATTTACAAGGGTCTGCACCCGTTAGTGGCAGCTGAACTGATCGCACTGAGAAAACAGGCAGACGCAGCACAGGAGGAAAAACTTTACAACGTTGCGAAGAAGTACGAGATCATCGGCAAGAAACCGGAAGAACTGGTCCCGACATTAAAGGCGCTGCAGGCAGCAGGCGGCACAGCATACGACGATATGATCGGCGTACTTGACGGAGCAGTGGCAGCGGTAGAAAAATCCGGGCTTTTCGGAGAAGTTGGCAAAAGAGGCGCAGGAGCTACAGGAGGCACTGACGCATGGAGCAAGATCGAGAAGAAAGCGGAAGAAATTCGCAAGAGCAACGCCGCCCTGAGCTATGCAGAATCCATTGACGCTGCATGTGTACAGAACCCTGACCTTGTACATGAGTATGAGGCAACAAGACGATAAGGAGGCAGAGAACATGAGCTATTACGGAACAACTATCAATGACAGTGCAGTAATTGTGGTAAAAGCAGGCGAAGAGATTCCGGCACCGGCTTTTTTAGCAGTTGGCGCTGATGGAAAAGTGGCAACTGCAGGCAAGAACGCAATCGGTATTGCGCTGCCTGGATGTGACGACAAGGCAACAGTGGGGGATGACCTGGACGTGCAGATCAAGGACATCGGCACATGGACAGTTGGCGAGGCCGTAGCATACGGCGACGAGCTGGCAGTCGGAGCAGGTGGCAAGGCAGTAAAGGCAACAGCAAAGTCCTTTATTGTCGGTATTGCGCTGGAAGCAGCAACCAAAGCAGATCAGCGTATTGCTGTACAGATCGTAAAAGCAGGCTACAAGCCGGCAGAATAATAAACAGGAGGAATAAAAGACTATGAGCAGAAATGTAATGAGCACTAACGCAGGGATTGCGGCAGAAATTGCAAAAGGATGGAAGCCAAACCAGTACCTGACCAACATGTCCCAGGCATATTTCGCACAGCCTGGCGACTGGGTGGCACCGTCCATTTTCCCGATTTGCCCGGTAGCTACTAGCTCCGGATTTTACTACACATTCGATAAGGGAGATCTTGCCAGGGACAACGTAGCCCGCAAACCGGCGTTCGGAAAAGTTAATCCGGCAATCATGGGAACCGGAGAAAACCAGTATGGCTGCAAGGTTGACCAGGTTATCGTTGGTATTGACCAGATCGCAGCTTTGAACTACCAGCGCAGCCACGCGCCGGGCGTACAGGATCCACGCCGCGCCAAGGTTCGTTTTGCTAACGAGCAGATGAGCCTGCACCTTGATATCCTTTTCGCAAAGGGATTTTTCCACAGCGGCGTTTGGGGAGACGAATGGCAGGGAACTGACAGCGCGCCGTCTGGCAAGAAATTCCTGAAATTTAACGACGCGAACTTTGATCCGGTGCACTTCTTTGATGAACGCCGCCGCGATATTAAGCGCAGAGGCCGCAGACAGCCGAACCGCCTCGCCCTGGGTTATGACGCATACCTGGCACTGAAAGAGCACCCGGACATTGTTGAGCGCGTGAAGTATACCGGATCCACAGCAAACCCGGCAATCGTAACACAGCAGGTTCTGGCACAGGTGCTGGGATTTGAGCAGGTAAAAGTGCTTGAATCCACCTACAACGTAGCAAAACCGGGAGAAGAGGCTGACATGCAGTTTATTTGCGACAGCAACGCAGCCCTGATGTGCTATGCAACCAATACGCCGCAGGTAGACGAGCCGTCCGCCGGCTATACCTTTACATGGGATATGCTGGGAAATGGTTCCTATACTGCTATGGATCAGTACGAGGGAGAGAACGGAACACACAGCGAGTTCATTGAGGGACTTATGAGCACCGACATGAGAAAGACGGCCGACGATCTGGCAACATTCTTTACTGATTGTGTGTAATGCCTGAAAGGAGGATGTTATGAGTTATGTGTGCGTAAAACCGATTACATTACTCGGAAACGCTTACATGCCGGGCGACCTGATCCAGGACGGGCACATCCTCCCTACCAGAGAGCGTGCATTGTTACGCACTGGCTGCATTGCTGAGGTAACGGGGGCCGCAGAGCTTCCCGTTGCTGAGCTTGTGCAGGTGGAAACAGGGGAGGAAGTTACTTTTTCCGTTCCGGTAATACAGGAGGTTGATGGAGATACAGCCCAGGTTATGAGTGTGCCACTGACTGAGGGAGATATGCAGCAGGTTTTTTGCATTATGCAGATGAACGCAGACGAGGCTGCAAAAGCCATTAAAGATGTGAAAAGTGAGAATATTTTAGTTGTACTTCATGCAACAGATTCTCGCGTCACAGTAAAGAGAGCTGCAAAAAGCCAGGCAGAGGAGCTTTTGCTGGATGATAAGGCAATCTTGACGAATGACCAGGCAAAAACAGAGAACTTGCCAGCAGAAAGCCAGGAAGTATCAGAAACGCCGGAGCCAGCAGAACACCAGGAAGCGGCCGAAACACCGGCAGAAGGGTAAGGTAATGCCGCATGAAAAAAACGTATACCTACAATCCGGAGAAGATAGGAGAGCAGGGCGTTGATCGTATGCGCTTCGAACTGGGCGACACCATGGTCGAGGGAGCAGAGGAAACCAGCGCGCTGAGCAATGAAGAATACACGGCCATCATTGCGGCAAAGAAAACGTGGAAGCGTGCCAAACTGGCAGCACTGGAAAGCATTATGCGACGGTTTGGCATGGAAGTAAACACGACAGTGGGGCCGTTAAAGTTGGAAATGCAGGCACGCGCAGAGTTTTGGCGGAAGCAGTACGAGCAGCTGAAAAAAGAGTGTGGAGCCGACACGGTACCAACGGCCGGAAAAGCTTCTCCGGAATCGGGCGCAGACGGAGGCCATTATTTTTATGGTGGTATGCACGACAATGTGTACGCAAAAGACGGAGGGGGCGAGCGCGATCTTTTATTTAAGACCAGGTAATTTGTACAAAGATTTTTTTGTAGCAAAATGCACCAGCGGCGTAGATGGGAAAGGCCGCCCTGTAAAAAAATATGACAGCGATCACAGCGTCGTGATACATGCCGTTCTGGCCCAGGCAACACCGCAGGAAAAAGCCAGATGGGAACAGATACAGCACCCGATCACACACACGATTGTGGACCGGGGACACCCGAAAGCGGTGGAAACGGACCAGCTGACATGCGGAAACCGCAAGTTTTATGTGCAGGGCGTTGACGAACCGGGGCAGCTGGGACTGTATACCATCTATTACGTGGAAGAGAGGGCAGACGTATGAGCGTGCCTGATATAAGCGTTGAAGTAGCAAAGAAAGTGACCGCTATCGGCCAGGAAATGAAATCCAGAGCCACAAGAGGCAGCAGGGCGCTGAAAAATGCGGAGCTGCAAGTGCTGAGAGGGCAACGAGGCGGCAGGAGCTACAAGAAATCATTTAAAAAGAGCAGTTACACGGCGTCTGCACCGGGCGAACCGCCAGCAGTGCGCAGTGGAAAATTGCGGAGCAGCTTCAGACCGGTGGCAGGATCCTCCGGCGGGGCTTTATCCGTAAAAGTGGCCATTGAGACAGACACTCATTATGCAGGGTACCTGGAACATGGCACAAGCAAAATGGCGGCAAGGCCATACGTGGAAAAGATTAAGCAGAAAGCGGAACCCGAAATCAAAAGCATTTTCGGAGCACCGTACAACGTGTAAGGAGGTGCCAGCATGGCATTGATAAAAGACAGAGCGGCACCTGTTTTTGACAGTGAGCAGGTGTACAAAGGCGACCTGATAAGGGCAAAGCATAAAACATGGGACGAGTACAGAAACGGGCTTGTTGTTGGGATAACCAGCAATGAGCTCGTTGTGCTTTACCACACTGGCATAGGGAATGTTTCAAACCACTTTGTAATGCTGGCAAGTGAAGTGGCTGACGGGGAATGGCAGGGAACCTGGACGGAGGACATGCAGGCCGTACAGGACATTGTACCCGCAGCAAATGAAAGCGACGGCGTGACAGCATGACTCTGGAAGAACTGATCTATACCAGGCTTGTTCAGGAGAAAGAACTGGCAGAGAGCCTGGCAAAGTATGAGGGCGTTCCGGCGGTGTTTTTACAGAAAGCACCGGACGACAAAGCCCAGGGGTGGGGAGTGAGCCAGTACCCCCGCGCTGATTATCTGGTAGACATGACAGCAGACCCGGAACGGCACAGCAGCGGCATGGTAAGTGTGAACGTATACAGCGACGACACAGGCAAGCCACCGGAGGAGCTGGCGCCGCTGGTGCGCATAGCGCTTTGCGACGTGGTAATGCAGGCGGATGATGGAGCCTATTGTATTACCTGGGCCAGAACGGAGCTGTTTGAAATGAATGACAGCCAGAACCCTAACACCCTAGTAAACGGGTGTTCGCTTACATTTTTGCTGATTGCATTCCCACAGCAGATCACACAGGCACCGGATCCGGCACTTGCAATGCAGGAATTTTTGAAACGCTGGGAAACAGACGCCCTTGTGATCAACAAAGACCATATTGAAAGTTTTTATGAGCCGAGTGACTTCCACCCGGCTATTTATGTGCGCATTTCCGGGACGAAAAAGAAACGCCAGACATGCGCACTCACATGGATGGAGTGCAGCATGGCCATACATGTGATCGCACCAACGCCGGAGGCAAGGAACAGCTGGACACGGTATCTATACGACACCCTGGCCAGACTGGGAGAAATTATCCTCCTGGACGGTGCACCGCTGCTTTTTGATGAATTGGCGGTTGATAATGCCGCCGACTACCTGACCAGGGGGCAGATAACCATCAAAGGGCAGTATGCAACTGAGAATTTCAGTGAGTATTCCCACCCGCTGAAAGAAACCTATTTCAACAAATAAGGAGGACGAAGAAATGGTAACAACCAAGAAGCCCACAGAAGCCACAGAAACGGCTGAACAGGTGCAGGCGGACAATTCCAGGGCTGAGGCCGTAAAAGCCGAAAATGAGGCGGCTGAGAAGCCCACAGCACCGGTCTACACTGCCGAGGAATACGCCAGAGCAGCTGCAAAAGTGTTTGAGGGCAAATACAGCCCGGACATTGTGCGCGCTGCCTTTGCAGTAGCCGGAAAGAAAGAAGCGACCAAAGCGGAAGCTGAGGAGCTTGTAAAGAAATTTGCCAACAAGGAGGTTAAAAACTAATGAGCGGATTTTTTGTTGTAGGAGAGAAGAAAGAACGCCCTGGCGTATACAAGCGCTATGAGAACGCGGGCGGAGTAGAAGCAGCCGGAGCCAGATCTGGCGTCGGTTGCGCACTTGTAACAGGTAACTGGGGAGTATTAAACACACCGGTCACGATTGACCAGAGCACTGATGTTTCCAACGTTATCGGTGCGGGTTCCGGATATGATGCTATCACAGCATTTATGGCCGGAGGCATGGAGGAGTGCGTTGTGGTACGTGTTGGAACTGGCGGAACGCCGGCAACAATTACTCTGAAAGATACCACAGCCAGCGCTGCTGTTGACGCTGTTGCGCTTACAGCACTTTATCCTGGAAACAGAGCATTTACCATTACCGTAAAGGCTTCCCTGGATGATGAAACAGCAAAAGAGGCAACCATCTACGAGGGAACAAAAGCCCTTGAAAAAGTAACCTTTGCAGCCGGAAAAACAGAGGTTGACGGAATTGTGGCCGCATTTGCAAACAGCAAGTACGTGAAAGCCACGAAGAAAGCTCCAGGAAACGGCACTCTGGCAGATGTTACACAGAAAGCCTTTACCGCCGGTACAAACCCGACAGTAAACACTGCAGCATACGGAGAAGCTGCAAACGCAAGTGAGGCAGAAGTGAGAGACATGATCATCGTTGATACCAACGACGCAGCAGTCCACACACTGATTGCAACTCACGTTGCCAGAGTGTTCCAGGAGGGAGCATATACCATGGCGACCGTGGCAGAGCCTAGCTCCGTGGAGATTGAAACCCGTATGCAGCACGCAGCGGCATTCAATGACGAAAAAATCCACTATGTACTGAATCCGTACATTGGCACAGACGGCGTTGAGTATGAGGGTTATATGCTGGCGGCAAGAATCGGTGGCCTGATTTGTGCAGGAGCTTCCAATGCTTCCCTGACTCATACCGTGATCAGCGGAGCAGCGAAGCTGAAAGAAACCCTGAACAGTGGAACCATTAAGAAAGCCCTGAAATCCGGCTGTATTGTACTTTCCACCAGTAAGAGCAAGCAGGTATGGATTGAAAAGGCGATCAACACTCTTGTAACCCTGAGCAAAGACCAGGATGCTGGTTGGAAGAAAATCCGCCGCGTGAAAGAGCGTTTTGAGCTTATGGACCGTGTTGAACAGACTACTGAGGTCCTGATCGGCCAGGTGGACAACGACCCCGACGGCCGCGCAGCTGTTATCGCAGCCGCACAGCGAGTTGTTGACGCCATGGTAGGAGAAAAGAAGCTGTTATCCGGTACCGTAATTGAGGACGAGGGAAATCCAGCACAGGGAGACTCTGCATGGTTCATTATTGCTGTTGACGACCTTGACAGCATTGAAACTATTTACCTGACATTCCGCTTCCGTTTTGCAGCTGAGGAAGATTCTGAGTAAAGAAAGGAGATAAAGGACAATGGGTATTATCAACACACAGGCGGTCGCAAACGCCAAAAAGGTGCTGACCGGTAAGAACGGAGCACTGTACAACGCAAAGGGCAAGCTGCTGGCTACTATGGAGACCTACCAGGCGCAGGTCAATGTTACAAATACCAAGTTCCAGCCGCTGGGAGACCCGCAGGAGCATGAGATCTTTACCAGCTATGGACAGACACTTACCTTTACCGAAATCGTGGTAGAGGACGGGGAGTTTATTACAGATCTGCTGGCAGGCATGAAGTCCGGAGAAATGCCGTCCTGGAACTTCCAGGGCGTTATTAAGGGCCGCAACGGTTCCGAGGAAAGACTGGTATACAACGATTGTGTACCGTCTGGAAACATTGACCTGCAGAACGTAACAGTGGGCGACCTGATTAAGAGACAGTGGAGTCTGTTCGTAAACGGCGCAGTAAACCAGCAGGGCAAGCTGAGAGCCTAAAGCAATATAACAACATAACTACACAGACAGAGCCGCGGGGAATAGCCTCGCGGCATTTTTAAAATAAACCAGGAGGATTTGAGAACATGGCAACTAAGAATGTGAATTTAGAAAATGAGGCAGCTGTTGAAATGACTGAGGACGAGAAGAAAGCAACAGTGAGAAAGTACGAAAATGACATCCTGGGCGGACTTATGGCAGCCGCCGCATACAAGACAGACGCAGAGGAAGCAGTACCGATTGAAATTAAGAGAAACGGCGCTGTTGTGCTGTCTTTCCGTATCCGCCCTATGGGTGAAGATGAATATTTGAAGTGCAAGAAAGATAACACAAACTACAAGCGCAACAAGCAGCTGGGTACAAGAGTGGCAGAGAGTGTTGACGCTGCCAGATACCGCGCACAGCTGATCTATGAGGCAACCGTTGAGGAAGATCGTGACAAGATTTGGGATAACCGTGACGCATGGAAGAACCTGAACGTGCTGAACGGCACTGACCTGGTTGAGGTGGTTCTGAAATCCGGCGAGAAAGACGAGATCCTGGCCAAACTTGACGAGATTTCCGGATATCAGCCGACTATGGAGGATGTAGCAAAAAACTAATCGAAGCCGGCGGCAAAACAACGCTTATGCACATTATTTTCCAACGGCATCATATCCCATTTGACGAGTTTTTGAGCAAACCAGACTGGGCGCAGGTGCTCATGCTGGAAAGTATGAAAATACAGCTGATAGCTGAGCAGAAAGCAAGAGACGGCACTGAGGAGGGCGGTGAGTAAAAGTGGCCGAAACATTGACTATTGAAATTCCGATAGAAGCGGTTGACCGCACCGGTGCTGGTGTGCAGTCGGCCACAAGAAACCTGACGGCGTTTGAACGTGCGTGGGACCGCACACAGCGTCGCCTTGATCGGTTGGAAAGAGCGCACAATATTGATATCGAGTTAGACGACAACGCAAGCCAGGGACTGAGCCGGGTATCTGACCAGGCGGAATCCCTGGACGGCGTAAGCCCAAGCGTTGACGTAGGAGTGAATAATGCAGCCACAGAGACATTGAGCGACGTGACAGACCAGGCAGCGGCCCTGGACGGCACCGCCTCAGACGTTGAAGTGGGAGCAGACAACAACGCAACCGGAATTATTGACGACGTGGGCGACTCACTGACCGCCCTGAATGGCAATGAGGCGGTTGTGGGGTTAAGCGCGGATGATAGCGCCACCATGGAGATAAGGGACGCGGGCGACGCGCTGGCGTCCCTGGATGGGGATGTGGCAACCGTAGAGCTAACAGCAGACGACAACGCCACCCAGGCAATACGAGCAGCGGAGGACGCCGCGGAAATGTTGGACGGTACGAGCGCCACAGCAGAGCTGGGGGCGGATGATAACGCCACCCCGATCGTAAGAGCCGCGGAGGATGCTGTTGAGAATTTTTCCGGAAGTTCCGGATCCGCGCAGCTGGGAGCAGACGACAACGCAAGCCCGGTTATTGATAACGTGCGGGATAAAGCAGCAGCCTGGGACGGCAGCGTCTGGACGGCAACAGTGAGCGTTGTGGATGCAGCAACAGCACCTCTGACGGCAATAATGAACGCTGCAAAGAACCCACTGACACAGGCGGGTGCTGCACTGGGTATCAGTGTAGGCCTGGGCGATACGGTAAACACTTACAAAAACTTTGAAAGCATGATGAGCCAGGTCGGAGCCATTTCCGGAGCAACAGGGCAGGCGTTTGAGGACCTGACAGCAAAAGCCCAGGAAATGGGAGCAACGACCAAGTTCACAGCGACAGAGGCAGCCGAGGCGTTTAATTACATGGCAATGGCCGGGTGGGAACCAGAACAAATGACCGCTGGTATATCCGGTATTATGAACCTAGCAGCAGCTTCCGGAGAAGATTTGGCAAGTACCTCGGATATTGTTACGGATGCGTTGACAGCTTTTGGATTGAAAGCGAGGGATTCGGGACATTTTGCAGATGTATTAGCAAAAGCAAGTGCAAGCGCAAATACAAACGTTGGTATGTTGGGAGAATCGTTCAAATACGTTGCACCCGTGGCCGGAGCCATGAAGTACAGCGTTGAAGATACGTCCCTGGCACTGGGTCTGATGGCGAACAGTTCCATCAAGGGAAGCATGGCCGGTACAGCCCTAAAGACTTCCCTGGCAAATATGGCAGCACCTACTGACAGCATGGCAGCGGCTATGAAAGAGTATGGTATAAGCCTAACAGATAGCTCTGGAAACATGAAAACTCTGAAAGGTGTTATGGATAACTTGCGCGGCAGCCTGGGCGGACTTTCTGAGACTGAACAGACGGCAGCAGCTTCTACTATTTTCGGAAAAGAGGCCATGGCCGGCATGCTGGCGATCATCAACGCCAGTGAAGAGGATTACAACAAGCTGAGCGAAGCTATTTACAATTCCAAAGATGCAGCACAGGATATGGCAGACACTATGCTGGATAACCTAGATGGTTCCATGACACTTATGCAGTCCGCTGTTGAGGGCGTACAGAACAGTTTCGGAAAGAGATTGACGCCGTACATCCGTGGAGTTGTGGACGCGATTACAGACGCAACACCGGCAGCAACAGCAGCACTTACAAACTTGATGGACTTTGTTGACGGCAAGGCCGAGGGAATCAAGAGAACCGTGAGCGGTATGACCAACTCCCAGGAATGGCAGAACGCAGACCTGTTTGGAAAGGTTGATATTGCATGGGACACACTGATCGCAGAACCATTTACAAAATGGGCCGGCAGTAAGGGCAAGCACCTGTTGTCAAAGGGGCTGAGCAGCCTGTTTGGAGAAGCTGCAAAGATTATGCCGGGCGGCGAACAGGCCGGGCTGACTTCATGGCTGAGTGCTGGACTGATTGCCAAAGGAGCAACTAGCCTGATCGGCAACGCAGGCAACGTGGTAAAAGCACTGTCGCCTATTGGCAGCGCCATTAAAAACATAGGGCTGGCAGCACAGACAGCTCCGTCCGTTGGTGCCTTTGTGAGTGACCTGGGCGGAACGATTCCAACAGCTGCAAAATTTGGTATTGCAGCGGCAGCGATTACAGCGGCCGTGGTTGCTATCGGCGTGGCTATAGATAACTACAACGAGAAGCAGATCAGCAACAGCCTAGCGGACCATTTCGGGAGCATTGAACTGAGCGCGAAACAGGCAGAGGAAGCAGCTTCCGGAATCTTAAATGCAAAGTACCTGGTAAATGTTGAGATGGCGATCAATGAATTTAAGAACGCCGACGAACTGAGAAAGAAAGCAGAGGAAGCACTGCAAGCAAACCAGGCACTGACATGGAAAAGCAGCGTCGGCATTGAGCTGACCGCTGACGAGCAGCAGTCCTATAAGGACAATGTAACAACCTTTGTGGAAAGCAAAATTTCCGAGCTTGAAAGCCGGACATTTGCGGCCCATATAAGCGTGCAGACATTCCTGGGAGGTACTGAGGAGGGCGAAAGCCTGGCAAGCAGTATTGAGGAATGGGCGCGAGCAGACCACCTGGAACTGACCAATCTATCCAATGACCTGAAAACGGCCGTGGAGGAAGCGCTGCAGGACGGCATTATTGATGTTGACGAAGCGCAGGCAGTGTCAGCTTTACAGGATAAAATGAACAGCATAACCAGCAAATGGAAGCAGGCGGAAGCCCAGGCGCAGCTTGACTGGATCAACCAGGAATACGGCAGCCTGAGTGGCAAAGACCTGACCGCAGACTCCTTTACTTCAGTAGTGGAGGCTCTGGCAGGACAGAGAGAAACCGCAGCAGAGGAAACCCAGGCGCTGGCAACAGAATTTTACTCATACTTAAATGCCGCGGAGGCTTCTGGACGAATTACAAAGCGGCAGAATGATCATTACAAAGACCTGGCCAGCCAGGCAATTAGAAACCAAAAGGCAAACGACCTCATGACCAGCCTGGACTTTGAAAACAACACCCTGGGCGGTACTTATGGCGACCTGATTGCAACAAACCAGGGAAAGACACAGAAAAGCATGGGAAATGAGGTTGATTATTTAAAGAACTACCTGAAAAGCAATGATGTTCAGAGTCTTTACGACCATCTGAACACGTTCGGCGTAGATTATGCGCAGCAGGGTGGCGGTTGGAAATGGCTGCAGAGCGGCGACCAGAACGCACTTGAAAAAGTGTGGGAGGCCATGAAACCGGATGCAGACTCCATGCGTGGCCTGGTGGATGAATATGTAAAGGTTGGCCAGGATGTGCCAAAGCAGATCATGGACAAGTTTAACGAGACTATGGCCATCGGTGCTGCTTCCGGCGATACAAGCGCAGCCTGGGACGTATACGCCAAGAGCATTGCGGATTCCGGAGACAAAGCCCTGATTGACGCAGTAAGCCAGATGGACACAAAGGGACAGCTGGGAGAGGAGTTTTCCGCAGCCTGGAAGCGTGCCACGGCTTCTGTTACTGACGAACCGGTGGAGCTGGGAGACCTGAAAGCGGAGGTTGATGGCGTAGACATTGACAAAGACGCATGGGTGTCTAGCTTAAACGAAAAGCTGGGCGATCTGGCCGAAACCGAGGACGTGACCGCAGAGGGCGCGACCATCAAGGTAAAAGCCGGGGATTGCTTATGGGAGATCGGCAACGCCCTGGGAATTGACTGGCAGACAATAGCGGAGGAAAACGGTATTGAAAGCCCATACATTATCCACGCAGGGGATGAGCTGAAAATTTCCATGGATAACTTGACCGCAGAGGTTGACGGAGACGCAGCAACAGCGGCCATTGACCAGGCTATGTCCGCATTGACCGCAGAGGGTGCAGAGTTTTCTGTTACTGCTGACGGTGTAAAGGTGGACCTGGCAAACGTTGAGGTTGATTCTGAGACAGCCATGGCACAGATAGAGGCGGCCCTGGGAATGGAAACAGGAACCCTGAGCGGTGCCGGCATACAAGTACAGTCCGGGGCAACGGTAACTATACCGTCCGATCTGGTACAGGTAGACACAAGTGGTATTGAGGCAGCAGTGGAGCAGAGCACAGCAAGCGGAAGTGAGGACACGACTGTTGAGAAGCAGGTAAACGTGACCACGACAGCCGGATCCACGGACACAACACCAGTGGAAGAAGCAGCGCAGGCAGCTCTGAGCAGTGAAACAAACACCACAGACACCACAATGACCACCAATTTAACCGTAGAAGCAGGCAGCACGGATGCAACACCGGCAGCCACATCTGCACAGGCGGAACTTGATAATACATTTTCCAACACTATGCAGACCAATGGCAGCACGGATGTGACAATCGAGAAAGCCAGCGACAATATAGCAGCAGTTTACAGCCAAGTAGGTAGTGAGCTGCAAGCAGCTTTTAACTCCCCTTATTCTGCAAGGGCTTCTGTAAATGTAACAGTTTCCTACCATATTACGAACCCAAGTGCTTCACTGAGCACGCACAGCAGTGGATCAACGGTTTCTGTATCCATTGCCGGACATGCAAACGGTGGAGAGGTGGGCCTGCATGGCGCAGAATTATCCTGGTTAGGAGAAGAGGGCAAAGAGTATGTTATCCCGACGGTACCTGGCAGGCGTGGCCGCGGCATTGCGTTGTGGCAGCAGGCAGGCGAGGACCTGGGCGTGCTGGACAGCAATGGAGAAATTGCAGCCCACGCAAACGGCGGAATCGTAGGGCCTGGCGGCGAAGAACTGGCCAGCAATACCATTTTGCCATTGCAGGCACAGCCACAGGACGAAAGCAAGAGCGTGTGGAGTGTAACCGGCCAGGAAATGTCGGGGGATAGTAGCGAAGAGGAATCCGAGGGCAAGAAAGCCGTTTCTGTCAATGCAGCAGTGCAGGGACAGCAGGGCAACAACACCTTTGAGATTAACGTGGACATGAGTCCGGTTATTAAGATCGAGGGCGGAAACATGGACGAGGAAAAGGTCTTTGAGGTTATGAAGAACCGGATCCGCGAAATGGCAGACGACCTGGGAGACGAGATCGCAGAGCGCATGAGCAAAATTTTTGCAAACATGCCGCTTATACAGGAGGCATAGGGACATGGATATTTACCTGACACCATCCGGCGGCAGCAGAATACAGTTCCCTATGCTGCCGGAAGCTATAACAATGGGCGCTGACGCAAAATTTATGACGTACAGCATTATTTCACTGGGGGACGTAAAACTCCCCCGTGGACAAGGAACAAAAGAAATTTCATGGTCCGGGATGTTTCCAGGGGCAGTGCGGAAGAAAAACAGACTGGTAAGAAAGTATACCAAACCCGACACACTGATCAAAAGCCTGGAAAAGTATCGGGACAATGGCACAAAATGTACTTTGCTATGCACTGGCACCTGCATAAACTATTCTGTTTATGTTTCCAGTTTTAAAGGCAAGTACAAAGGTGGATCCGGAGATTATTTCTATGACATAAAATTTATTATTGCCAGAGATATAAAGATTTACACCACCAATGAGCTGAAAATAAAAACGCCAACCAGACCGTCGCCTAAAAAGAAACAGCCCAAAACAGGCAAAAAGACGACCACCTACACGGTAAAATCCGGGGATTGTTTATGGAGGATTGCACAGCGTCTGCTGGGTAAAGGCTCCAGATACACGGAAATTTACAACCTGAACAGGGACAAGATAAAGAATCCGAACCTGATATACCCAGGCCAAAAGCTGACCATACCGGCCAAGTAAGGGAGGTGCAGCTGAGTGATTGAAGTAAGCAAAGTGCACTATGACGTGATTGCAATCACAGAAAAGAAAGTGCAGCTAAACATTACCCAGGCGGTTGAGGGCCTGGGATGGGAGGAAGAAGAGGACGAGCTGGCCATGAAAATAACCTTTGAGCTATACAATGCCAAGTATAACGGTTCCAGGCTGTCCTCTTTGATAAAGATCGGGTGCGTGGTGGCAATAAAAGCGTACTGGGGCAGCGGCAAGGGCATTGTGGCCATGGGAAATGTAACAGAGTGTGAGCGCAGCACAACGAAAGCCGACGAGGTTTTTAATGTGGTTGCTTATGACAACCTGTACAGTATGCAGCGTTCCCAGGACAATATTTATTTTGCTGCCGGAAAGGGCACCAAGAGCGCCCTGACGGAAGTTTTCAAAAACTGGGGCATTACCCTGAGCAGCTACAGCGGTCCGGATGTGAGTCACGCAAAGATTTTGTACAAAAACTCATACCTGGGCGACGTAGTGCGCGGAATCCTGGACGAAGCTAAGAAAAAAGGCGGAGGAAAGGCGATTGTACGGAGTACGAAGAACAAAGTTTCTATTGTGGCCGTAGGTGGCAACAAAGATATTTATCACTTTGAGGGTAACAACAGCGTGTCCAGTAAGCACAAAGTAAGCATTGCAAACCTTGTTACCCGCGTGAAGATTGTATCCTCTGAAAAAACGGACGGATTGCCAAAGGTTGAGGCAGTCAAGAACGGAAAAACAGAATATGGAATTTTCCAAAGGATTGTGAACCACGCCAGCAGCGACAACCTATCAGAGGCGCAGGAGACAGCACAGGAAATGCTGGACGAAAACGGAAAACCGAAAGAGACGGCAACCGTGCAGGCGCCTGATACCCCACCGGTGCGCAAGGGCGACATGGTACACCTGGCTGTCGGCGCGCTAAATGGCTTTTACATTGTCAAGAGCGTGCAGCATGACGCAGACAGTGGAAAAATGACTATGCAGGTAGAAAAAGCAGATACAACAGCCAAGAAGAAAACAACAAAGGCAAAGAAAAAGACCTACAAAGTGGGCGACGTCGTGAACTTCCACGGCGGCAAGCACTATATTAGCTCTTACCCAGGTGCAAAGGGCTACAACGTATCAGCCGGCCGCGCGAAGATTACAATCGCAAACGGCAGCGGAAAAGCGCACCCGTGGCATCTGGTATATGAGAACTGGTCCGAAACGCACGTTTATGGTTGGGTGGATGATGGCAGCTTTGATTGATAGGAGGCAGATATGGCAGAGAATAAAGGCAGCCCAGGTCTGAGCAAACTGGCCCGCGTGATATCCCAGCGGGCAGAGAACGTGGCCGGAAAGGCAGAGCGTGATCTAGTGCTGGATTTCGGCAGCATTAAAGGAGACATGAGCCTTTTAACAAATACTTTCCCCATACCGATACCGCGCAGTGATTATCATGTGTGCAGGCTTGTGGGAGGTCTGGCGTACACGATTTCCGGAGGCTCCCATGGAGGACATGAGGGAGGCAACGGAAGCCATACGCATACGGCCAAGCCACCACAGATCAAGCCAGGGGACCGCGTTCTGGTTGCCTGGGTGCAAAATGAGGCGGTTGTTATTGATGTGGTAAGTTAGGAGGCAAATATGGCAGAAAATCAGCTTTTTCCGGTGTTTGACTTGCCTGAGATACCAGACAACCCGGAATATGATGAAAGATATTATCCGTCCGTTTATTTTGATTTTGAAACGGGCGATTTTTTACGGGATGGAGCAGGCAGGATGATCACCAGCGCAGGCAGGGAGGCATATATGCAGTGGTGCCTGAAAGTTGCCAGCACGGAGCGGCTGAGCTGCCTGGCATACAGTGACGATATAGGCACGGAGTTTGAGGACCTGGCCGACATACCGGACAGAGAATCCCGTGAAAGCGAAATTGAGAGGACGATCACAGAGGCATTGCTGGTGCACCCAGCGACCGAGTACGTCCGTGATTTTGAATTTACCCATGAGGGAGACGAAACATATTGCAGTTTTACAGTAAAAGGGTACCCGTGGGAGGAAGATGAAACACTGAGCATACAGCTGTAAGGAGGTGAGAGAGTTGGCAAGTGATTTTATTGTACCTGAATTTTTGGAGGATTGTGACGCGGACACGATCCACGCAAGGATGATGGACGAGCTTCCGAATGACATTGACAAGACTGAGGGCGGCTTCCCGTGGGATTTTACAAGGCCCACGGCGCTGATCGCGTCAGAGTTATTGCAGTTTTATATTCCGGAAGCAATAAAACTGATGTTCCCGCAGTGGAGCAGCGGCAGCTTTTTGGACTACCTGGCAGCTGGATCGCAGACAAAAAGGAAAGCGTCTACTTATGCAGAAGCGGAGCTGACACTGACAGGAGAGCCGGGCACCATAGTACCGGCCGGCACTGTTTTTGCGACAGAGGCCAAGAATGATCAGCCGTCCATTGAATTTGCGGCAGTTGAAAGCTGCATATTGAACGAAGAGGGAAAAGGTACCGTGTTGGTGCGTGCGCTACTTGATGGAAAGCAGTCAAACGTAAATGCCGGCACTATTGTTTTAATGTCGGAACCAGTTGAGGGAATCCAGACGGTTACGAACAAAGAAAAAGCCACCGGAGGAACGGAGGAAGAAAGCGACGACGATTTAAGAGAAAGAATCATGGAAGCAGACGCCTCGGAGGAAACCAGTTATATAGGCAACAATGCCGATTATAAACGGTGGGCTAAGGCAGTAGACGGAATCGGGGACGCGATTGTTATCCCGGAATGGAACGGGCCGGAAACAGTAAAAATTGTATGCCTGGACCAGAATGGCGAGGGAGCGAA
Organism: Blautia sp. BCRC 81119; assembly: GCF_003184505.1. Classification (NCBI taxonomy): domain Bacteria; kingdom Bacillati; phylum Bacillota; class Clostridia; order Lachnospirales; family Lachnospiraceae; genus Blautia; species Blautia sp. BCRC 81119. Next base: position 36,425 of record NZ_QJHD01000026.1, on the reverse strand, counting down.
CAAGACCCTGCTGGATGCAGTTTACAATTATATTATGTCTCCAGACAACCCAGCAGACCGACTGGCGCCACCAAACACAATCCTGACGGTAGCAGCGCCGGACCTGGTAAATATATCGTATTCCTTTACAGTTACGGTAGCAGATGGCTTTGAACTAAGCACCGTTATATCCGGGTTTAAAAAGCAGCTGGAAAGTTATTACAAGACGGTTGCGGACGACGGAGCCGTCAAGTACATAAAGGTCCATGCACTTCTGACCAGCACGCCAGGGGTTGAGGATTTTACAAACCTGCTGATCAATGGCAGTGCGGACAACGTGCGCATTGAAAATGACGAATATCCGTATACGCAGGGAGTTGAAGCAAGGGAGGCGGAGTGATGGATCTGGAAAATTTCCCTACACGGGAAAGCGCAAAAGACATGCTGAGCATGGTAAGCCCGATCTATGACCGTTCCTATGTTGGCAAGTGGATTTTTCAGGTCATGGCAGCACCCATGGAGCTTGCGCGCGAGACCGTGGAAGATATAAAAAAACAGGCGTTTCCGGAAACAGCAACCTGGTCGCTTCCCTGGTGGGAAGAACGTTACGGAATAAAAGGAAACGAGGGCAAAAGCCTGGAAGAACGGCGGCGCCCGATTGTGCAGAAACGAAACACAAAACGCCCTATGAACCCGTACCGTATTGCAGCCCTGGTGGCAGAAATTTCCGGGCGGGAGGTTGAAATCTATGAAAACGTAGCACCACACACATATGAGGTTATTATCCGGCCAGGCAGCAGCAATGTTGACCTGGCCGCTGTTGTTGAAGAAATTTACAAGGTTAAGCAGTCACAAAAGCATGTGCGGGTAGTTTTTGAAACGCCCGTGCGCCTGCAAGTACGGCCCACTGGGGCAAATTATTCATATCCCCACATTATGGCCGGTACCAGGCCGGATGTAAACCGGGTTGGAGCATTGCAGCCGTTTGAAGTGGATGTAAAACCAGAAGCAGCAGGCCTGGCGTTTGAGTATCCGACACCAGGAGAGGAGAAGCGGGCAGGAACTTATCCGGATGTGAACACAGTCGGAGAAATGACAGCCCCAGGAGTAAATGCTCGCATTACCGGAGAATCCGCCGGTATTGTATATAAAATTTGTGGAGCTACACGGCTCTAAGAAAGGAGGAGCACATGCTGACAGCAGACGCCATGAACGGCTTTAAGGACCATGTAAAAAAGACAGTTTCCCACGCCATGTATAAGATTAACAGCAGCTATTACAGGGCGGAAATTACAGACATTTACGTGGACAGCACGGGCAAGGTGGCTATTGATTTTACAATAAATCCCACCATGAGCGGCACCGTAAAAATCGCAGAGGTGCAGCTGTACAACCGCAGCGGCAAGTTGTGGCTGACAAAAACGGAGAACATTACTCGAAAGAGCACGCAAGAGGGTGTGTTTTACCGTTTTACTATTGAAATTACAGAGGTATAAGAGAGGAGGCAAAGACCTATGTATGGTATGACACCATGGAAAGACGAGGTTGTCCAGTACCCATACCGGTACAAAGAGACGCAGAACTCTGACGGCACAGTAGAACATGAGCCGTCCCCAGGTACCGTGATGCAGCAGGGAACCCCGCAGAGTGCAACCAATTTCAACCACATGGAAAACGGAATCCATGACGCCCATGTGGCAGAGGCTATTTTCATGCAGGCAAAAATGCACCAGCAGGAGGAAGTTGAGCGCCGCCTGGGAGAGCATGACGCAGAGTTTACGTCTGAAACCGGAGCGGTTACGCTGACCAACAGCAACAAGGTATTTTTTGCTTTTAACAACAGCGGCACAACGGTTGCTTTGAAAACCGTCCGCAAAACTATGAACTATGACCTTGATATTGAGGTCGTGGAAGTAGCAGGCGGCCAGGTTGGGGATGTGATCGTATATGACAAGCAGCTGAACGGCTTCAAACTGAAATTCGAGGGAAGCGCTAAGACCGTAAAGGTTAAATACAAAGTTAGAGGAGGTATGTACGCATGAGCGTAAAGGTTATTGAGAAAAACGCGGGAGAAAAAATCCCATTTACAGAAAGCGGCTACAAGCTGAATTTTGACGATATGCTGGCCATTAAGTGCGACAAGTACCAGAAAGACTGGCCAGTGCATAAAGATATCTGCATGGATGCAGATGGAGACTTGACCATGGGGACCGGCGACGGTCTTTTTTATGTTGCTGAGGTCGATATTCCGGCCAGAGAGTACGAGCAGCAGGAAGAGAGCAACCAGGAGGGCGAGGGAAAAGCTCCGGTTGCAAAGAAGCTGGACATGAGCCAGGTTACAGTGACATTGTGGGGACTGGAAAATCCGGTTGCCGCTGATGATGAAGAGGAGGAATAAGGTATGCAGTACGATTTAGCAGAATTTGCCCTGAAAATGGTAGCACCTAACAACAAGCTGATTTATGACGACAAGGGAATCCCGTCCGTTATGGTTTACGTGCCTAAGTTCAAAATGAGCGACGTGATCGACGGCGCCGGAGACAGCACACACCCAGCCTTTATCGTGAATGGTAAAGAGGTACCGGGAATCTGGATCAGCAAATACCAGAACATTGTAAATAATGGCCGTGCGTACTCCCTGCCTGGCCAGGATCCGACTGTAAATATTACCTGGGACACTGCCAGAGGATATTGTGAATCCAAGGGAAAAGGTTGGCACATGATGACTAAGGCAGAGTGGGCCGCAATTATGCTCTGGTGCAAAAAGAACGGTTTTCAGCCATGGGGAAATAATAACTATGGAAAAGACAGCAGAGAAACATTGCAGCAGGCAATTCCGGCTACATACGGAAGCGGAACAGATGCAGGAAAAATTTATCATGTTTTAACCGGTACCGGCCCGTTGACCTGGTCCCACAATAAACAGCTTGATGGAATTTGGGATCTGAACGGAAATGTTTCTGAGTGGACCGGAGCGCTCCGCACCGTAAAAGGAGAATTACAGTTACTTGAAAATAATAACGGCGCAAATAGCGACAACCCGCAGACTGCAGCAAGCTCCGCATGGAAAGCTATTGATGCAACGACAGGCGCATTTATTACGCCGGACGGCAACGGAACAACCGCGAACAGTATTAAGATCGATGCAACAGGAGCAGGCGGCGCCCAGTGGTGTAAAACCATTACAAAGACATCTGAGAACTTTAGTTGTGCACTGGGAGCTTTAACTTGTTCCGCAGACATTTCCGACGCTGCAAAGGCAGTGCTGAGAGCATACGGCTTACTACCAGTAGACGGAGCAAAAGCCTCTGATTATGACGACGACAGATTGTGGTTTAATAACGTTGCAGATGAGCGCTTGTTCCACTCCGGTGGCTACTCTGGCAGCGGCGCGAGCGCGGGTGTCGGTTACAGTGACGGCAACTGGACGTACCGTGGCCACGTGAGCGTGAACATCGGCTGGCGCTCCGCTTATGTGGATCTGGAATCTGTTGGCCTGTAATCTGATAGGGACGCGATAGCGGACCGATAAGGCCAACTAGATGCAGGAGGAACATGGAAGAGGTACAAATTGAAGATCGGGATGGGGACAGAGATCCCCTCCTGATTTTAGGAAAAATTGAAGATATGATGTTATACGCCTATCCGGTACTAAATGCGTACCCAAAGTATGAAAGATTTGTTTTAGCGGCAGACATAAAGCGGTGTATGGACCAGGCAATGGAAAGAACCATTGAAGCAAATAAAAAGTATTACAAGAAAACTACTTTGCAGGAGCTGGACGTGGAAATTGACAAGATAAGGAAATACATCCGCCTTTCATACCGGCTGAAATATATTGATTTCAAGAAATATAAGCAGTGGAGCGAAATGGTAAACGAGATAGGCAGAATGCTCGGCGGATGGATGGCGAGCATTAAAAAATAAATAACGTAGGGAATGGGATATAGCGCTTGTTCAACTCCGGTGGCAACTATGGCAACGGCACGAACGCGGGTGTCGGTTACAGTAACGGCAACTGGACGAACCGTGGCAACGTGAACGTGAACATCGGCTGGCGCTCCGCTCTACCCCCATACGCCAGATACAGGAGCGCCCACGGACGTCCTGGCAGTGCAGGGGGATAAAGGATCTCGTTCCCGCGCTTTATAAAGAGCGAAAAAGGAAAACAGCAGTGATGGCACCAAGGGGAGTCCCTTGTGCGTGGGTTATGTTTTGCGACAGCAGAACCACTGGCCCATCCGGGAGTAGAATACAGCGAAACCTGCACCACTGTAAAAAAATATGACAATTAGAAACGTATATTATGAGATAACCTCATTTCACACACTAATGGTCGCAGATACCCATGTATCAAAGGGCAAAAGGGAAAACACAGAAAGGCTGAGATTTTACGATAATAGAGAGGGAAACCTGGAAGAAATAAGCACTCTGTTGAGGGCTGGAAAGGTACCAAAAGTCGAATATCACAGTTTTTATGTATACGTGCCAAAGGTGCGGAAAGTTATATTTATTGACTACTGGTCCAAAGTGGTGCAGCGGGCAATATATGACGTGCTGAATCCTAAAATATGCCGGACGTTCATAGAACATACCTATGCGTGCGTAAAGGGACGCGGGCAGCTGGCAGCCATGGAACAGCTTTATACCTGGATGCGAGAAACCAGGACGTCCGGATCAGAATGGTATTATTACAAGTTTGATGTTGCAAAATTCTTTTACCGCATTGACCATGAAATACTTATGGATATTTGCAGGAAAAAGATAGATGATCCGCGAACCGTTGACTTGTTAGGGTATTACATAAACAATGATGCGGTTCCGTTCGGTATGCCATTGGATGCAAACCAGCTGACAATTACCGAGGAGCAAATGCTGTATGATTTAGGAATACCTATCGGCGGCGGCCTGTCCCATATGCTGGGTAATATGTATCTGGATCCACTTGACCAGTTTTGCAAGAGGGTACTGGGAATAAAACGGTATATCCGGTACATGGACGACATTATAATCCTGGACAATGACAAGGAACGCCTGAAAGAATACGGCAGAAGAATGACACAGTTTTTAGAGGAGCGGCTGCACTTAAATTTCAACAACAAGACAGCACTCCGGCCGGTGCGGGTTGGTTGTGAGTTTGTTGGTTTTGTTATTTATAACGACCATGTAATCCTGAGAAAAAGCACAACGCTTCGGATGAAGAGAACTCTCCGGAAAACGCGCCAGGACTACCACGACAACCTGATCACATTCAAGGAGGCAAACGCAACTATGCAGAGCTACCTGGCCATGCTGAGCCATGTGGATTGTAAGAAATTTAAGGAGAAATTGCTGGACGAATTTGTATTGACCCATGCGGATGATAATGGAGAGGAGCAGATCATAAACGTGATTGAAACGGGAGGAATAGGAGCACTTGACTATGAAACAATGTATTGCTGAGGTACTGGAAACCCAGTCGGAAATTATACAGCTGCAAAGGAATGTTATTGACCGCCTGGCGGCCGCATTATTGCAGCACAGTATGATTGAAGAGGAAGAACTGGCAATGATGCAGCAGGCGGCAGACCTGCAAAGAGGCATAGAAGAATGAAACCCATAAAAAGAATTGACCGCAGAGCTGGCCCTGGCCGGTTCTTTTATTTTGCAGAAAATTAAAATGATGAGGTAAGGGAGCATGACATTGAAAGAGATTTTAGAAACCGGCGGCGGTGTGCTGCTGATTGTGCTCACCCTTGTACAGATCGCACCTATCAAGGTAAACCCATGGAGCGTTATCGCAGCAGCCCTGGGGCGTGCTTTAAACAAGGATGTGATTGATCTGATTGAGAAAGGGAAAGCGGAAACGGCCAGGTACCGGATCATTCGCTTTAATGACGAAATCAGACACGACGTAAGGCACACGGAAGAACATTTCACACAGATCATAGAGGACATTGACACATACGAAAATTTTTGTGCAGAGCACCCAAAGTTCCACAATGGTAAAGCAGTGCGCTCGATTGCCAATATCCGCAAAATTTATGATAAATGTTGTGAAGAACATTCTTTCCTGGTTTGAACTGCAAGGAGTGAGACAAGGTTGAGAAAGTTATTTTTTAAGAAAAAACTAGATTATGAGAAGCGCATGAAAGAACTTGACCAGATAGCGGAGGAGCAGCAGCTGAGGCAGCGGGTACGCGACCGAGAGCGTGAGCTGGGACTGAGGCACACCAGGAAGAAACCGGCCTGGGGTAAGGCTATGATGGCGGTTGTATACGGTCTTTGTATTGAAATAGTAATCTATGCAGAGGTTGTTATGTGGATGCGCTTCGACTTGTCGGCACTGTACGCGCTGATCGGTGTACCAGCGGCCATGTTTGGAGTATTTTGGGCGTATGCGCAGAAATCCGCAAAGGAAAACACCAAGGGCGGCATTGTGTACGACATGAACATAAGGCAGGCAGAAACTGACGATCTGGCCGGAATGGAGCCAGAAAACAACACAGATACCGGAGAGGGTATCGGATAAGGAGCAAAAACATGACTTTAGAAATTTTTTTACTGGGATTGATGATCGTATCTATTTTTACGGGGCTGTTTACTGAGGGCATTAAGAAGCTGCTGGACGAAATGACAGTGAAGTACCACTCTAATTTTCTGGCCGGCGGTGTGGCCGTAGTGCTGTCCACCCTGGTAGGTGCCGGGTACCTGATTCTGACGGAGACGCAGATCAATGACAAGATGGCGGTATATTTAATTGCACTCGTGCTGCTGTCCTGGCTTGCTTCCATGGTCGGGTATGACAAAGTAATTCAGGCCATTGCACAGCTGAAAAGAACAGATAATAACGCACAGGGCGGCCGGTAAGGTCGCCTTTTCCTATGGGAGGGACGTACATGACAGAGCAGGAATTTATCAGCTTTATGGGGCCACTGGCGCAGGCAGACATGGCAAAAAGCGGCGTGCTGGCTTCGGTAACAACGGCGCAGTCAATCCTGGAATCCGGTCACGGTAGCACAGAGCTGGCCAGAAATGCAAACAACTTTTTTGGGATGAAATGCAGCTTATCCGGGAATACCTGGCCAGGAAGTACCTGGGACGGCATAAGCAAGTACCGGAAGCAGACCGGAGAAGAGGACGCGAACGGGAACGCCTACACAATTACAGCAGATTTCCGGAAATATGCGAGCGCTGCCGACAGTGTGGCGGACCACAGCGCATATTTACTGGGCGCCATGAATGGCAGCAAACAGCGTTATGCAGGCCTGAAAGGAGAAACAGATCCGGCGAAAGCTATCGGAATCATAAAGGCAGGCGGATATGCAACAGATACAAAGTATGTGAGCAAAGTCCTGAGTATTATCAACAAATATAATTTGACGAAATACGACCAGGCAACAAAGGGAGGAGTGAGCAACTTGAAAATTAACCAGAACCCGAACTTCGGAACACACAACACAAGCCCACGCAGCGGAGGAATTGAGTACATTGTTATCCACTATGTAGGTGCAACAGGTACCGCAAAGAACAATATCGACTATTATAATCAGCGCAGCACGACACAGGCCAGTGCTGATTTTTACGTCGGTTTCGAGGGAGAAATCTGGCAGTATAACCCGAACCCGAAAGCCCGTTACTGTTGGGCTGTAGGCGGCGGCAGACAGTCCAGCCAGGGCGGCAGCTTGTACGGCGTGGCCAGAAATGCCAACAGCGTGTCCATTGAAATGTGCGTAAGAAACAAAGGAAACAAGAACGCAAACAGCAAAGACTGGTATTTTGAGCAGGCAACGATCAACAGCGCTATTGAGCTGACTAAGTACCTCATGAAACTGTACGGGGTACCCGCTTCCAGGGTTATCCGCCATTTTGACGTAAACGGTAAATATTGCCCTGGTGTATACGGATGGAACTCTGCAAGCGGATCTGAGAGCGCGTGGAACGATTTTAAGAAGAAAATCGGCAGCGGTGCAGTAGCCACACCAGCAACACCGGCACAGCCAACTACTGCAAAGAAATACTACAGAGTCCGCAAGACCTGGGCGGATGCAGCAAGCCAGAAAGGAGCCTTTGAGAATTATGACAACGCCAAAGCGTGCGCTGATCAGAACAAAGGTTATAAGGTGTTCGACTGGAACGGCAAGCAGGTTTATCCGGTGGCAGCATTCCAGCCGTACCAGGTGCGCGTTGAAATTACGGACCTGAACATCCGGACAGGCCCAGGAACCGGATACGCCAAAACACAGTATATTCCAGTAGGAACCTATACCATTGTTGAGGAAGCGAACGGAAAGGGAGCGACCAAGTGGGGCCGCTTGAAATCCGGAGCCGGCTGGATCAGTCTGGACTATGTAAAACGGGTATAATAAGCCCGTTGTCTATTCTGTATCTTTTCGGCAAGACTTTTTGTCTGTTATTCCGGGATTTACAGAAATGAAAATATAGTGTAAAATGCGCCGAAGAGGGGGTTCTCAAGGGGGTCAGGCAAACGCCTGAAACCTGGGAACCACCCTCTTTTTTTATGCTTAAAAATAGTTGTCTATCTTGTATCCTTTTCATGCACTTCACTACACTAAAGTTTGTCTATTCGGTCTATGGAATATAAACCGCCATTGGTTTATAATAAAGACAGTTGAAAGAGAGATATGGAGGTAAACGAAATGAGTGTAGCAGAAACAATTTTACAGCAGTTAGGCGGCCAGAGATTTACAGCAATGACAGGCTCAAAGAATTACCTGGCAGACGGCAATAGCCTGAGAATGACACTTGCAAAGAACCACAGCAAGGCAAACCGCCTGACAATTACCCTTGACGAGGCAACAGACACATACCGGATGCGCTTTTATAAGTACACAGCGGGACGCCTGAACAAGAAAACCTTTGAATGGGTACCAGACAAAGTTGTTGAGGTAGCAGAGTTTGACAATGTATATTGCGACACGCTGCAGGAACTGTTTACACAGGTAACATGGATGTATACCAGATTATAAGAAAGTGGAGGGCATGATATATGCAGATTAAAAGATTGAGAAATACACATTTTGGAACCAAGAAAATCAGCCGCATGGTAACAGGTTGGGCGCTGTACGAGCCGGGAAAAGGTTGGGTTGCCTTTAGTGCAGACCGTGACGAGTTTGGTATTTTGGTACCATACATCCCGTGCGGTGGCAAGAGAGCACTGCAGAGCATTTTGGATGCTGGCGGCTTTTGTAGCTTTGAGGGTATGGAGTACGTGCAGGAGCTGGCAGCGTAAGCTGCCGGATCCGGAAAGGGGCAAAGATGGCAAGCAGAAATTATAAATATTACCAGCCAAACGACAAAGACCTCAAAGACAATTACGGGGATTGTGTTGTAAGAGCACTTACAAAGGTAACAGGTAAAAGCTGGCCGGAGGCATTTGAGGCGTTGCTGCCTTATGCCATAGAGCTGCAGTGTATGCCAAACAGCCAGGTATGCTATGAGAGATACCTGAAAGAACACGGCTTCGAGTACCACGGAATTAGCAACAAAAAGGGAAGCAAGCGCCCGACGGTGGACCGGTTCGCAAAGGATCACAAGGCAGGTACCTTTTTCCTGAATGTGGCCAATCATTGCGTTGCTGTTGTGAATGGCATTTACTATGATACATGGGACTCCGGGCAGAAATGCCTGTATGGTTACTGGGAGAGACAGGAGGCAGCGGCATGGTAAAAAGAGAATGGTACCGGGACCGGTACAACAGCAAGAAAACATGGGAGGTCGTAAAGATGGTAGGCGGCTACTATTTACGCCAGTACGTTGACGGGCAGCAGGTAAATACCGGACTCCGGACAACAAAGGCTTTTATTGCAAGCATTGGCATATTTGAATTTGAAAGAATCGCATAGGAGGGCAAAGATATGACGAATTTAGCAAACAAAATCGGTGGCGCATTATTTGGTGTAGCAGTAGGGGACGCACTGGGCGCCCCGCTGGAATTTATGAACGCAAAGGAAATCCAGCACAAGCACGGAACCGTGAAAGAAATGATCGGCGGCGGATGGCTGAACGTAAAGCCGGGAGAAGTTACCGACGACACGCAAATGACAATCGCAGCAGCCCTGGGCGTAGCAATGCACCCGGATAATCCGGAGCCGTGGGCGGGCAAGCACTTTGCAGAGTGGGCCATGGGTGGCCCGAAAGATATAGGCGGCACATGCCGCAGCGCGATCACAAACGCCCTGCAGATGATGCTGAGACGGCCAGATCTGAAAAATTGCAAGGGCCTGGCACCTTATGAGTTATGGGAGCAGGCGGCACAGCTGACAGCGCAGCAGAACGGGAACAGAAGCGCGGGCAACGGCGCCCTGATGCGTACCGTGTACCCTGGTCTGTACTATACAGACGAGAGCAGAGCCGTAGAGGTTGCGGACAGAATCGGACGCCTGACGCACTGGGACGACCTGAGCGCGGAGGCTTGCCAGCTTTATACAAAAATGGTATACTATTTAATCATGCACCATGCAGATACGGTGCAAAAACTATGCAACGGTCTAAACGACATTACAAGGGGCACACGATACAGCCGAAAGGCAGAGCCGGCAAACCTGAACCCTAGCGGCTTTGTGGTTGACTCTTTACATTGCGCCCTGCACTGCCTGAGAAGTACAAAGAACTTTGAGGCGGCCGTTGTTAAAGCTGCAAACCTGGGAGGAGACACGGACACAATCGCAGCTATTACCGGAGGGTTGGCCGGTGCCCTGTATGGATATGAAAAGATTCCGCTCCGGTGGCGTATGGTACTGGACAGCGACACAAAGAGCACGTTGATCAGCCTGACAGGCGACGCAGCGAAAAACCACATGGAGGCATAAAGATGGCATACGGTAGGAAATTAAAGGGAACCTCGCGCCGGGTACCCATTACAGTCCACGCACCACTTGATCGGCTTGATGCTATTGACGAGTACGTGGAAGAGAGGCGCCAGCAAGAGGGGAAAGCATACAGCCGCTCTGATTTTTACGAGGAGGCAGCCGCCTTGTATCTTGAAAAGCTGGGAAGAGGGCAAACAGAATGATGTGTACCAGAATTGTACCGGAAATTTTGAGAGCCAGAAAAGCCATGAATAATATAAATAATAAAAGCAATAAAAACGTGTATGAAACATACAAAAACAGTAGCCGCTAAAACGTTGTTATTGAGTTTGAATAGTAAACAGGGAGCCGGGAAGCCGCATAAATAGCGGACTTTCCGGCTCTTAGTGTGTGGCGTGATACCTTTTTGATACCTAAATGTTATTTGATTATTTTTTTGAGATGTTCAACTTGTTGCATTATATTTGCATCCTCTTTTAACCGATATAAAGGCTGTGAAAAGTTTCTAACAGTGCTAATAAAATCTAATAGTTTGGGTGCAGTGACATTGCTTTCAGCTTTAGTAAGTAGAGATTTGTACTGATTCAAACATAAAGGGAACTGTAATTTGCTGGAAATTTTATCGTGTGTGAATGAAGTTATTGCGAGCATGAATTGAACTTGAGTAAAATTATCAATTAATTCGTTATATATGTCTTCTGCTCCCCAGCATTTACCATTTCCGTTTGTTAAGTATGCGTCAATTATTACCATAGTATAATAAGCGTTAATCTGGATTGGAACTCCGTGCGACCCCACTAGTCGTTGTACTTGTTTTGCATATGGAGGTTCTAAGTAAAAGTTGTTTATAGTAGCGTTATGAGCATTATATAAATGTTCCAATTCAATTTTTAATTCGGCACTTCGTATAGACTCAGGCAGGTATGACTCTGCATTAACTATTTGTAAAAATTCTCTAGCTAGTTTTGCTTCAGTCTGATCATTATTAATTTGGAATTTGCTGTATTTAATTCCACAATTCCATTTTACATCTTCATCTACTAAATACCATAGTTTAGGCAATAAAAGTTTAATATTCCTCTTGGTATCGCTTGTTGTATCTATCCGACAATAAATACCAAAGAAGCCATTACAAAGAGAATTGGCTTTTTCAGAAGTTAATTCACAAAAGAAATTGCTAATAGTTTCAGCTTCTGCTTCATCTAAAGTGTTTGTCTTGATATTACGTAATAATTTTCCGATTTGGATAGTTAAATTGGATAATGGGAGAGATATTACTTCTTTAATACAAGTTTCTAGCCAATCAATTAGTTGTAAGCCCGTTAATTCAACCTGATTGGGATGAGCAGCGCTAGCCCAATTTCGCATGAATTTTATATTATCAAGTAGACGATAACCAATATCAGAAATCAAACCGATTTCTTTAGCACCTTGAATAAGTTCACTATCATCAATTTTTACTAAATCATCTTCTGTAGATAGCTTAGTTCTTTTATCTGATGTTACTGCTAAATCAAAAAAATACTGAATATCATATTGAGAGACACGAAAACGTAACTGACTTACAGTTTCATCCCATAGGTAGTTTAATGCAGCATCAAATAATCCAGCACTTACCGCAGATAAAAACTTTGAGATATAGGTGGAAGTTTCCAGAGTTTCAGATGAAAGTGGTTCTAATACATCTTCTATATTTTTAAAAACCTTACGACGTTCATCCACTTTTACTAAAATATTGTTTGTGGGTAAGCCTAAATATTCGAATACACTCAACATTTTTTCATCATAGGCTGTTAATTCGGTGGCTAATTCGCGACTACTCGCAGTAATTAATTCGTTTGGCATAAAGCTCCTTTCTAATGGTTTTTCCATTTATAAGTATTGTTGCATTTATCAATATTATCATAGTCAACACTACTACTGGAGGCAGGCCAGTTGATTTTCCATTCAAAATATTCGTTTTCTGAAATTTCTCCGCTTTTTAGCTGTTCTTTCCGCAGATACCATTCACGTAGAAATTCATTTACCAGGCCGTAATCAATCCACATACCGATAGGAGCATGAGCAGGCCATTCGTCACTATCATTATAGCGAACAGACTTATCATCAGAAGCATTGCACTTGTTGGGATTGCGGATAAGCTGGAACAGATGAAAGGTATTGCGGTTGTCCTCGTCAAGCCAGAAAAAAGTTTGCATAATGTCCTCGGCGCAGCCGGGAGCTTCGGTAATAAAATTTATATAGTTGACATTCAAAATCCTGGCAATTTCCATGAGAGTATCTTTTTTGGGAACACGATAACCGGATTCATATTGTGCTACACGAACATCAGCGTTGCGTTCCTCATATCCCAGCTTCAAGCCTAGTTCCCGTTGTGTTAATCCCCGAAATGTGCGGACTCTCTTAATTCGTTCTCCCAGTATCATAATTCTGTGTCCTTTCCTTAAACTTTACAAATTACACACCATAATCCATTCTTTTTTGTTTTCCCGTATAATATCAAAACCGATTTTTTGATACATTTTAGCCGCATAATTAGCCTTTTGAACGGAAAGTGAAACACGTTTATAACCATGTGTTTTCAACAAAGATAGCATTTCTTTCATCATATCGGTTCCTATCCCCTGTCCCCGGTATTCTTTGTATAGAGAGATGGAAAGGGAGGGCGTTTTATCATCAATATGTCCGTAATCGTGTATAATGCGTACCCAGACAGCACCAACGATTTTTTGCTCAACTTCTGCGACTAATGCGAAATCAGCTTTTGATGCCCCGAAGCGGTCAATATAAATCTGTAATTCGGGAGAAGCGATAATATTTTTCGGTGGCGGCTTTATACCGTCTGGAATAAAAATAGCTTCGTATAGAAATTCATTCAATAGAGGATATTCCATTACCGTCATTTCTCGTATCGTGTATTCCATAAAGCCCTCCTGTGAAAATAGTTATCCCGTTTCCTACATTGTAGCATACCTAAAATAATACGGCAACAAAAACTTATCAGAAATGCTAAATTTAACAAAAAAGATAAATTTAACAAAAAAGATATTGACAATAGCGGAAATGTTAAGCATAGTGAAAATACAGAACTTAACAAAAAAGTTAAAAATCCAAAAGGAGGACGTGTATTTGAAAAATGATTTATTTGTAACAGCCGGAGAAGTGGCGCAGGACTTAGGCATTTCCAAACCATTTGCTTATAAGCTGGTGCGGCAGATGAACGAAGAACTGGAAGCAAAAGGTTTTATCACAATCGCCGGACGAGTGAGCAGAAAATACTATGAAGAAAAATTTTATGGCATGGCACAGGCGAATTAGGAAAGGAGTGAGATTATGGCGGCGTACAAAGACGAACAGCGGGGAACATGGTATGTGTCCTTTCACTATTATGACTGGACTGGTAAGAATTGCCGGAAAGTTAAGAGGGGATTTAAGACCAAACGGGAAGCAACAGAGTGGGAACGGCATTTCCGTATGAAAGAAGCGGCTGACTTGGATATGACTTTTGAGGAATTTGTTCAGGCATACACAAGAGATATGAAGCCGAAACTGAAACACAATACCTGGCTGACGAAAGAGCATATCTTGAGGACAAAGCTACTGCCCTATTTCAAGGATAAGAAAATGCGTGATATTCGTCCGAAAGATATTATCCAGTGGCAGAATGAACAGATTTCCTATCGTGATGAAAAAGGAAAGCCCTATGCTCCGACTTATTTGAAAACTCTGCAATCAGAATTGAGTGCACTGTTTAATCATGCGGTACGGTTCTATGAACTGAAAAGCAATCCTGTTGTAAAGGCGGGGCCGTTGGGAAAGGGAAAAGCGGAGGAAATGCTGTTCTGGACAAAAGAGGAATATCTGAAATTCATTGAAGCGGTAAAGGACAAACCATATTCCTATCATGCGTTTCAGATATTGTACTGGTGCGGTTTACGAGTGGGCGAACTGTTAGCTCTCACGCCGCAGGATATTGATTTTGATAACAAAGTCATTCGGGTAACAAAATCTTATCAGCGATTGGAGGGTAAAGATGTAATTACAGACCCAAAGACTCCGAAAAGTAAACGAAATGTAAGTATGCCGGATTTCTTATGTGAAGAACTGAAAGATTATATCGGCAGATTGTACGGGATTCTTCCCACTGACCGTATCTTTCATCTGACAAAAAGCTTTCTGCACCATGAAATGACAAGAGGGGCGGAAAAAGCGGGAGTGAAACGCATTAGAATCCACGATTTGCGACATTCTCATGTATCACTGCTTATCAGCATGGGATTTTCGGCGGTATCAATCGGAAATAGGGTGGGGCATGAAAGCGTGGATATTACTTATCGCTATGCTCATATGTTCCCGACGGAACAGACACAAATGGCAAAATTGCTGAATGAAGAATTTAAGGAGGGCGCAGAGGAATGAGCGGCACACACAAATATCCGACAATCAGTTTCCGTATCTCTCCCAGAGAGAGGGAAGAAATCGAAGCAAAGATTTTCACAAGCGGCATGAAGAAAAAAGATTATTTTGTCCGTTCCTGCATTTATAACCGGGTGTGCGTGGTAGGCAAGAAAGAAACAGTTTATCAGATTGTGGAACGGTTGCAGGAAATGGAGAATCGGCTGGTGGAACTGGCGGAGCAAATTGATGGCAAAAATCCGGGGATTACTTCCGAAGAAATCAGAGATTTGCGGGAAGCCTATGAAGATATGCTGAAAGCAATTCTTTGGATGTTGGACGGTGCAAGGTATCTGTGGCAAGGCGAAGAAAAAAGCCCTGACAGCGGCAACTGTTAGGGCTGTGATAACTGGAAAACCTCTGTTATCAATAATCACAATTCAAGTATAGCAGAGGTTTCTTCCGGTGACAACGAATTTTTCAAAAATGGAGGACATTATGGCAGGAACGAGAACAGAATTACAGATGATTAAAATGTCGGAGATACAGTCGCAGGAGGTGGCGTGGCTGTGGTTTCCGTTTATCCCTTATGGAAAGCTGACAATTGTGCAGGGCGATCCGGGGGACGGTAAGACAACGCTTGTGCTGAACATAGCGGCGAAACTGTCAAAAGGCGAGGGTCTGGACAGCAAAATGAAACTGACGGAGCCGCTGAATGTGATTTACCAGAGTGCGGAGGACGGGCTTGCAGATACGGTTAAGCCCCGTTTGGAAGTGGCAGGAGCAAATTGTGAAAATATTTCCGTCATTGACGAGAGCATAAAATCACTTTCCATGATAGATGAACGTCTGGAAGAAGCAGTCATAAGGACAAAGGCGAAGCTACTGATTTTAGACCCGATACAGGCGTATTTCGGCGGCGGTATGGATATGAACCGGGCAAATGAAGCAAGGGATATGACAAAGAAGCTGGCGACTCTGGCGGAGAAATATCAATGTGCCATTGTACTTGTAGGGCACATGAACAAAGCGGCTGGAAATAAGGCAGCATATCGGGGCATGGGTTCCATTGATTTCTTTGCGGTGGCAAGGAGCGTCCTGCTGGTCGGCAGAGTAGAGGGCGTAGCGAATATAAGGGCGGTAGTCCAGATAAAAAACAATCTGGCGGCGTTTGGGCACCCGAAAGCCTTTGAGTTGTCGGAGGACGGTTTTCACTGGCTCGGAGATTATGAGATTACCGCCGATGAAGTGTTGGGCGGTATCGCTCCGAAAGCGAATAAGCTAGAACAGGCGAAGCGTCTGCTCCAGGAAGTGGCAGAAACAAACAATGCCATGCAGAGTAATGAGATTTTCAATCTTGCAGAGGAACAGGGTATATCCAGACGGACGCTTGAAAATGCGAAAAAGGAATTGAGTATCAGAGCAAAGCGGATAAACAATTCGTGGTATTGGGAACTGGATAAAATCAAGCCGGAATAAGGCAACAGCGCAACAATGCAGAGTATATAGAATTTGCGAGCTTGGTGTCTGCAAGGTTGCAAAAGATATAGACCTTGCGTTGTTGCGGTCTTGAAAAGGAGTGCGAATATGATACGACAGCCAGAATGTGAACAAATATTTTTACGAGAGTGAAGCCCGGAGGATTGCCGAACTCAATGAAATATTCGGAGATATAGAATTGACTGAGGCAGAAATGCGGACGCTGATATGGCTTGCCAGATGGGATGAATATACGATAGAAAATGTACTTTCGGCTATCCGAAAAGCTATAGCGGCGGAAGTAAAGCGGCGGCAACAGCTGCCCCGTCCGTAGGACGGAAAAGCCCCCGGCAGGGCGCAAAGGCAGCTTTTGATGGACGGAACGGCTGTCAAAAGTGCTTTTGCGTTACTTTCGACGAAAGTAACAAAGCTTATGCGCCGTATCCGGCGCTGATTGCCCGGAAAGGGAGAAAGGATATTGATTGAAGCGAACTATCAGCTTTATGACAGGAAAAGGCTCTGTCAACCATAATAGCAGAAAATTCCATGCAAAGAATACTGACCCGGAGCGAAGCTGTCTGAACGTGGAATATTGCAATGAAAATGTTAAGGACGTATATCACGAATTGTTTGATGAAGCGCTCACCCGGTATAATGAGAAGCAGACCAGAAGTGACCGCCGGATTGACGATTATTATGAGAAAATCCGTTCCGGCAAACAGGAGAAGCCATTTCATGAGATTATCCTGCAAATTGGGGATAAGGACAACATGGGGGCAAAGACGGAGAACGGACGACTTGCGGCAAAGGTGCTGGATAAATATATGCGGGATTTCCAGCGGCGAAATCCTACGTTAAGAGTATTTAGTGCCTATCTTCATATGGACGAAGCAACGCCCCACTTGCATATAGATTTTGTACCGTATACGACAGGAAGCAGGCGGGGGATTGATACAAGAGTTTCTTTGAAACAGGCGTTATCTGCTCTCGGATTTAAAGGCGGTACAAGGCGGGAAACGGAATTAAATCAGTGGGTAGCTTATGAGAAAGAACAGCTTGCCGCTGTCGTGCTGGAACATGGGATTGAGTGGGAGAAGAAAGGCACACATGAAAAGCATTTATCTGTTTTGGACTTTGAGAAAAAGGAGCGGGCAAAGGAAGTCGCAGAATTGGAGCAATCTATTTCTGACGGAAAAGAGCGATTATCAGATATTCAGATTCAGCATAGAAAAGCAGTGCAGGAAACAGAGCAGATACGGCAGAAGGGCGAAGCAATCCGGCAGGAAGTATCGGAACTTTCGGAAATAAGTGATTTGCTGAAGGAGCAGGCGACAACGCTGGCAGAGGACAAGAAAAAGCTGCTGTCTGATAATGTGAAATTGGAGAAGCAACAGAAGAAATTGCAACAAGATATTGAAAAAATGGTTCAGTCTAAGGCAGTCATGGAACGGAACATACACGCTTATGACGAGGATGAGAAGTGGCAGCTGCCTGAACCGGCGGCGTTGATGTCTGCAAAGGCTTATAAGGATAAAAAAGCTTTTCCGCTTGTGGAGAAATTGAAAGAAACGATAAAAGCACTGACAATTAAATGCGTCCAGCTTGCAGAACAGGGAAAGAAACTAAAAGAAAAAGTTACCCGGCAGGAGCAGCAGATCAGTCGCTTGACAGATAAGGTCATGGAGCAGAGCGGCATTATTGACCGATTGCAGGAGAAAACGGAAGATTTGGGGCGTTTGGAACGCTATTTCGGCAGAGAACAGGCGCAGTCGACAGTTGAGCGGTCTAAGGCTCTGGAATGGGCAGAAAAGGAAAATAAACGTCCGAAACGTGTATTTGATATGAGCAGATAGGGGGATTGATAGAATGACAGATATGGAGAAAAAAGTTATGGTTCGGCTGTGTGCGAAAATCCTTTCAGAAACAGATTTGTATGATACAGATATGGAAGTACGCAATCTAATTGACTGGATATGTGTGTCGGAGCAGATAAAATCAAACAATAATGAGATACGCAGTCTGACAGGGGAATATAAACGGATAGAACCGGATTGCCGGGAGGGAGTGAAGGCGCAGTTGGAACGCATGAAATCACTCTGTAAAGAACGAGACAGCTTGTATGAGAAGCAGAACGATTTGAAAGGGCAGAAACAGAAAATCGAGAGAACGTTGGAACAGTAAGAATTTGGGGCATGGCGGCGGCTGTGTCCCTTATTTCTTGTGGTAAAATTGCTAATGGTATGCTAAAATCAAGGAGCAAAGATAAAAACGCAACGTAAGAGAAAATTCCTTACAGAGCCGGTAGGTAGCCCGGCCGCACCATCTGGTGTAAGTAACCCTCCCTCCTTAGGGTCGTCCGTTCTTTGTTCATACAATCATTTAAGGAGGAATTGTCATGGACAAAGTATCAGGTAGATTGACAGTATTTTTTGAAGAACCATTCTGGATAGGTGTGTTTGAACACATATCGGAGAAGAAATTGTCTGTATGCAAGGTTACATTTGGTGCGGAACCGAAAGATTACGAGATATATGATTTTGTTCTGAAAAATTACTATCGATTGAAATTTAGTCCGGCTGTGGCAACTGATGTAAAAGAAGCTAGTCGCAATCCGAAACGGGTACAGAGAGATGTGCGGAAACAGGTGCAGAACACTGGGATAGGAACGAAGTCGCAACAGGCTTTGAAATTACAGCAGGAGCAGTTTAAAACCGAACGTAAAGCTGTGAGCCGGGAACAACGGGAAGCAGAGAAACAGCGGCAGTTTGAACTGAAACAGCAGAAAAGGAAAGAAAAGCATAGGGGCAGGTAACTGTCCCTATGCTTTTAAGTCCATGAAGAACAATAGAAAATCTAATTAAAGAGGTGAACACTTTCGAATGAATTATTTGGAGCATAAGACACAAGTAAAATTTGTTGATGGTTTGCTGGCACAATCACAAGAATGGCAGTGGCTGATAGATGAAATACAAGAACGATTTGAAATTAAAGAAATTACTTCTTGGGAACAATATATTGCTGAAAGTGTTTCCATAAGAAATGTGTTTGGATATTTTGTAAAAATACTAAATGTATGTGATAAAGATTGGATATATTCAAAAGAGGAATTTAAAGAAATATGGGAAATTGCAAAGTTTTATATTGGAAGTGTTAATGTTAATGATTGTGTCGATAAAATATTGCATAATCAATGTAAACTTTTCTTTTTTTGCGTGTGGATAACGAAATTGGAGAATGGAGACAATAATTCTGACTATTTGTATGATATTCGATTACTTAATCAAAAGAATTATTTTGAATTGATTAAGTGCGATTCGCTATTGGAAGCAGAAAAGAAACTGATAGGTTACACGCATACCATTTCTGTATTGGGGTTAGGCACTCCTTTGAAGAATTTGCAAGACAATCTGAATCAGGTAGAATATACATGTAATGTTGATTTTTTATTGCGACATGAAAAAGAGATTTTAAGTTATAATGCCTTTTCTTATCAGCATATTAATGAAAAAGATTGTCAGACCTGGCAAGAAGTGTTTTTGCTAGATATGCTGCGGGTATCGTTTGAAAAGAAAAGTATACAGCCCATGTTTTCGGGAGCAAGTGGATCTGTTCCAGATATATCCATGTGGAATAAGGAGATTTTAAATGTTTTAAAGAAATACTTTAACCATGTGATTGCGAATTTTATTTTAGATTCTATTGCATATATGGCATTTAGCATTGAACCAGCAAAAGAGGTAAAAATGCTTCATTGTAATCTTTTGATGAAAGCTATTGAATCAGGGGAAGGAAGTTATAAAATTTTTTCTAGTTCTTCTTATCGTATTTTGTCTTATTTACATCAAGATAAATTAATGAGAGATTGTAACAAAGAAAAAGATTACATTAAATTTTTAAGAGTAATACAGGAATGGAAAGAGCCATCGCAGATTATGAACATTAAAGAAGATGGATATCCTATTTCTAAAGAACAAAGAACTATAGTAACAGAATTTCTTACTAACAAATTTAAGGAGATAGACAATGTGTACACAATAAATGACTTGCTTGGATATCTGGAAGACGAAATCAAAACAAAGCAAATTAGTACAGAATATCTTCAAAGGGTAAGTGAAAAGTTTAAGAAATATACAGAGAAAAATACAAGTGTTATTGTTTCTTCAGTATACTATGCCTACATGATTTTTTTGATTAAAATAACAAAAAACAATCAAAATGTAGATAAACGTTATGTGCAGAAAGAAATGATACATATACAAAAGATTTGGCAAGAAACCATATATGAAAAGCAGTGTAAAAATATGCATGTGTTTTCATATGAGAAAGAAGTTAAAACAGAGGAACTTGTGAAATTTAGTGATTTATCATTGTTAAATCCAATCATCTTTGCTAAAAGTTGTACCCCTTCTTCAGAAAAAGCAGTATTGAATGTAATGATACATACTTCGGAACATCCACTATCTCATTTGTTTCGTGGAATGACATTAAGCCCTATATTTCCTACAGAAAAAGATAAAATAGTCTATGAACGTCATGACGTTGATAAAATGCTTTTAGAGTATATAAATGAATTAAAGTGTAAAAAAGGGTATAAATTATTAAATCAACTTGAATCTGAGGTGTTTGTGTCCAGTCTTCATGAAAGATATAAGATGAATACAGAAAGTGCCTTGTCTATGTTTATAAAAGAAGAAGATTTATATAATGCTGTAAGGGCGGAGACAAAAATAAAGTTGCTACCATATTTTAATACGATATCAGTAGCAATGGTGACACAATTATTTCCAGTACTAGAGGTTAAAATACGCGAATTAGTAACATTATTTGGAATTTTCCCTTTTAAAAAAAATATAGATGAGTTTATGCAATATAATGACCCTAGTTCATTGTTACGGGAATTATTGATAATGATTTTTGATGAACAACATAGCTTTGAAAATGTACCAGATTTAATCTTTATTTATAATATTATGTATAATGGTAATTCTTGTAATGTGAGAAATGAATGTATTCATGGTAGAGATTATTTATCTGGCGGCAGACTTAGATTTGCATTTCGAGCAACATTATTTGCGATACATATGGTGGAGTTTCGGATAAACACAATTAAAGAAAATATTAGCGATATTATGGAAATTTAAGGAGACTAGCTATGAAAAAATTGTGAGAAGGAACTGAAAAATAATTTTGGGATAATTTCAGATTAAAATAACTATTATTGCATTAGCAACAGTAGAAAATTAGACACCTTTTGTATGATATAAAAATACCCATTATGAGAATGCTACATTTTATGTTATTACATATGCACTTTCAAATACAATGAAACAAATAAAAAATAATTTTGCTATTTTCTATAGCCAGTGAGTGGTTCACAGCACATGAAAAAAGTACGGATTCTTGTTTTTGGCTTGGTAGAGAAATGTGGCTATTAAAGATGTTACAACTTAGGATGGTTGCCAATGAATTTTTTATATTAGAACTTTAAAGCGAAAAAGAAAAGCTATTGGTAAGTAATCTTTTCGTTGTAATTTGGATTTACAACATAGAGGGAAAAATTATAAATTTACCTGTCAAATATAATTACATGGTGCTAGCACCATGTAGATAAGGCGATCAGGGGAAAATATTTGTGATACCCGTATGATACCTATTTGGGCGAAAACTATGAATAAGGCATGAAATTTAGATATTGTGAATATAAAAACCTATAAAAAACAATCAAATATTTAACGATTATGTTGTAGTTGCAGGGAGTTTGAGTGATGTGAAAACAGCGGGAAGCCAGTATTTATGCGGCTTCCCG
Source organism: Blautia sp. BCRC 81119 (assembly GCF_003184505.1). Classification (NCBI taxonomy): domain Bacteria; kingdom Bacillati; phylum Bacillota; class Clostridia; order Lachnospirales; family Lachnospiraceae; genus Blautia; species Blautia sp. BCRC 81119. Next base: position 13,955 of record NZ_QJHD01000026.1, on the reverse strand, counting down.
TTTTCTGTGCTTGCAAAATGCTTGCAGTTTCTTGATATAATTAAATAGTAGAATAAGGAATATATCTATAGAAATAAGGTCTTGAAGGTGAATGAAAAATCATTTTCGAGACTTTTTTATTATTAGAAATAAATGAACGTAAAAAATATTTCAAATCAATACTTGACATAATAGGTATGACGTGATATTTTATAACCATAAATGTGGAACGTCATATATATTTCAACATTAATGATGAAATGAACTGTACAAGATGATGTAAAGGAGGTATAATGATAAAAGATTAATTTGTGTGATTTGAAACTATTAAAGGATAGATATTTAGTATGACTTGGAGGAAACAGGTATGACATTAGAAAATATAGCAAGTGTAACAGCAGGACAGATTATGACAAGGGTGACAGCTGATAAAGATGCTGGCAATCAGGTTGTAGAAAATGTGAAAGTATTAGTTCCTAAAGCGATTGTATCGGGTGTAATTGTAAAAGAGGATTTAGGCAAAGCAGAACTTGGTAAGCAGATTGATGAAGAAAAATACACGCATGAAGGGGATGTGGTAATAAAGCTTTCAACTCCATACGACGCAGCATATGTTAATGAAGAAAATGCAGGGATTGCCATTCCATCATTTTGCGCAGCGATTAGAATTACAGATAATGATAAGATGGATGCTATGTATTTGACAGCATTTCTTAACTCGTCATATGTAAGAGACGAGCTTACTGCAAAGGTTGTAGGTTCAGCAAGACCAATGATTAAGATTACTGATATTAGGGCATTGGAAGTACCTGAACTTAATATGAAGGATATGCAGGATATAGGAAAAGCATTTGTACTTAGTGGATTAAAGAAAGCTACTCTTCAGGAAATGATAGATAATGAAACAAAATTGATGGAAAATGTTGTATTAGCAAGCATAAAGGAGGGTATTGGCAATGAAGATTAAAAAGATAGAAAATCTATGGGTTGCTGCAAATAAATTACGTGGAGCATTTGAGATAACAGAATTACATAAAGTGATGCTTTATGGATTATTATTTAAATATCTTGAGTTGAAGAAGGAAAAATTCAGTTCTTATGATGAAAAGTTTTCTCTTGGATATTTATCACTGACTTATGGAAAACTTATAGACTCTAAAGGCTTATTAGAATATGTAAGTGCGGTTGAAAAAGAGTTTAGAATAGAAGAAGGTGTGTTGAGAGAATCTTTTGATTCAGCTATTGAGAAGGCGGATGCTGAAAATGTGAGAATTATTTTTGAAGAAGTTAATAATTTGAATTTTGAAGATGAGACAGAAATCTATAATATTGCAAAAATAATATTGGATAGAATGATTGCAAGTGGTGGAGGACGAGGAAGCGGAGAGTATTGTAGAGCTGAATCATTACCCAAGATTGCAGAAACACTTATTGAAGTAGAAGATGATATGTCAGTATATGATGCATGCTGCGGAACGGGTATTTTAGTAAATTCTGTAGCAAATGGTAAAGGCAGGGTTTTTGCTCAAGATATTAATGTTTCAATTATAGGAATTGCTGCTATTATGACAATTCTAAGTGGTAATAAAATTGGAGCCGTTAAATGTGCGGATTCCTTATATAATCCGATAGAGCAGAATGAAAAGTATGATAGAATTATACTTGAGCCCCCTTTTGGTGGAAGATATAGTAAAGAGTATATAATGAATATACCATCTGATAATTGCATGTATGAACATACTAGCGATTCACGATACCTTTTTATCAGACATGCATTAGCTTCATTAAAGGATGATGGAATTGCTGCTATACTTGTTCCAATGGGAGCATTATTTAGTTCAGGCAGTACAGGTAGTATCAGACAAAAACTGGTAGATGATAATTATATTGAAGCTATTATTGAATTTCCTAAAAATATGCTGTTCCCATACGCATCTGTTGCAACAGCTTTGGTTATATTGAAGAAAAATAAAGTGAATGACGATATTATAATGATAAATTCCAAAGATTTTTTTATGAAGATAATAAAGGGTTTTACCATAACAGACAAAAATGTTCAACGCATTACTGAAATATATCGAAATCGTGAAGTTATTGAGGGAGTATCAAATACTATCACGAAAGAAATCGCAGCAGAAAATGGATATAACTTATGTACAATGCAGTATGTTACACTTAAAGCAAGTGAAGGAATTGTTGTAGAAGATAACAGAAAGTTTATTGAAAACTATGAGGAATTACTACAGAAACTGAGAAATATTGATAAGGAGCTTGATGAAGTACGTAGTCGGTTTGTAAAGGAGGCTTGATTATGAGTAATTTTCAATTCTTGGAATCACATTGGACAGACCTTGCCAAACTTGGAGATTTATCAGAAAAGTATGTATATTCTGACCCCAATACATCCATCATTAAGCAGGGGATATTATCAGAAGTAATGGTAAAGTATATGCTTGCATATGACGGCATAGCAGAGCCGGCATATGATAATACACATGCCAACAGAATCAGAATACTTAAGAATAATGATTTGTTACCAAGAGAGATTGATAACACTTTGTATATTCTTAGAAAAGCCAGAAATGATGCCGCTCATAATGCTGCTGATGAAGGTGAAAAAGCTCTTAATAATTTGCAGTTAATGTATGAATTATGTGTATGGTATATGCAGACATATGGTGATTATAATTATGAACCGACAGGGTATGTGCAACCAGTTGATATGACTGTAAGTTTAGCTGACCTTGAAAAAGAAAACGCAGAATTAGAAGAACGCAACCAACAATTATTGATTGAAATTGAGCAGATACAGAAAAATGGTGGAGCGGATATCAAACGTAGAACTGTAGCGTACCAGAAGGCAATTAATGTACATTTATCAGAAGCACAGACAAGAGAGCTTATTGATGAGCAGCTACGAAAGGTCGGATGGGAAGCTGATACGAGAGAACTTCGATATTCAAATGGTACAAGACCAACTAAGGGAAAGAATCTTGCTATTGCAGAATGGCCTACAGATTCAAAAACCGGTAATAATGGTTATGCAGATTACGCCTTGTTTATAGGTGAAAAGCTTGTAGGTATCATAGAGGCAAAGAAGAAGCATACAAATATTTCATCAGTATTAGATGGTCAGTGTAAGGACTATGCAAAGATGATTAAGTCAGAACATCAGAAGTATGTAATCAATAGATTTGGTGCATATATGGTTCCGTTTCTTTATGCCACCAATGGCAGACCATATATTAAGCAGTATGAACAGATGTCAGGAATATGGTGCTTGGATGTCAGAGAACCATTTAACGCACCAAAAGCGTTATCTGGATGGTCAACACCAGAAGGTATTGAGCAGGCACTGGAAAAAGATATTGTAGAGGCTGATAAGAAGTTAGCTGCTACAGGATATGAGGTATTGCAGGACCCTGATGGTTTAAATCTTCGTTATTATCAGATAGAAGCGATTCAGGCTGCCGAAAAAGCAATAGCAGAACATAAGCAGACAGCACTTCTTGCAATGGCTACGGGAACAGGTAAGACAAGGACTGTGCTTGGAATGATTTATAGATTCCTTGATGCTGGGAGATTTAAGAGAATCCTGTATCTTGTCGATAGAACATCACTCGGTGATCAGACTATGGATACATTCAAAGAGGTTAAGCTTAAAGAATTACTTACTTTGAATCAGATGTATGATGTGAAGTCTTTAGAAGATAAAGAATTTGAGAAGGACACCAGAGTGCATATTGCTACTGTTCAGAGCCTTGTGAAACGTATTATGTACAATGAGTCAGATAAGAGTCTTGGAGTATCAGATTATGACCTGGTCATCGTAGATGAAGCGCACAGGGGCTATATTCTGGACAAAGAAATGGGAGATGATGAGGTACTGTATCGTGACCAGAATGACTTCCGAAGTAAGTACAGGGCGGTAATTGATTATTTTGATGCAGTAAAAATTGCACTTACAGCAACGCCAGCTCTTCATACAACAGAGATATTTGGAAAGCCTGTATATTCATATGATTATCGTACAGCAGTCATCGATGGATTTCTGGTTGACCATGATGCACCGCATATTATCAAAACAAAGTTATCAGAAGAGGGAATCAGCTTTGAGAAAGGTTCAACAGTACCGATATATGATCCTGTTACAAATGAAATTACAAACAGTTCAGAATTGGAAGATGACCTGAAATTTGAAGTTGAAGATTTCAATAGGCGAGTGGTTGACAAAAGCTTTAATGAGACAGTCTTACAGGAAATTGCAAAGGATATTGATCCTAACGAAAAAGGGAAAACTCTTATCTTTGCAGTAGATGATGCTCATGCAGATATGATTACTCAGATATTAAAAGATTACTACACGAATCTTGGAATCTCTGAGGAAGCGGTAATGAAGATTACCGGATCAATTGAAAATGGTAATCCTGTAAAGATAAAGGAAGCCATTCGGAGATTTAAGAATGAAACATATCCTAATATCGTTGTTACAGTAGATTTATTGACAACAGGTATTGATGTAGAGGAGATAGAGAATCTTGTATTCATGAGAAGAATCCGTTCAAGAATCTTGTTTGAACAGATGCTTGGTAGAGCTACCAGATTATGTCCTGAAATAGGAAAGACACATTTTGAGATATATGATGCAGTAGGTGTCTATAATGCGTTAGAACCTGTTTCCACAATGAAACCAGTAGTAGCCAATCCAGCAACTACATTTGATGATTTAATTGATGGTATTGATTCATTAGATACCGACAGGGCAAGGAAAAACCAGATTGACCTTATCGTTGCCAAAATGCGTAGGAATAAATCACAGATGAGTGATAAGTACAGAGCACGATTTGAGCAGATAACTGGAGGTTTGACGACAGAGAAATTTATAGAGAAAATTCATAGTATGCCGGTCGATAAGGCAATTGAAACTGTAAAGAATAACAGGCAGGCGTTTGAATATGTCAAGAGGATGCCAAAGGAAAGAGAAAAGTTCATAAGTGATGAGCCGGACGAGCTTCGTAGTCATACCAGAGGATATGGTGATGCTACAAGGCCAGAGGACTATCTAAAAGAATTTAGAGATTTTATAGATAATAATATCAATGAGATAGCAGCTTTGAATATAGTTGCTACACGTCCAAAGGAATTAACAAGACAGTCACTAAAGGATTTGAAGATTATCCTTGATGGCAAGCATTTCAACGAGACTATGCTGCAGACAGCATGGAAAGAAATGACAAATGAAGATATTGCAGCGGATATCATAAGCTTTATTCGTCAGCGAAGCATTGGAGATGCTTTGATTAGTAAAGATGACCGTATACATAACGCCATTGTAAAGACAAAGGCTAATCATCCGGAGCTTAGCAAAATTCAGTTAGGATGGTTGGATAGGATTGAAGCCCAGCTTCTTAAGGAGGTAGTGCTCAACAGAGAGACTTTTGATTCGGATGCATTTAAGAACAAAGGTGGTTATAATGCGGTAAACAAGGCATTTGGGCAGAAATTAGATGAGTTTATTGATGAAATCAATGGATATATGTATTCAGCATAAATTACAAGGAGAGAATGATAGATGACAAATCAGGAAATAGTAGCAAAGTTGTGGAATCTCTGTAATGTTCTTAGAGATGATGGTATTACATATCACCAGTATGTTACAGAACTTACTTACATCTTGTTTTTGAAGATGGCAAAGGAAACAGGAACCGAGGATAAGATTCCAGAGAAATACCGCTGGGATAGATTAGCAGAAAAAGATGGACTTGCGTTGAAAAAATTCTACGAGGACTTGCTTCGTGAGCTGGGCGAAAAAGGTACAGGTCGTATTCAGGAAATTTATTCAGGGGCAAGAAGTAATATTGAAGAGCCAGCAAACTTAAAGAAAATCATTACAAACATCAATGACCTTGACTGGTATTCTGCAAAAGAAGAAGGACTTGGAAATCTTTACGAGGGATTATTAGAGAAAAATGCAAATGAGAAAAAGTCAGGAGCAGGTCAGTATTTTACTCCGAGAGTACTGATTGATATAATGACAGAATTAATAGCACCTCAGCCGGGAGAAAGATGTAACGATCCTGCATGTGGTACATTTGGGTTTATGATAGCGGCGGATGCATATGTAAAGGCACATACAGATGACCTATTTTCTTTAACTTCAGAACAGCAGGCATTTCAGAAGAATGAGGCATTTACAGGGGCAGAACTTGTACATGAGACTCATAGGCTGGCTCTGATGAATGCAATGCTTCACGATATTGATGGTAAGATATATCTGTGTGATACCTTATCAAATCAGGGGAAACAGATGAACGGATTTGATGTTGTTCTTACAAATCCCCCTTTTGGAACAAAAAAGGGCGGAGAGCGTGCAAACAGAGACGATTTTACATTTCAGACAAGCAATAAGCAGCTTAATTTCTTGCAGCATATCTATCGTTCACTTAAAGCAGATGGTAAGGCAAGAGCTGCTGTGGTACTGCCTGATAATGTATTGTTTGCTGATGGTGAAGGTGAAAGAATTCGTGAAGACCTTATGAATAAGTGTAGTCTCCATACAGTACTTAGACTTCCAACTGGCATATTTTATGCACAGGGTGTAAAGACAAATGTTCTTTTCTTTACTAGGGGAACAACCGATAAAGGTAATACGAAGAAAGTTTGGTTTTATGACTTAAGAACAAATATGCCTTCATTTGGCAAAACCAATCCATTAAAGGCAGAACATTTCGATGGATTTAAGGATGCATATACAGCAGAGGACAGGAAAAGTATATCGGATGAGAGATGGAGTTGCTACACATATGATCAGATATCAGAGGAAGGGAAGAATCATAGCCTTGATCTCGGATTGATTAAGGATGATTCTGTACTGGATTATGATGATTTGCCAGACCCTATTGAATCGGGGGAAGAATGTATTGCTCAGCTTGAGGAAGCAGTTGATTTGCTTATGAGTGTAGTAAAAGAGCTTAAGGCTCTGGAAGGAGCTGAGTGATATGGCGAAGGCAAAGAAAGCTAAGATAGCAATAGAAGATGTACTGTTGCCAATAGATGAACATCCATATGAAATACCACAAAACTGGTGTTGGGTTAAGCATAATGGTGTATTAGACATTTCTGGAGGTTCACAACCAGCAAAATCTTATTTTATCTCTGAACCAACAGAAGGATATATTAAGCTGTATCAGATAAGAGATTATGGAGATAATCCTGTTCCTGTATATATACCAGAAAAATATGCGACAAAGACCACGCTTGAAGGCGATATCCTTTTGGCTCGCTATGGTGGGTCGTTAGGTAAAGTGTTTAGAGCTCATGAAGGTGCATATAATGTTGCGTTAGCAAAAGTCATAAAATTATATCCTGATTTAATTGATGACGAGTATTTATATAAGTATTATTTTACTCAGTTTTATCAAGATTTTTGCGTTAAAGCAAGTAAAGGAAGAAGTGCACAAGCTGGATTTAATCGTGATGATATGAACAATATACCATTTCCATTGCCTCCATTAGCCGAGCAGAGACGTATTGTTGAGCAAATTGAGGGCTTGTTTTCTAAGCTTGATGAAGTAAAAGAAAAGATTGAATGTTTATTGGATAGCAAAAAAGTAAGATGTAATTCAGTGCTAAACAAAGCCTTTACAGGAAAATTAACAGCAAAATGGAGAGAAAATAATAATATAAAATTTGAGACATGGGAATACATAAATTTTGAAAAAATAATTGTAGAAGGGCCTCAAAATGGAATGTATAAACCCAAAACTTCTTATGGAAGCGGAACGAAGATACTAAGAATAGACTGTTTTTATGATGGCAAATTGGAGCCTTGGGAGAAACTAAAACGATTAGAAATAACTGACGAAGAGAAACATACCTATTTGCTTTCTGTTAATGATATTGTTGTGAATAGAGTTAATAGTATGCCGTACTTAGGAAAGTCAGCACTTATTCGTAAATTACCAGAGCAATGTGTATTTGAAAGTAACATGATGCGTATTAAAATTAATATTCGAAAAGCAAATCCAGAGTACGTTATAAGATATTTGAATAGTTCTATTGGACTACAGGAACTTCGTAAAAATGCCAAGCAGGCAGTCAACCAAGCGAGTATTAATCAGCAGGATGTAAAGATGGTAAAAATTGCATTACCATCATTGGAAGAGCAAAACGAAATTGTTAAAATAATTACATCTATATCTAATAAAGATGAGGCTATTTTAAATAAAGCTGAAGCGGTTATTGAAGAAATTGATTTGATGAAAAAATCAATTCTTGCTAAAGCGTTTCGTGGTGAACTTGGTACTAATATTTCGAAAGAGAAAAATTCGATTGAAGTACTTAAAAAATTAATTGAGGAGGAATCAAAATGAATGAAAAGATTGACAAAAGCAAACTGACGATCCCTATATATCTTAATACTAAAATTGTTTTTGATATGCTGGCTACAATAGAGGATGGTTTTTCTGAAGTAAAAAACATACAGACCTCAAAGAGTAAAAATAGAGAAGAAGATACTGAAGCTAATATAGGAATGAGTAATTTGTTTGCATTATTTAGTGTTGGATTAAAAGGAAATTTGAAATCTGGGAATAGCAGCGACCAAACGATAATGGAAGAGAAAACACATACAACAGTATCATTATTTCAGAAATTGAAGGCAGATTTGGACACAGCCAAGTTAATAAATAGGAACATTGATACGTATGAAATAGGAGATTTTGTTGAAATACAAGGAAATTTAAAAACAAATCCGTTAATTGAAATGCTGTCTGCATTAAAGGAATTGATGGCCTTAGCGAATTTGTTTTCCGATAAGCCCAAAAATAATCAGAGCAAAAAGGATAAATTAATGTCGGATGCTAAGTTCAATGCTCAGATAGAGGGACTTATCAATGGATTACAAGCTGGAGGAAAGAAAGATATTATTTGTGAGGCGTCTGGATTAAAGGTGGTTCTTCCTACTGATGAAAATTATTTTTTGAATAATAATATGAGTGAGATAACTGATGGAAATTATAAGATTCTTGGAAAAGTAGTGCAGATATGCAAGGATTCAGGAGAGATAAGTTTACTAAGGAATACGGTTTTTTCTAAGCTACAGTTAGATAAGATGAAAGAATTTCGAGATGTATTTAATGATCCAGCTTTAGCTGATTTTGTTGGAAATGGTGGAATTACAACAACAATAGAAGCCCCTGTAATTATGATTATTCCAATAGCAATTTATGTTTAATATTTGAAATGTTTAAGCTTTAAATAGATTTCCCTTTTGATAACGCTATATATGCGTTTCTAAGAAGTCAGGACATTTGGTGTCTTAGAAACGCAACTGGCGTGAGTGTAAGTGATAAAAATTTTTAAAAAGATGTATTGATAGCAGGAATGCCTTGAATGAAACAAACATGTGAAAAGGGAAGGTATCTCCTATGCTGCGATTATTAACACTATTATCAATGCAACAAACAGCAGAAGAAAGATTTGAACTGCCTTGTTTGTTTCAACACGTAGAAGAATCTCCTTTTTATAATTTCGTTCACAATCTTCAAATAGGACAATACATGTTTCTAGCCTTGACATGCCCTAAAACTGCATTATAATACAAACAAGGACAGAACCCTGAAAAACAGGTTCTGTCCTCGATAACTAATGACATGTCTTATATCAGTTTTTTCTGTTTACACAAAACTTGAAACGCTCTCTGGAATAACTGGATATTTTCAATCAATGCCCTTGTTCTTGGAGCTGGATTGCTGAGCATCTTCTTCCAATAATAGAAGCTACTTCTATTGATGCCCATAGCATCACAAAGAAGACTGACTGGAAACTCTCCTGAAAGTTCCAGAATCACTTGATATTCTTGCTGCTGTAATGAATTACCGAACCATCCCCCTTCACTTCGTAACCTTTTTTTAATCGTGCCTCTGTGATACGTGCCTGGATAAGAGCTTGAATTAATTCTTCCTTTGTCATGGATTCATATGATTCAAAATCAGGTTGTTTTGCTTCGATTGTTTGTGGAGTTTTTGAAGCATCCGTTATTCTTTTCCTTCCGGCATTTTTAGGTGGAAGATGATTGGTATCTCGATATAGCCACATATAATTGCGAGCCGTATTATCATTGATACCATACTCTTCAGCTGCTTGAAATCTTGTTAGTTCGCCTTCATAAATACGGCGCCCAATGTCCAAACGTTGTTTTAGAGTGTATTTCATGGTAAACCTCCTGTTAAACACGAAATCAATTAAGACTAAATATGAGAATTCCTTGTTTGAATTATAACTCATTTATGTCTAGAAATTGACCCCTCTGTGTCCAAAATTAGTTTACCACTTCAACAATCAACAAGAAGAAGCCCCGAATTGTACGCTACTACAATTCGGGGCTTCGTTCTTTGCTACAAGTATTTTTGGAATTACTTTTTGCCTATTGGCATTATATTATATGCAAATTTGAAAATCAATATACCGATAAATGGGAAATCGAGAAGAAAAATATTCTGTTTTTTTGGAATAAAAAATGCGAGTGCATTTTGAAACCTATGAGATTTTCAAGATTAGTTAAATGTGGTAGAATTCATATAGAAAATACTAATGAAAGGTTATCAAGATAAAAATGGAACGAGATTTTATCTCAATATTTATTTTTGCACTGGGAACAGCAGGAAGTATATACATTTTTAAAAGTATATTTGATTTTGTAATAAAGAGAAATTTTTCAAAATTATATGGAATAGGAAAATTGCCGAGAAGCATAAAGATAAGAAAGAAATCAAATGAGAAAGGGGAAAACTATTATTATCTAAATTATCCTTATTGGTCTGTAAGTAAAAAGGACGGTACAGCAGACAGGAGAGTAAAGAAAAACTATATCATATGGAAGAGAAGTAAATTATATGTTGAAAACTATTTGGTTTTTACAAAAAGACCATATGAGTTAGTTGAAGTAGTCAAAAAATTGCGTTTGCAAGGCATTGCAATAGATTTATGTAAAGAAGAAAGAATAAAACGTGCCGACCTTTTAAAGAAGAAAGAGACATTTGCGTGTAATAGTGATATTCAAAAAATCGTTGATTATTATTCGGAGAAACCAACTGATTTTGAGGGATTATGCTCGGAATTATTTGAAAGTTTAGGGTATATAGCTAAACTAACTCCCCCGACAAATGACGGAGGTTATGATATATCACTTACCAGAGAGGGAGAAAAAACGATTGTTGAATGTAAATGTTATTCAATAGGACATAAAGTTGGGCGTCCGAATATCCAGAAACTTGTAGGGGCAAATAATGTTGTATTAGCAGATAAAATGATTTTTATAACAACAAGTGATTTTTCCGGTGCAGCTATTTCTTACGCTGAAGAGGTGGAAGTAAAACTGATAAATGGTAATAAGTTAATGGAACTTTTACACAAGCAGGGTTTTATTGAAAAAGAAAAAGTTAAGATAAATGTGATGGAATGCCAGCTAGAAACGGCAGACTTATATCCATATGTTCCACGCGATATATATGAAAGTTTTTTTGAATGATTTTTGAAATATTTTTGAAAATTATTAAGAGAAATGGAGCAGTAACTCCGGGACATCTCAGAATTCCGGAGACCTATGAGATGGCGAGAGAACTTGCTGATTATATAGAGAATCTGGGAATTGAGGAATGGAAATAATAAGAGAAGTTAAACAATAGGAGAAAAATATGGGAAAAGAAAATGGAAAGAATGTAGGATTCCCTAAGGATTTCATCTGGGGAGCAGCAACAAGTGCGTATCAGATCGAAGGTGCAGTAAAAGAAGATGGCAAAGGTGAGCACATCTGGGATGTGTATACAAAAGAACCTGGGAAAGTATATTCCGGTCACACCGGCGAAGTGGCATGCGACCATTATCACAGATATAAAGAAGATGTTCAGTTAATGAAAGAAATGGGCCTGAAAGCTTATCGCTTTTCCATCGACTGGTCACGGGTTTTACCAGATGGATTTGGAAGAGTGAATGAGAAAGGTATTGAGTTCTATAACCATCTGATCGATGAGCTTGTGGAAAATAAGATCGAACCATATATTACTTTGTATCACTGGGAACTTCCATATGAAATCTATAAAAGAGGCGGATGGATGAATTCGCAGATCGTGGAATGGTTTGGAGAATATGCGAAGCTTGTTGCAGAAAGATTCAGTGACAGGGTAAGTCATTTCTTTACATTGAATGAACCACAGTGCTTTGTCGGACTTGGCTTTCTTACCGGAGAACATGCACCGGGGGTAAAAGCACCCATGAGAGATACCTTTGAAATGGCACACAATGCCTTGAAAGCACATGGAAGAGCGGTACAGATGCTCCGTACTTATGGAAAACAGAAACTGACGATCGGATATGCACCGACATCATCTGTTTGTTATCCGGAAACAGATCGGCCGGAAGATATCGAGGCTGCAAGAAAGGCATATTTTTCTCTTCAGGAGGATGACAGTAACTGGACATGGAATGTGTCCTGGTGGTCAGATCCTGTTTTGCTTGGACATTATCCGGAAGAGGGATTGGAACGTTATGAAAAATATCTTCCGAAAATCACAGAGGAAGATATGTGCCTGATTTCAGAACCAATCGATATCTATGGACAGAATATTTATAATGGAAGATGCTTCCGCATGGGAGAAGACGGGAAACCACAGGAGGTTTGCCGGTATGAAGGTTTTCCAAAGACTGCGATCCAATGGCCGGTAACACCGGAATGTCTGCGTTGGGGACCGAAGTTCTTATATGAAAGATATCACAAGCCAATTTATATCACAGAGAACGGATTATCCTGTCATGATGTGATCTCATTAGATGGAAAAGTGCATGATCCAAACAGAATTGATTTTCTTGCAAGATATTTGCGAGAACTGAAAAAGGCAGCAGAGGAAGTAGATATCAGAGGATATTTTCAGTGGTCTTTGATAGATAATTTTGAATGGGCAAAGGGTTACTCAGACAGATTTGGACTTGTATATGTAGACTACAGGAACCAGCAGAGAATTATGAAAGATTCAGCATTCTGGTATAAACACGTGATAGAGACAAATGGAGTCGAATTATAAAAAGAAGAGACCGGATATGAAAATCCATCTTTTTGCGATCTGATGTGGAAAATCTGGAGAAGAATCATTGGGTCCGGCAGAAGTATTGAAGCTTCATGAGGTTTCAGTAAAAGAATTCCAGACGCTTGTGGCAACAGGGGAAGTGAAGCATGTTGCAGGCCTTGCAGCGTGGGCACGCTGGATGAGCAGAGAAGATGAAAAATAATGGAATATCATGGACTGGTATCTTATAACACGGACAAATATCAGGAAGATCATGTATCATGGTGGGATTGTGTCGATATGATCTCTTCCAGCGGATATTATCCGATTGATCAATGGGAGCAGGAACTGGATCGTATCGAAAAAACAGTCTTAAAATATAAGAAACCATTTTTCTTTGCCGAAGCGGGATGTATGTCGCGAAAAGGTTCCGGGATGATTCCGAATAACTGGGAATTGCAGGGAGAACTTCGCCTGGAAGAACAGTGTGAATGGTATCGTGCAATGTTTGAGGCCTGTAAGAAACGACCATGGCTTCGTGGCTTTGCTTTATGGGAGTGGGCACCAAAGCTGCCTTCTGCTTCCGAGGCATGGAAGGACGACAGCTATGAAATATGTGAGAAACCGGTGCAGGAGATAATAAAGAGATTCTATGAGCATGAGGCAGGAACCTCATTAATGTAATATTTGTAAAGGAAAAAGAACAGTCTGTTTTGATGGGATTAATTTCTGTTATGACAGACTGTTTTTTCTATTCCATTATCAATAGTTGATTTGCGGAAAAACATCGAAATATAGTAAGCGTCAAATAAAACAGTGTATAGAAAAATAACCGTCAGCCTTTTATACTAAAAGGTCAACGGTTATCGACAGAATTCTTTTACAAGAGGATTCCAAGGCAGATAATCATCCAGA